>JAGRKZ010000224.1 GCA_020442065.1 Bauldia sp.
ATGTCGAAGAAGCCCTGGATCTGCCCGGCATGAAGGTCGAGGGTGAGCACACGGTCGACGCCGGCGCGGGTGATCAGGTTGGCGACGAGCTTGGCCGAAATCGGCGTGCGCGGGCCTGGCTTGCGGTCCTGGCGGGCGTAGCCGAAATAGGGGATCACCGCCGTGATGCGGCGCGCCGAGGCGCGGCGAAGCGCATCGATGATGATCAGCAGCTCCATCAGGTGGTCGTTGGCCGGATAGCTCGTCGACTGGATGACGAAGACGTCCTCGCCGCGGACGTTCTCCATGATCTCGACGAAGATCTCCTGGTCCGCGAAGCGCCGCACCATGCACTTGGCGAGGGGGATTTCGAGATAGGTACCGATGGCGTCAGCGAGGGTGCGGTTGGAGTTGCCGGCGACGAGTTTCATGCGGCTCTTGCCTGGGTTTGGCTGGGAGGCGGACTCGCCGCCCGCGCGGGCGTCGGTATGTAACAAGCGCCTCGCCTCAGTGCAAACGCCGTGAACCGTCGACCTACCTGACCCACTTCGCCAGCGAGCCCATGGTGGCCGCGGCGGCGTTGTTGATGTTGGTCATGCCGATGCCGGTCCAGGGGTCGTTGTTGCGGAATGGCCCGCCGATTTCCTGACCGGTGATGCGGTGGAGCCGGGTGCCCTGGCGGTCGACCACGTCCCACACATAGACGAACTTGGCGTTCTGGCCCTCGGCGATTGCCGACAGATAGCCGCGCACGGTGTAGACCGTCGACGGGTCGGAGATCGGCACGACGTTGAGGCGCTGGGCGGTCGCCTGCTGGTTGAGGGCGTTCGACATGGCCTGGAGGACCACCACGGGGACGCCGTCGATCGGAGCAAAGGCGAAGCGGGCCGCGTCCCCCTTCACCGGCGCTGCGATGGACCCTCCGCCCGATGGCGGCTCGAAGCGCGAGGTCGTGCAGCCGGCGGCGACGGCGAGTACACACAACAGAATCCCGAGACCGGGTCTGATCCGCCGCAGACCGAACATGATGACTCTTCCCGAAACGCGTACTCCGATCAAAATGTCTATCGCCATTCGCCGCCGCGGTCCAGAAAACGGACTCGCGGATTGGCCGGCCGGTACCCGGGGGGACAGCAATGGAGAACATCTTCGGCGATCTTGAGACGCAGTCGGACGAGGAGCGAATCGAGGCCCTGCTCGACAGCCCAGCCGTGCGGATCGAGCGCATCGTTTCGCACGGCCAATCCTCGCCACCGGACTTCTGGTACGATCAGCATCGAGACGAGTGGGTCATCCTGCTCCGCGGCGCGGCGGGCCTCGCCATCTGGGGCGAGGGCGAGCGACGTCTCTCCCCCGGCGACCACATCTTCCTCCCCGCCCATCTCCGCCATCGCGTGACATGGACCGCGCCGGACGAGCCGACAGTGTGGCTCGCCGTGCATTTCGGGGGGTAGCGGCACTACGCCGGCCGCGTTCGCCTGAGTCGGGCTAGAGCACCCGCTCGTCGCTACCCGCGTGGGCAAGCACCTCGGCGCTCTCGACCACGATGTCCTGCCTTGCGACGCGCCAGGCAGCGATGTGCGGGCTCTTGCCATGCGCCTCGAGCGAGGGCCAGTCGCGCCAACGCTCGACGATTCGGATCGTGCCGGGCTCGATCACGTCCTCGGCGAAGGCGTAGAGGATGCAGCCGTCTTCCCGGCGCGTCGCCTCGATCACGGCCTTCATGTGGGGGCGAAGCGCGTCGACCGCCTCGGGGGCGATGCGGAAGTAGCCGGTGACGAGGATCACGGGAGAGTCCTTCTCGTTGCGTAACGGCGGCCGTCCTACATGGCGTGGGGGTGCGCCCGGGTGAGGTCGCCGAACACATACGCGATCAGCAGCCCCGCCGCCAATACCAGGAAAGATATCGCCGTCATCACCGCCAGCGGCGGAATCGGTCGATGCGGCGTCGCCATGCTCGCCGCCTCGTGGCCGGGGGCGCCCGCCATGCCGGACATGGCCATGCCCTGCGGCGTCGCCGGAGCGCTGTCATCGCGTGGGCGCACCGTCATCATGCCATGCTTGAGGTGATTGGCGACCAGCCACCAGTTCATTGGATAGGCGATGACGAAGCCGGTCATCAGCGACAGCGACATGTGAAACCAGAACAGCGGCCGGGCGGGATCATGAGCGTCCGGGTTGCCGACGAATGCGATCACCATCACCGGGATCATGCCGCCCATCAGGCAGTTCATCGACAGGAGCTCGGGGAGGAACGTGTTGCGGAGCGCCTCGCCATAGGACCGCGCCATGCCGCGCATGAACAGGGCCTGGAAGATGGTCCAGCCGAACGCGAAGCCGAGCACGTATTCGAGTGCGATGTCGGCGAGAAGGGGCAGGGCAACCAGGGTACCGATCACTGCGCCGACGATGATGCCGATGCCGTCGCCGGCGACGCAGTGCATGGTCGAGCCGAGCACCTGACGCCATCGTGCCGAGACGTACTGTTCATGCAGCCCGGGCAGCGGCTCGCGGCAGCCGAGCACGTAGAGGAAGGCGCCGAACGGCCCGGAGTAAAGCGTGAAGAGGACGAACGCCCACTTCATCACCGGGTTTTCGGGGGTTCTGCGGATGTCGAGCGCAACGAAGGCCACCGCCAGCGCAGTGAGCCCGAACCACAGGAGCATCACGCCGTCGATGACCACCGGCCGCCTCCTCACCCCGGTCTTCAGAACGCGACCTTACCGTCATCCGCGGGCCGATGCCCACCCCGGCAAAGGTTAACCATGGCGCGGCCCGGCGCGGCACTTTTCCTGCCGACGGTGAGGCGAGGCTGTGCTAGCAATCGAGCCTTGGTTGTATCCCCTTTGCGGCGAGGGCGACGGGATGGGCGGAGAAGCGTTCGGAGCGCCGGGAATCGGGCCGACCTGGTCCTCCAGCGACAAGGATTTCGTCACGACGGCGCTTGGCCATTCGCGCCTGTGGGTGACGATCGGCCACGGCATCGTCAACGAGATCTACTGGCCGTCCACAGGCCATCCGGAGACCCGCGACATCGGGTTCTATCTCCTCGGCCATGACAAGTGGATCGACCTCAAGCGCGTCAACCGCTACCGCCTGTCGAAGCCCAAGCCGACGATCCCGCTCCTCACCGTCGTTCACATGGGCGACGACTACCGCCTCACGGTCGAGTTCCTGCCCGACCCGTGGCGCGATGTCCTGCTCATGCGCTACGAGCTCGAGGGGCCGTATCGCCTCGGCATCATCGCCGCGCCGCACCTCGGCGCGAGCGGGTACGACAATTCCGCCTGGGTGGGCGAGGACGCTCTCTATGCCGAGATTTTCGGCCGCGGCATGTGCATCAGCGCCGACGTGCCGATGACCGACCTCAGCGCCGGCTATGTCGGGGCTTCGGACGGGTGGCAGGACCTCGCCCGTCACGGCCGCTTCACCTACGGCTTCGCCAGCGCCCAGCGTGGCAACGTGGCGCTGTCGGGATCGCTCGCCGACGCGGCCGGGGTGGCGGCGGTCGCGTTTGCGCCGTCTTCGAAAGCCGCGCGCACGCTGGCGCTGTCAGCCCTCGCCGAAGGCTACGATCCGATCCGGCGGGACTTCATCGAGGGATGGGAACGCTGGGGCGCCAACCTCAGGCTGCCGTCGCCCGAGCCGGCCCTCGCCGAAGAGGGCTTGATGTCGGCAACGGTGCTCAAGATGCACGAGGACCGCATGTTTCCCGGTGCGGTGGTGGCGAGCATGAGCACGCCGTGGGGCAACCACACCAACACCCTTGGGGGATACCACCTGGTCTGGCCGCGCGACGCGGTGATGGGGGCCTTCGCGCTGCTTGCGGTCAACGAGGTCGACGACGCCCGCCGTATGCTCGCTCATCTCATCGCCGTCCAGCTTCCGGAAGGACACTGGTCGCAGAACTACTTTCCCGGCGGCCAGCCGTTCTGGACCGGGATCCAGCTCGACGAGACGGCGTTTCCGATCCTCCTTGCCGCCAAGCTTCGCGAGATGGGCAGTCACGAGCTGCCCGGCGTGACCGAAATGGTCCGGGCGGCTGTGGCCTCGATCGCCCGCAACGGCCCGACCAGCGAGCAGGACCGCTGGGAGGAGAATCCCGGTATCAGCGCCTTCACCGTGGCGATCGCCATCGCGGCGCTGGCGGCCGCGGCGCCGTGGCTTGACGCCGCCGCTCGCGACTACGCGCTCGATCTCGCCGACGACTGGAACGAGCGGATCGAGCAGTGGTGCTACGTCGCGGAGACGCCGATGGCGGAGTCGATCGGTGTCGATGGCTACTATGTCCGCATCGCCCCGCTGCAGATGGATGGCGGGCTGACCGGTCGGGTGATGTTGCGGAACCGCAACGGCGAGACGATCGAAGCAAGCTGCCTGGTCGCCATGGACTTCTCATGGCTGGTGCGGCTTGGCCTCCGCGACGCCAGCGACAAGCGGGTTGCCGACACCATCAAGGTTGTCGACAGGGTGCTGCGGGTGGAGACGCCCTCGGGCGCGGTCTATCGCCGCTACAACGAGGACGGTTACGGGGAATATGACGACGGCCGCCCCTATGACGGCAGCGGCGTCGGCCGGGCCTGGCCGCTGCTTGCCGGCGAGCGGGGTCATCTGGCCCTCCAGGCGGGCGAAGACCCCATCGACTATCTTCGCACCATGCACCAGTGCGCCAGTCCCGGCGGGCTTCTGCCGGAGCAGGTCTGGGACGCGGCGCCGATACCGGAGCGGTTCCTGTTTCCGGGCCGGCCGTCGGGCAGCGCGATGCCGCTGCTGTGGTCGCACGCGGAGTTCCTCAAGCTGCTGATCGCCAGGGAAAACAAGCGTCCGGTCGAACTGCTCGAGGTCATCCGCAAGCGCTACGGACGCACTGCCCCCAAGGCGAAGAATACGCGCTGGCGGAACGAGACCCCGGTGGTGGCGCTCGAGTCGGGCCGCACCCTGCTGGTCGAGGACCGCGAGCCGTTCACGCTTCACCTCGGCTGGAATGGCTGGAACGACATCGGGGACCTGGAAGCGGAGCCGCTGCCCTTCGGGTTGTGGGGCGTCACCATTGGCCCGGATCGCTATGACGGGCGGACCGAGCTGAACTTCACGCGTCACTATGCGGGGGGATGGGAAGGGCGCGACCACGTCGTCGCCATCAACGCCGCAGTCGTGCCGCGGGCCTTGGTGAGCCGCGGGTCACCGGCGGAGTCCCTGTCCCGTCACCTGGCGCGGACGGAACCACCCGCCGGCACGGTCGTGCAAGGTTCGCCCGAACCTGTTCCGGCCGCCGCGCCGGTTCCGCTGGCCGGCCCGCCGGCGAAGCGGGTGCGGACGCGCAAGCCAAGCGCGCTACCGAAGACGCCGGCGGTGCGCGACGCCGAGCCCAAGTCGGGCAAGTCGGGGACGCCGGCCCGGAGGCCGCGCAAGCCGAAGCCGTAGGCTCGGCGGCGTTCGGACGGCGGCCGAAACGCCACCCCCAGACGATCGGCGGGAATGCGACCTATGGGCAGCCCATGCCCGCGGCGATCTGATCGCCGACCTTGATCAACCCGCGCAGGGTGCCGGCCACGGGCGGCGCGAAGAACGCCAGGATCGTCGCTGCCGTCTCCAATACCGGTTTGGCGGTTCGCCAGAGCGTGCAGAAGTCGCCCGGAACCGCGAGCGTGGCTGCTTCGGCGGTTGGCGCTGCACCGGTCGCCCTTGCCTCGGCCAGAATTTCCTCCGCAGCCGCATTGATCTGAATTGCTGCCATGACGCCCTCCTTAGATTGTATTAATTCACAAATACAATCTATACGAGCTATCAAGTTTCAGGCAATCGGAATGTTTCGCCTCTCATCGCCGTTGGGAATCGTGTCTGCTGACATCCGCTGTCGCCGTTGTGGGCGAGGGAGGTACGAGCCTCGCATTCCCATCCCGCATCGCCCATATTGAGCCCATGCCACCACGCAAATCCGGCTTCTCCGAAGCCCCGCAGAAACCGCTGAAGACCGCCCGCGGCACCTCCATGGGCGGCAAGGGCACGGCGCGCGAGCGCGCGTCCGCCGGCCTCAATCCGGTGCCGGGCATCGACATGACGCTGGAGGAGGCGGAGGCGTTCCTCGAGACGCTGCGGCCCGAGCCCGCTGCCGACACGCCGCGCCGGTCGAAATCGCCGCGCGCGGCGGCGCCGCCCATCGGCGAAGGCGGGGTCACGGCGACGGTCCAGGCGCTGTCGGCGCTGATCGAAAGCGGACGGCCTGAGTTCCGCGATAAGACCTGGATGCCGCACCGGCCGCCGCGTCCGGAGAAGTCCGAGGGTGGCGTCGCGTTCGAGATCAAGTCGGAGTTCGAGCCGAAGGGCGATCAGCCGCAGGCGATCGCCGAACTGGTGGCGGGCGTCGAGGCCGAGGAACGCGACCAGGTGCTGCTCGGCGTCACCGGATCGGGCAAGACCTACACCGTCGCCAAGGTGATCGAGGCGACGCAGCGGCCCGCGCTCGTGCTGGCGCCCAACAAGACGCTCGCGGCCCAGCTCTACGGCGAGTTCAAGTCGTTCTTTCCGGAGAACGCGGTCGAGTATTTCGTCTCGTATTACGACTA
>JAGRKZ010000225.1 GCA_020442065.1 Bauldia sp.
AAGGGGTCGGCGCTCTCGACCACGCCCGACCTACTCGTCCGCGATGTCGTCCGCCACGCCGGCGGTGACGGCCGCCTTGTCGTCCGTGTCGCGATCGAGGGCTTCTCCCAAGCCGAGCTGGCGACCGAGATTGGCATCTCTGAGTCGGCCGCTCGCAAGCGCTACCAACGCGCTTCTCGACATCTCCAGACCGTCTTCTCCGAGGGCATGTCCCGATCCGTACCGCCAAGTGGCTTTTCCCCTTCAAGCGCTCACGCGCTGACCGAGAAGGAAGGAACGGGACACATGACCTGCATCGATGAAGCGGAGGACCTGACCCGGATGCCGGGCCTCTACCGCCGTTGGGAGTTCCCCGAGGTTCTGCAGACCCGCCGCACCTACCGCCTTGAAGAAGGGGGTGCCCATGCTGATGGTACACCGCTGATCTCGATCTACACGGACACGCCGGACAACGACGAGCCCGAGCAAGTTGAACTCCGCGTCCGTGAAGCCAAGACGGGAGGCGCCTGATGCACCCCGTCGATAGACATCTGGCCACCGAAGCGGAGGCCCACGTCGGGTTCGAGAGGAATGTGACCCCGGACTGCGGCCAACGGATTCTATCCTTCGCCGAACTCGACCGCTGGTTCTCGACATCATCCCCAGGCGACCGGGTTTCATACTTTCGAGGATTCCTTGCGCTCGATCGCGGACCCGGCAGTCGCCTCGGCGAAGAGTCAGGCCTGGAACTCGACCGGGTCGCCACAGCCGTGATGGCGATGGCCGCGGCGGGCCACGTCC
Organism: Bauldia sp.; assembly: GCA_020442065.1. Lineage (GTDB taxonomy): Bacteria > Pseudomonadota > Alphaproteobacteria > Rhizobiales > Kaistiaceae > Bauldia. The sequence continues at coordinate 781 of JAGRKZ010000225.1, forward strand.
ACCTCGTTCAGCGCCGGCACGGTCCGAACGACTACACCTATGTCGCCGTCCGCGCCCGTAGCCCGCGGCGGTCGGCCCGCCTTGGCATGGGAGGCCGGTCATGAGCGCCGAGACTCTTGCCCGGACCCTGGGCGGCCGTCGGTCCGGAAGGACCTGGCTGGCCTGTTGCCCGGCCCATGACGATCGCGAGCCGAGTCTCGCCATTCGCGACGGTGATGATGGCCGGGTTCTTGTTCACTGCCACGCCGGCTGCGACCAGCGGGACGTGATCGATGTCCTGCGGCGACGTGACCTTTGGAACTCGACTGATCGTTCGTCTGCTCTCAGGCCTGGTCCGTCATCATCGGCTCCGGTGCCCGACCCCGATGCCGAACGACGGATCGCTGCGGCGGTGGGGATCTGGGACGCGAGCCACGATGCCCGGGGGACCACTGTCGCGACGTACCTATCGTCACGCGGTCTCGTCCTGCCGTTCTCCGGTCGCATTCGCTTCCATACGGCGCTGACGCACTCGACCGGCACAGTATGGCCGGCGATGGTTGGGCTGGTAACGGATGCAGCCGACCGGCCGATTGGCGTGCACCGCACCTTCCTTGCCCGGGATGGATCGGGGAAGGCACCGGTGACACCGGCAAGAATGGCGCTGGGCCCGATCCGGGGCGGTGCCGTCCGCCTCGCGCCGGCGGCGAAGAAGATCGTCGTTGGCGAGGGCATCGAGACGGTCCTGTCGGTCATGCAGTCGACCGGCGTGCCCGGTTGGGCGGCACTGTCGACCTCGGGGCTGAGGACTCTCGTCCTGCCCCGCCTGGTCGAGGAAGTCGTGGTCCTCGCCGATGCGGATGAGCCCGGAGAAGCCGCCGCACGGGATGCCGCTGCCCGTTGGGTCCACGAAGGTCGGCGAGTTCGGATCGCTCGTCCCGACGAGGGCTACAAGGACTTCAACGACATGCTCAGGGGCCAGGTCGGGCCGAGGAGGGTGGCGTGAGCACGCCCCTGGAGGCCATCCTCAAGGCGATTGAAAGCGCCGTACCCCCTCCTCCCGAACCGATTGACCTGAAGGAGGCGGGGCTCTCCCAGCGCGATGCACTGCTTGCGGTGTGTGATGCCATCGAGGTGTGGCGTTCCGACGAGGGCGAGACTTACGCCACGGTCCGGGTCGGTAACCATCGCGAACATCATGCCGTGGGGTCCCGCGCCTTTCGGGACTGGATGCTTGGCGAGTTGGCGCGGCAGTACGTCAACAAGGGCCGCCCGGCCTCCGCCACCGAAGGCGCCGTCGGGGACGCCCGGATGGGCCTAGAGGCTCGGGCACACCTCTCCGGGGTCCGAAAGCCGGCGGTCCTCCGCGTCGCCACCCGCGCTGAGCGTCTGTACGTCGATCTCGGGCAACCGGAGTGGAATGCCGTCGAGATCGACGGCGAGGGCTGGCGTTGCGTCGTCGAGGCACCGGTCCCGATCCTTCGGACCCGGCGGACATCGGCATTCCCCGTTCCCAAGCAGTCGAGCGACTTCTCCGGTCTCCGTCGTCTCCTCGATCGCCTGTCGGAAGACGACTTCATCCTGCTCGTCGCCTGGTGTGTTGGTGCGTTCCTCGACGGAGTGCCCTATCCGATCCTGATCCTTGGCGGAGAGCAGGGATCGGGCAAGAGCACTATGGCGCGGCTTGCCCAGGCGCTCACCGACCCGGTCAACGGCGATCTTCTCCAACCGCCGGGGGACGACCGGGACCTGATCGCGGCTGCCCGCAATAACCGTGTGCTCGCCTTCGACAACTTTTCCGGCATCAAGGCCGATCTTGCCGACAGCCTCTGTCGCCTGGCGACCGGCAGCGAGATCGGCGGGCGGGCCCTCTACTCGAACCATGAGACCGCAACCTTCTCGGCCCGGCGGCCGATGATCCTCAATGGCATCCCCGATCTTGCCGCCCGCGGCGATCTTGCCGACCGGGCGATCGTGCTCCGTCTCGAGGCGCCGGCGCAGCGGGTGACGGAGCGCGACTGGGCGAGGAACGTCGCCGCAATCCTGCCCGCCACCCTCGGTGCGATCTTCAATGCCATTGCGACGGGGATGGCCCGGCTGGAGCAGACGCCGACACCGGACCTGCGCATGGCGGACTTCGCCCGGTTCATCGTTGCTGCCGAGCCGGCTCTGCCATGGCCGACGGGTGGCTTCCTCGCCGCCTACCGGCGCAATCGCGGCCAGGCCATCGCGGCGCTCGCCGAGGGCGATCTGGTCGCCACCGCCGTGCGCAACTTCATCGAGTCTCGGGAGACATGGACCGGACGCCTGTCCGATCTCTATGAGACACTCTCGGTGACCATGTCGCCGGAGGCGCGACGAAGCGGGGACTGGCCGGGCAACGCGCGGTGGTTCTCCGACCGACTCCGGCGGGCGGCCCCCACGCTCAAGGCATTGGGAGTCGGGGTTGTCGAGCGCCGCGGCGGCACGGGGCTAACAGTCAACATAGGGAAAATAGCGTCACTAGCGTCACTCGCGTCATCGGACGACGTCGGTGTCCCGCGAGACAGTGACGCTAGTGACGCTAGTGACGCTAGATTCCGTGTGTTGACTGAAGCCCACCCCGAGAATGCTTCGACCGAGACGACGGGCTGGTCGGAGGTGATCCCGTGACCGCCGCCGCCGTGGTCCGGAGCGCGATCGCCGCCGGTGTCGTCCTCAGGGTGAAGGGTGAAGCGCTCGCTCTCTCGGCAGACAGTCAGCCCGATGAACAGCTCCTTCGCGAGCTGCGATCGGAGAAGCCGGCAATTGTCGCCTACCTTCGCGGTCTTGCCCTCTGGGACGATGACGATTGGAACGCCCTCTGCGACGAGCGGGCCGGCATCATGGAGTTCGACGGTGGCCTGCCTCGAGCAGAGGCGGAGGTGAGGGCACGCGCAGAGGTGGACCAACTCCGCTCGGAGGTGAGGTCCGGCGATGGCTGACACCTGTGATTCCGGTGGGCGCGGCCCGACCAATACTCAAGACCAGGATTCTAGCCTCACTAGCGTCACTCGCGTCACACCCGACCATGGGGAGCGTACCCACACGGAGTGGACCCCGGCCCTTGTCGAGGAGCGGCTGCGGAAGGCGGTTGCGCTGCGTTCGGCGCTCATCGCGGACCGCATCGTCGATGCGATTGTCGCGGGGCGGGAGCCGGAAGGCATAGGGACCATAGGGGGCATAGGGTCATCGTCTCCGACGGATGTGGACGATCAGCTCGGTCTCCATGCCGCCGAGGCGCTGTCCTGGCTGCGTTGGCTTGGGCCGGACGACGCCGCGCTGGTCCGGGCACGACTGTCGGGGGCACCGTGGAAGTCGATCTGCTGGCGCTTCGGGATCAGCCGCCCCACCGCCGACCGGAGATGGCGCTACGCCCTCGCCCTGATCGCCTGGCGCCTCAATGGCCACGGTGGCTCCGAGCAGACACCGTCGCTCCGGTCTCTGCTCGGGATCGGGATGCGACGCGCCGCATGACGGGTTCGGGTGTGAGACATCAGCCGGGGCGACGGGAAGTATGTCGTGCCGGTATGTGTTCATCACATCGACACGACACCTGCGAGCGGATCGCGATGGCTCATGACCCACATCAAAGGAAAGGACCAGACCCCGGCCTCGGAGGTAGCGGTGTGGCGGCGGACAGTTCTGGTGCAACGAATAGTCGCCGCCCTCAGGAGGACGGCGGCGAGCATCGGGCTGTGGGTGGGTCAGTTGCCGATGCGGTAGACCCGGCCTTTCCCGTCGACCTTCTCCGAGACGACGTCGAGGCCGAGCTTCTTCCGAAGCGCGCCGTAGAGAGCCCCGCGGACAGTGTGTGCCTGCCACCCAAAGGCGGTGGCGATTTCCTCGACCGTGGCCCCGTCCTTCGCCTTCAGCATCGCGATCAGCTGCGCCTGC
>JAGRKZ010000006.1 GCA_020442065.1 Bauldia sp.
CGATGATGGGCACGGGCGAAGCCTCCGGCGACCGCCGCGCCATTCAGGCCGCCGAGGCCGCGATCGCCAACCCGCTGCTCGACGAGACGTCGATGCGCGGCGCCAAGGGCCTCCTGATCTCGATCACCGGTGGCAAGGACCTCACCCTGTTCGAGGTAGACGAGGCGGCCACCCGCATCCGCGAGGAGGTCGATCCCGACGCCAACATCATCCTCGGCGCCACCTTCGAGGAATCGCTCGAGGGCGTGATCCGGGTCTCGGTGGTGGCGACCGGCATCGACAACGAGGTGCGCGAGGATTCGACCCCCGCCGAGATCCGCATGGCCGAGCTCAGCCAGCGCCTGCGCACGGCGACCCGGCCGGAAGACAAGCCGGCCGTCCGCCCTGCCGCCGCTACGGCGCCGCGGGTGGTTGCCCAGGCGCCGCATCCACAGGTTGTGGCGACGGCCGAAGCCGAGCCGGAAGAGCACTATGAGGAGGCTGCCCCGGCCCCGGTCGCCCAGGCCCCCGCGCCAAAGCCCGTCGCCCAGGCGCGGCCGGTCCAGGCCGAGCCGCAGGCGGCCCGCGACGCCGACGTCACGATCACGCCGTACAAGCCGGTCGCGGCCGACTACGACGATGACTTCGATGTCGAGATGGAACTCCGCGCGGCCTTCGAGCAGGACCACGCGGTCAACACCGAGGAACCGTTCATCCCGCCGCAGGCGGAGACGGCCCCCCAGGTGCGGATGCCGCGGGTCGAGGACTTTCCGCCGATCGCCCAGCGCCAGATCGAAGCGCATCAGGGTGGCGGCCAGCAGGCCGAGGAAGACCGCGGTCCGATGAGCCTGCTCCGCCGTCTCGCCCATGTCGGCCTCGGCCGGCGCGAGGAAGAGGCGCCGCGGGTGCAGACCCAGCCCAAGCAACGGCCGGCGCAGCAGCAGGCGCCGCAGACGCGGCCGAAGCTCGCGCCGCCGCCGCCGCAGCAGCGTGCTGCCGCCCAGCAGGTCGCTGCGCCGCCGCCGCCGCCGAGCGAGTACGCCAAGCGCCCGCCGGCGCCGCGGACCGCCCAGCAGGACGCGATGTACCGGCCCCGCCAGGCCGAGCTCGACAAGCACGGCCGTCCGCTGCCACGCGACGCCCGGCAGATCGACGACGAGCTGGAAATCCCGGCATTCCTCCGCCGTCAGGCGAACTGAACGGCCGAGCGAAGGCTCTCAGCGAAAAGACCCGGCGCCGGCCCTCGGCGCCGGGTCTTAACATTTTGAAATTCTTAAAGAACAGCCCGGGGTCGGGATGTTTCAATGGCGTTACACAAGGTGATTTTGCGTGCGCCCCACCCCCCGCTAGTCTCCGAATCGAGGTAGGGCGCTGGGGCAATCGAGTAGGCCCGGTCGCGAGGGGTGAAGTCGAAGGTAGCCGACCTTCACCCGGACCGGAAGTACAGCCCGGGAAGTGCCGAAGGGCCGCGAAAGCGGCGGGGACCGAAGCGTAGGGGCGAGTGCCGGAATGGGGACACGGCGTAACGGGGCACAGACGACGATCGCCAATCGGGCGACTTTGTCTGGTGTTGGTGTCCACAGCGGGCATGCGGCTTCGGTGACCCTGCACCCGGCCGAGGCAGACAGCGGCATTTACTTCTACCGGACCAATCTCGATGACGGCCGGGATCGCGAGATCCCGGCCGATTATCGTCATGTCAGCGCGACGGACCTGTGCACCACGATCGGGGTGTCGGGCGCGTCGGTGGCGACGATCGAGCACCTGCTCGCGACGCTCCGCGGCATGGAAATCGACAACTGCATGATCGAGGTCGACGGCCCGGAAGTGCCGGTGATGGACGGCAGCGCCGAGCCCTTCATCGATGCGATCGACCAGGCCGGCATCGAGACCCTCGCCAAAGCCCGCCGCTACATCAAGATCCGCAAGCCGATTCGCGTCGAGCTCGGCAACAGCTTCGCCGAGCTTCTGCCCTACGAGGGCCGCCGCGTCGAGATCGAGATCGACTTCGCCAATCCGCTCGTCGGCCGTCAGCGCTACGAGGCGGACATCAATGCCGAGACCTTCCGCCGCGATATCGGCCGCGCCCGCACCTTCGGCTTCTATGCCGACGTGAAGAACCTCTGGGCCCGCGGCTTCGCCCTCGGCGCCTCCCTCGACAACGCGATCGTCATCGCCGACGACCGCATCATGAACCCCGAGGGCCTCCGCTACACGGACGAGTTCGTCCGCCACAAGGCGCTCGATGCGGTGGGCGATCTCGCCCTTGCCGGCGCGCCGATCCTGGGCTGCTACCGCTCGTATCGCGGTGGTCACCGTCTCAATGTGCTCGCCGTCGAGGCGATGCTGGCCGACCGTGACGCCTGGACCATGGTCGAAATGCCGACCCGCCGCGACAGCGGCCATGCCGACCTTCAGGCCGGTGTCGGGGTTGCCGCCTTCGGGCCCGACGTTTCGTAGCATCGTCGGTCGGATTTCCCCCGTTTCGCCATAAATTCAAGTCACACTTTGCGTGCCTGATATTGGCGCGGGTGCGCGATTTGCGCTAAACAGGCACGGTGTGTTTCGCCCCATTTTCCAAGGGTCGGCCGGCACGGTTGCCGGTTACAGCGGGGAATCGATGAAGATCGTCGGGTCGGGACCCAGTGCAGGACGTGGCTTCCGTGCCGCTGTCGTGATTGTGGCGCTGGTGGGTGCGGGCGGATTGCTGTCGGCGTGCCAGAAGAACATCGAGGGCACGGTCGCGGCCTATGCCGACGACCAGCCGGCCGGCGTGCTTTACAATCGCGGCCTGGGCTACATGAACGCCGGCAAGTTCAACGACGCGATCGACGAGTTCAACGAGGTCGACCGCCAGCATCCCTATTCGGAGGAGGCGCGGAAGGCCCTGGTCATGTCGGCCTTCGCGAGCTACCGCCGCGGCGACTACGACAACGCCATCGCCACCGCGAAGCGATACGTCACGCTCTACCCGGGCAGTGCCGATGCCGCCTATGCCCAGTACATCATGGGCCAGTGCTATTTCGCTCAGGTCAAGGACGTCACCCGCGACCAGGTGATGACGCAGCAGGCGCTCAACGCGATGCAGACCGTGATCGAGCGCTATCCCGATTCGGAATATGCCGCCGACGCCAGCCGCAAGGTGATCGCGACGCGGGACCAGCTCGCCGGCAAGGAAATGCAGATCGGGCGCTACTACCTCGAGAAGCGCGAGTATGTGGCGGCGATCAACCGGTTCGATGTCGTCGTCACCCAGTACCAGGACACGCGCCACGTCGAGGAGGCGCTGGAGCGTCTCGTCGAGGCCAACCTTGCGATGGGCCTGGTGCGCGAAGCCCAGACCGCCGCCGCCGTGCTCGGCCACAACTTCCCCAACAGCCGCTGGTACAAGGACGCCTACGCCCTGCTCCAGAAGAAGGGCGTGCTTCCCGAGAACTACGGCGGGCCGGTGGGCGAAGCCTTCAACGGAAAGTCCGCGACCTGAGGATCGGGTAGAGCGTGAGGCCATGCTCGTTGCCCTCGCGATCCGCGACATCGTCCTCATCGACCGCCTGAACCTCGACTTCGACAGAGGCCTGACCGTCCTCACCGGCGAGACCGGCGCGGGCAAGTCGATCCTCCTCGATGCTCTGTCGCTGGCGCTCGGTGGCCGCGGCGACAGTGCGCTCGTCCGTCATGGCGCCGAGCAGGGCGACGTGACCGCCGTGTTCGACGTCGCCGGCGACCATCCCGTCCGGCGCCTTCTCTCCGACAGCGGCATCGAGGCCGAGGGCGATCTCATCCTTCGCCGCGTCCAGGGCGGCGACGGCCGGAGCCGCGGCTTCGTCAACGATCAGCCGGTGTCGGTGACCCTCCTCCGCCAGCTCGGCGCGGCGCTGGTCGAGATTCACGGCCAGCACGACGACCGCGCGATGGTCGACGGCGACATGCACCGCGCCCTCCTCGATGCCTTCGGCGGCCTCGAGGATGAAGCGGCGGCGGTGGCGGCGGCGCATCGCGAGCGGCGCGAGGCGGAACGCTCGGCCGCCGAGTTGCGGAAGCGGATCGAAGCGGCGCGGGCCGAGGGCGATTACCTCCGGTCTGCGGTCGAGGAGTTGCGGACGCTCGCCCCGCAGCCGGACGAGGAGGAGACCCTCGCTGACCGCCGCCAGCTCCTGATGCGCGCCGAGAAGATCGCCGGCGACATCGCCGAGGCGTACGAGACCGTCGCCGGCGGCGCGAGCCCCACGCCGACGCTCGCGAGCCTCGTCCGCCGGCTCGAGCGGAAGGCGCCCGAGGCCGGCGGCCTGCTCGACGAGGCGATCGCCGCGCTCGACCGGGCGCTGCTCGCGCTCGGGGAGGCGACACAGTCGCTCGAGATCGCGGCCCGGGCGGCGGAGGCCGACCCCCGGACCCTCGAGGCGACCGAGGAACGCCTGTTCGCGCTCCGCGCCGCCGGCCGGAAGTACGGCGTGATGGTCGCCGAGCTGCCGGCCCTCGCCGAGCGGATGGCGACGGCCCTCGCCACGCTCGAATCGGGCGAGGAGCAGCTCGAGGCCCTCGACCGCGCGGTGACCGAGGCGAGGGCCCGCTACGACAAGGTCGCCGCGACGCTCAGCACCCGGCGGCGGAAGGCGGCGGCGCAGCTCGGCAGGGCGGTGGCGGCGGAACTGCCGGCGCTGAAGCTCGAACGGGCCGAGTTCGGCGTCGCGATCGACACCGATCCGGCACAGGTCGCGGAGACCGGGATCGACGCGGTCAGCTTCACCGTCCGGACCAATCCCGGCAGCCGGCCGGGGCCGCTGATGAAGGTCGCCTCCGGCGGCGAGCTCGCCCGCTTCCTGCTGGCGCTCAAGGTGGCGCTCGCCGACCGCGGCTCGGCGCCGACGCTGGTCTTCGACGAGATCGACACCGCCGTCGGCGGCGCGGTCGCCGATGCGATCGGCGCCCGCCTCGCGCGCCTTTCCGACCGGGTACAGGTGCTCTCGGTCACCCACGCGCCGCAGGTCGCGGCCCGCGCCGGCGCGCACCTCCTCGTCGCCAAGGACCAGCGGGGAAAAACGACGATGACCGGCGTCACCCGCCTCGACGCCGAGCGTCGCCGCGAGGAGATCGCCCGCATGCTCGCCGGCGCCACCGTCACCGAAGAGGCCCGCGCCGCCGCCGACCGCCTGATCCTCGGCGCGGCGTGAGGCGGGCGGGCGCTGGCGGCAGCGTCGAATGACTCTGGCTCGACGAACCGCCTGAATGTTTGCCACGGTTCCCGCCCGCCTTATCCTCCGGTCCGTCCCTTTTTGCCGGGGGCGGCGCCACGGTACCGACGCCGGCCACCGTCCCGGGTGCCGTCCGGGAAACTCTCCGGCACTGCAAGGCTCACCTTGAGAGTGGCCCGCCCCTCCTCTCCCGGACGGGGAGAGGACGCGAGACTTGGCCCCGCGCCTTCGCGCGGGGCTTAGTCGCAGCGCGGTGAGGGGTGATGGGAGGGAGAACAAAGAAACGTCGCACCGTGTCGCACGTCACCGCCAGGCCCTCCATCATCACGCTCCCATAACCCCTCACCAAGCTCCACATCGGCCGCCAGGCGGCCGTGCTGCGCTATCCTCTCCCCCTCCGGGAGAGGAGGGGCGGGACTTGCGGCGGCGCGGTGCAGACGCCGGTGGCGAAGCAGGAATGCACGCCGCTCAAGCCATCGTCCACTCCGTCATCCTTCGGCCAGACACACCCCCGTCATCCTCCGGCTTGACCCACTCACGTCATCCTCCGGCTTGACCGGAGGATCGCGCGACGCTCACCCAAGCAGCGGATAGAGGTCCTCCCAGTTCGGGTTTTGCTCCTCGATCAGGGCCATCTTCCACGCCCTGTTCCAGTGCTACAGAGCGTCCCACGCCTGCGATTGGTCGTAGAATATCAGCCCGATCGGGACCCGAGAGCGATCCTCCGGTCAAGCCGGAGGATGACGAAGTGGAGGGGGAAAGCGGCGTGCGTGCTTCGAGGCTCCCCCGGCTCAAGCCGGGGTCGCACCTCAGCATGGCGGCGTTTTTGTTCATTGAAACAGAGACGTAGCCATCCTGAGGTGCTCGGGCGAAGCCCGAGCCTCGAAGGACGCACTGCCCCTGTGTCGGGCGGCTCCAATTGCGGAACAGGCCCCCTCCGGGAGAGGAGGGGCGGGACGTTTGCTCCCGATGAGCGGGCCGCGATGAGTCGTCGAGCACAGCCGCTGCTCCGGCAGTCCACGGTTCCGGGAACCCCCTCTCCGTCATGGCCGGGCTTGTCCCGGCCATCCACGTCTTGTTTCTTCTTGGAACCCTCGGGTGACCCTACCGTTTTCGACCGTCCCGGCCAGAGACCCCCCAAAAAAGAGGAAAGCGTGGATGGTCGGGACAAGCCCGGCCATGACGGAGGGCAGGCGGCGCAGCCCGCCCCCACCCCCGGGCATAACCGCCGCGCTTATCCCCGCTTCCCCGCCCGCCTCTATGCTCCGGCCGTCCCTTCCTGCCGAGGGGCGGCGTCCTGGTACCGGCGCCGGTCGCTGCGGGAGGGCATCGGCGCCCGCGCCAATCCTCTCGTCGGGGTAACCCGGCCAGAGGTCCGGCCGCCGTCCCGGGGTGCCGTCCGGAAAACCCGCCGGCATTACGACCGGCTGTGCGTGTGGCGCACCTTAAGGGCGTCGGACCAGTTCCGACCGGGAGACCTCCGGGCAACCGGCTTGGGCCCGGAAGGGATGGTGGGGACGTGTGGCTCCTCGCGAGGGACCCTCGTCCGTCCGGCGTGCCGGAGAGCGGACCGGATGGCGACAAGTCGCCGGGCGGGCGCGTTCGAGGCGCCCTTTTCCGGTCCTCCCTCACCCGGAGGGCCAACCGGGTGTCTCTCATGCGCCCGCCACCCTCGGCATTCTCGCCGGGGATCGACACGGGAATGACCATGACCCGGAGCGGAACCGCCCGCGGGAACGATTGGGGTCGTGCCGGTCGGAGGCACTTGCTCCCCGGCCGTGTCGCACCGGCCGCTATCCGTTCGTCTTCCCAAGGAAGATGCTTCCCGCCGCGCGTGATCCTAACGGGAATGGGCCGGCGCGCTGCTAGTGGAGCGAATTTGACATGTGATACCCGCCTGCGGTGCTAGCGGCCATGGGGAGCAAATGTCGGAATCGGACCACGAGGTTGCTAGACTGCGCGGCCATCAGACGAGACGATTCCCCAATGTCGGACGCCACAGAGAAGCCCGTCGACCAGCTCACCGAGGCGGAGGCCGCGGCCGAGCTGTCGCGCCTTGCCGCGGCGATCGCGGAGAACGACCGCCGCTACTACCAGGAGGATGAGCCGGCGATCTCGGACGCGGACTATGACGCGCTCCGCCAGCGGAACCTCGCGATCGAGGCGCGGTTCCCCGGCCTCAAGCGCGCCGACAGCCCGAGCGAGCGGGTCGGGGCGGCACCGGTCGGCCGGTTCGGCAAGGTGGTCCACAGCGTGCCGATGCTGTCGCTCGACAACGCCTTCAGCGAGGAGGACGTCGCCGAGTTCGTGGCGCGGGTCCAGCGCTTCCTGCGCCTCCCGGCGGACGAGCCGCTCGCCATCACGGCCGAGCCGAAGATCGACGGGCTGTCCTGCTCGATCCGCTACGAGAAGGGCCGCCTCGTCACCGCCGCCACCCGCGGCGACGGCTACGAGGGCGAGAACGTCACCGCCAATATCCGCATGGTGCCGGACGTGCCGGAGGCCCTGCCGAGGGGCGTGCCGGAGGTGGTCGAGGTGCGGGGCGAGATCTTCATGCTCCACGACGACTTCGCGGCGCTCAACCGGCGGCTGGCGGCGGACGGCCTCAAGACCATCGCCAACCCGCGGAGCGGCGCGGCGGGTTCGCTCCGCCAGATCGATGCGTCGGTGACCGCCTCGCGCCCGCTCCACTTCTTCGCCTATGCCTGGGGCGAGATGAGCGCGATGCCGGCCGAGACCCAGAGCGGCATGGTCAAGCGCTTCGCCGAGTGGGGCTTCACCACCAACCCGCGCATGCGGGTCTGCCGGAGCGTCGCCGAGGCGCTGGCCTTCTACCGCGAGGAGGAGGCGGGGCGGGCGACGCTCGGCTACGATATCGACG
>JAGRKZ010000053.1 GCA_020442065.1 Bauldia sp.
CCTCAGTACGAGACGTAGACGTCGGTCATCAGATCGGACTCAGTCGGCAGCGGGGCCGCCTTGGCGACCTTGACGCAGCGCGCCGCCTCCGCGACCGCCTCGCGGTCGATCGCGTCGAGATCGGCGGCCGGAATCAGCGACGCCTCGATGACACGCTGGCGGAACAGGGCGATCGGATCGGCGTTGGCCCTGAGATGCGGGACTTCCTCGGGCAAGCGATAGGTCATCGCATCCCCCTCGAAGTGGCCGTAGAAGCGGTTGAGCTTGACGTGGAGCAGCGACGGACCGGCGCCCTCGCGCGCACGCTCGATCGCCTCGCCCGCGGCCTCGTAGACCTCGAAGAAGTCGGAGCCGTCGACCTCGCGCGCCGGGATGCCGAAGCCGTGGGCGCGACCCGACTGGGTGCCGCCGACCGACCAGCTTGACGAGGTCGACTCGGCATAGCCGTTATCCTCGGCGATAAAGATCATCGGCAGGTTCCAGATCTTGGCGAGGTTGTAGCTCTCAAGCACCGCGCCCTGGTTGGATGCGCCATCGCCGTAGAAGCAGACCGACACGCCGCCGGTGCGGAGCGTCTTGGCCGTCAGCGCGGCCCCGCAGGCGAGCGGGGCGCCGGCGCCGACGATGCCGTTGGCGCCGAGCATGCCCTTGGACAGGTCGGCGATGTGCATCGAACCGCCCTTGCCGCCGCAAAGCCCGTCCTTCCGGCCGAAGATCTCCAGCATCATGCCCTCGGCATCGCAGCCCTTGGCGATGCAATGGCCGTGGCCGCGGTGGGTCGAAGCGATGGCGTCACGGTCGTCAAGGTGCATGCAGACACCAACGCCGGACGCTTCCTCACCGGCATAGAGATGGACGAAGCCGGGGATGTTCCCGGCCGCGAATTCGTGATGAACGGCTTCCTCGAACTCGCGGATCAGGCGCATCCGCCGATACGCTGCAACGAGTTCCTGCCGCGAGAGCTGTAGGCCGCTCGCCATGGTCTTCCTCCCCGTAATGGTTCTTGTCGTTGGGTGGATGTTAGTCTGGCTCGATGCGTTGGGAAAGCCCATCGGTGAGCGTCGTCGGGCTAGCCGGACGGCGCGTGCCACGGGAGCACCGATCCTGAGGGAAGAACGGCCTCCGACGCACGTGGGGGAACGAAGAGCCGGTGGCCAGCTCGACGGCCGCTATGCTCGCCGGCGGTCGGTGGGGCACCGGTATCGGACCGGTCACCGCCACTTCCAACGTCCATCACGACGATGCGGCCATCAGGATGTCCAAGCGCCGACGAAGAGACACACGTCGGCGGGAAAACCGTAGGCATTTGCGACGTTGGCATGCACCGACACGCCGGACGCTCGTAGGATGCGCCGGCACGGCGACATCCGGCCCTTGGCTACCGTAGCGGAACAGGAGGCCGAGCCACGACTACCCCGGACCGCCGACGGTGACCGCGCTAGGTCTCGTCTTCGGCCATGACGACGAAGTCGTCGCCCGTCCGCGTGTCGGGATCGAGGGGAAGGTCGACCGTGACCATCGTCGTCCCCGGATACATGCGGGTCCGGATCGCCTCGACGACGTCGTGCGGCCCGCGGATGCGGTTGATGGTGGTGAGTTCGGTTTGCTCGAGATCGCGCTGGTCGTCATTGTAATAGCGGATCGAACGCCAGCGCACGGACTTCTGCGCGGTATCGAAGAGCGATAGGACGAAGACGTGGTTGCCGAGTGGAACCCCGCCGTCCTTGATCGTCGCCTTGCCCTCGGCGATCACCTTTCCGTTCTCGAGCACCAGGATCTTCTCGTCGGCGCCCGAGACGACGATCGAGGTCACCGGCATGCTGGCGGAGAGGCCGGCGCCGGGCGCGTTGCTCATCTTCTTCTGGACGCTCGCCACGGCCTTGTCGAACTCGCCCTCGGCGTCGGCGGACAGCACCCAGCCGGGGTGGACGACGCTGTTGGGATACGTTGCCGCATCGGCAATGATTACGGGGGTGCCGATGTGGGTGACCCCGAACAGTTTCGCCGAAAACTCGAGCGGCAGGCGTACGCATCCGTGCGACGCCGGATAGCCGGGCAGGTTGCCGGCATGGAGCGCGATGCCCGACCAGGTGAGCCGGTTCATGTTGGGCATCGGCGCGTTGTTGTAGGTGCTCGAGTGGTGGTTCTTGTCCTTCTGGAGGATGGTGAAGACGCCGGTGGGCGTGCCGTGGCCGGGCTTGCCGGTCGAACAGGTCGAGACTGCGATCCGCACGCCGTTGCGGTAGACATACACCCGCTGATCGGGAAGCGAGACGACAATCGCCACCTGCCCCTCGGGGGCGCGCTCCGGGTGCCAGGTGAATTCGCCCGGCTTCAGCCCGTCCACCGACTTGATCAGAGGTTCCGCAAACGCGCCGGCGCTCAGCATTGCCACGCCGCCGCCCGCGAGCCATCGCAGGGCCGTACGGCGCGACGGATGGTCTGAGTTCTCACTGGAGATCGACATCTTCGTTGCCTCGGTCCGTGACTGCGACTACCGCGTCGTGCGCCTACATAATGGTGAAGGACAGCGTGTAGGCCACCGTTTTGCCGCTGTCCTTGTCATTGCCCATCAGATAGACGCGGACGGTGTAGTCGCCGTCCTTTGGCAGCTTGATCGTGGCGTCGCTGCCATCCATCGAGCCGATGTAGATGGCTTCGCCGTCGCTGCCCGGCGGCAGGATATTGAAGTAGGCGGTGCCTTGGGTGATGAGCGAGACGCTCATCGTCTGGCCGGCCTTGGCGCCGAGGACGTAGTCGGCGTAGTCGTTGCCGGTTACCTTTCCATCGAGCGCGGCATTGTCGTTGCCCTTTGCGAATTCGACGCGGGTCATCGAGGCCGCGAAACCGGACGTCGCGACGCCGACACCGAGAAGGAGGGCGAGCGCGATTGCTGTCAGATACTTCATCATGGCCATCCTCAGAATGCGGACGGACGACTAGGTGCGGCTAGAGCGCGCCCTCGTCGCCGGCGAACGAGATCTCGGCTCCCGTGCCGTCATTGGACACGAGACACTTCCACGGCGCCTTGTCGGCACCGACGCCGACCATGACCAAGGAATTGGCCTCCGAGAACTCCGAGCTCAACACCGCGACGTCGCCGTCGGTCTCGGCATCGACCGCCGAAAGGCAGGCGTCGAGCGCGGCCTGCGAAACGTCGGACGACGCCGCCGGCGCTTGCTCGACCGCCGCCGGCTGACCGGGGCCGTCGCCATCATCGCCCGCGAACGTCAACTCTGTACCCTTCCCGTCGTTGCCGACGAGACACTTCCACGGCGCCTTGTCGGCACCGACACCGACCATCACGAGCGAATTGGCCTCGGAGAACTCGGTGCTCAGCACAGTGACGTCGCCGTCGGTCTCGGCGTCAACCGCCGAAAGGCAGGCATCGATCGCGGCTTGCGAAACGTCGGACGACGACGCCGGAGCAGCGGCAGCATCCGCCGGCGCCTCGCCCGGGTCCGCTGGCGCGCCGGAGTCGGTGGCAGGCGCGGTTCCCTCTGCCTTGGTATCGGTCGCCGGTTCGGTGGCGGCGGGCTTTTCCGGCTCCGCCGGCTTGTCCTCGGAACATCCGGCGAGGCCGACGAGCAGGGCCGCGGACAGGGCAGCAAAGATCATCCTCATGGCGAAACCTCCAAACGCTCGATCTCTGTTGATGCGTCATGGCGTCAGTCTGGGACATTGCCCATGATCAGCCCCCCAGAAGCAGCGCGTCGAAGACTTCAAATCTTGCGTCACCGATGGTGACGATCTGGACATCGCCGTCGCGGGTGACCCTCAGCTCGGAGCCTCCGTCGGCCTCCGACTGGTCATAGCGAACGATCTCTCCGTCTTCGAAGTAGAGCACCCGGTTACCGGCGTCGGGCCAGAAGACCATGACGAAGCCGTTTCCGTTCCCCTCGCGAACCACGCCGACGTCGCATTGCGTGGAACCGGTCCCTTTTCGCTCGCACGAAATGATCGAGGAGGCCGCGAAGCTCGAGCCTTCCGGCAGAACCCCGCCGACCGGCCGGCTGTAGTTCGGGGTATCGCCGCCAGAGACTGTGCGTCCGGCCTGCAGGTCTTTGAGGAGATCCACGCCGTCGACGTAGAACTCGGTCAGGCGAAGCTCCTTGGCGGGGAAGCCACAGCGGATTTCGGCAACGTAGTTGCCAAGATCGATCGTGCCGCCGGCCGTGCGGGTACCGTCCACGCGCGGATCGTCGACGCGCATGTCGGTCGGGGCGTCGAAATTCTCGAAGTACTGATGCGCGGCATCGCTGCAGGAACTCAGGAGTTCTTCATTGTTCTGCGCGACGGCCGGAAACGTGAGGCTCAGCGTCGCAGCGGCTGCCAGGGCGATCCCAGCGGCACGCCGGGCGCGGAGCGAAGTTCCACGAGTTCTGCATGCCTTGCGTCTCATCGGGCGATCGATTTCGATTGCGGTCATTTGTTGACTGTGCGTCCCGCCTGCAGGTCACCGAGGCGATCCACGCCGTCGACGTAGAATTCGGTCAGCCGAAGCTCCTTGGCGGGGAAGCCACAGCGGATTTCGGCGACGTAGTTGCCAAGGTCGATCGTGCCGCCGGCCGTACGGGTGCCGTCCACCCGCGGATCGTCGGCGCGCATGTCGGTCGGGGCGTCGAAATTCTCGAAGTACTGATGCGCGGCGTCGCTGCAGGAGCTGATGAGTTCCTTGTTCTTCGCGACTGCCGGCGACGCAAGGCTCAGCAGCGCCACCGCTATCAAAGCAATGTGGAGGCTGCGCGATGTGCTGGCGGAGGTGTAAAGAGACCGGGACATATGATTGTTTCTCTCGATCGTTGTTGGTTGATGCCTAGGGGCATTCGCTCGGCAAGAGATACGCGTGCTTCGCCCAGCCGGTCATGATCTTGTCCCCGGAGTAGATCTTCACCGGGCACCAGCGACTTTCGAGCGCCGCGTCGGGAGGCTCGCATTCTCCCGTTGAGACAATGATGCCGGGGTCATTCTCCGGCAGGAGCGTCGTGACGACGCGGGCGCTCGCGGAGGGCTCTGCCCGCACATTGAGAACATCATTCGACGCCACGTTCGCCACACGGAAGCAGCCCGGTCCGCTCGTCGCCGCCGCAGGATACGACAGCAGAAAAAGAACCAAAGACAACGCCGGGAAGCCTGTAGTCCCTCGCAGGTTGCCGATCATCGCTTTTCCTCCTCGGGACGCTGACCTGAACAGGGCGATTCAGGTGTCGCGGCGGCGGGGCCAAAGGCGCCCCGATCTTTACGCCGGGCCGAAGCGTCAGAGCCCGCCCTCGTCGGTCATCGACATGACTTCGGCGACCTTGCCGTGCTTGACCAGGCAGCGCCAGGGCGCCCGCTGCGGCCCCACGCCGACCATGACCAGGTTGTTGGCTTCGGAAGTCTCGACGCTCAGGGTCACCACGTCCCCGTTCTTGGTCTTGTGGGACACCGCCTGGAGGCATGCCTGTTCGTCCTTGGACGGGATGCCGGAGCCGCCTCCACCCTTGGCAGCAGGCGCTGGACCATTCGTGATCTGGAAGGCGATGTCGAAGCTGCCCTTTGTGCCAGGCTCGCCCTTGTAGAAGACCTCGACCACATGGTCGCCGTTCTTGAACAACTGGCCGTGGTATTCGTTCCCGGCCTGCGAGGATTCGTAGAGGATGTCGCCACCCGGGACGTAGATGATGAAGAAGGTGTGCTTGTTGTCTGGGCGAAGGCTGACGGTCAGGAACTGATCCTTCCGGGCGCCGAGGATGTAACGCACCGCATGCTCCGACCCGAGCTTGTCGGTCATTGTAGTGCTGGTCGATCCCGACTTGAAGTGAACCACCACGTCCTTGGAATTCGCTGCGCTGCCCGTCGAGACTTGAAACGCGGCAAGGCAGGCCGCCATCGCGAGCATGAGAAGAGACTTCATTTCCGGCTCCAGCTTTTCGTCAGGAACAGACCACCACCTGCAGCCATTCTGGCGGCGCCATGGGCGCCGCCAGAAACGGACCGTACCAGATCAGAGGATGAAGTCCGCGTTGCCCAGCTTGTAGTCGCCGTGGTTAATGGTGTCGGTGTGGACCTTGACGACGAAGTCCTTGTGACCGTCGCCGTCGGTGTCCCCCATCAGGTAACCCTTCTTGTAACGAAGCTCGCCGGCTTCGCTGGAGAACTTCTTCTTCTTAATGTAGTCGAACTCCTGATCGCCCGCAGTATTCTCGTCGGCGTCGATGCCGGAGAGATCGACCTTGTCGAGCTTGCGCTCGAAGTCGTGAATGACATCTGCGAGGGACTTCTTGTTCGAAGTTTCAAGCTTGTCTTTGAACGCAAAGGTGTCGGCGTCCTGACCACCATACAGGTGATCGCGGCCGAGGCCGCCTTCGAGGAGATCGTCGCCCTTGCCGCCGTAGAGCGAATCGTCGCCATCGCCGCCGAAAAGACCAGCCTTCCAGTAAAGGCCGGCAAGGTACGAAAGAGCAACACCGGAATCGTCGCCGTCACCGCCGTAGATGGTGTCATTCCCATCCGCGCCGTAGAGGATGTCGGTCTCCGTGCCACCCTCCAGAACATTGTCGGGCGAGGCATTGAAGCCGGTCAATACGTACGGATCTTCAGCGGTTCCGGCCCCATTTATCCCTCCGGAGACGAGTGTGCCGCCGGTAAGAATGTCGCGGCCCGCTCCGCCGTAGAGGTTCCCTCCCGTGGCGTCGCCCTGAAGGAAGTCATTGCTACCGGCGCCATATTGATCGCCATAGCCGCCGATTGTTGCGTCGGGTGCGTCGTTACCAATGAAATCAACCAAACCCGCCTCCTTGTGGTTCTGTTCGAGACCCGACCGGCTGCAATCATCGTCGCGCTGCCATGGCGTCGGCCTCTGTGCGGATCAGCGCTATCAACGATGCGCCGCGGGCAGCAACGCGGATAGCGAAGTCACATTGGACATTTTGCGAAGGATCAAAATTGCGATAGAAATCCCATGCCATCTTTCAACCAGAGGCGGAGGCAATGCCAAGAATGGCGTCCGGGAGACACCTCTGAAGGTAGGCGAGACTGAATTTTTGCGGTTCGGAACCAAAGCCTTGCTTTTTCAACAAACCTTCCTCCTTCGCGGAAAGGACCCCGAGTTCGAGCAAGAGAAGATGTTCGAGTCCGAGGATGTCTTTCAACCGCATGAAGTTGAGGTGCCGGAGGTCATCGTCGATACGGGTCACCTTGGAGAGACCCGGCTTATTCAAGTCCGGTCCACCGGTCACACGCTCGAACTCGAGGAGTCGCGCAACGTGTCCGTTCTTGTCGTGCGACGGGGTCGGATCGTTGTGGATACTGGACGTGAGACCTTCACCGCTATGACCGGTGACGTTCTTCTTTTTTCTCCGAACGCGCGGACCACACACGTCCTCCCTGATCGCGGCGGGCAGTTCGAAGCCTATTGTGCCCTCTGCAAGACCGAGGCGTTGATCGAAGTGCTTCCGGCCTTGTGGGAGAGACCCGTCGAACGTCGTTTTGGTCGGAAGACCCTCGGCCCTCATGCTCAAAGTCTGGTTGGCCTTCTTGGCCATCTGTTTGCCGAGGGAAGCAATCCAACGAGCGTCCTCGGTCGAAGCCGCCGCGCTATTGCCGCTGCGGATGTCTTGTTCGTCGAGACCCTTGGCGCTCTCATCGGGGAGACTGTCGGCCCCGTCCCGGTACAGAAGCCTCCTTCCCGGCGGGATCACGCGCTCGTCCGCGAGGCGGAAGACCTCATGCGCGACAGGTTCTCCGAGGCGATTTCAACACGCGGGATAGCCACCCATCTCGGTATCAGTCCCCGACGCCTCCAGGTCGCTTTCGAGAATGCCCGCAACGTCACACCGCTGAATGCACTCTTATCGGTGCGACTGGAGATCGCCCGTGAGCGGCTTGCAAATGCCGGGGACGATGAGACGGTGACCGACATCGCCATGGAGTGCGGATTCTCGAACCCGAGCCGCTTCGCGCGCGCCTTCTCGGCGGCATATGGTGAGTTACCGTCTCAGAGGCTGCGCCGCCGGATCTGACACCCCCCCATCGTAGGGAGGCCGGACTTGAGAGAAGCCGTAGAACGCAATTCGAGAACCGGTCGGAGCCGCGCGATTCTGGCGACGGCCGTGTCGATCTTGGCGTGCCTTCCCCTCGCCGCCCAACAAGCCGAAGTTCGGGTCTACAATTGGTCAGATTACATCGACCCGAAGCTGCTGACCCAGTTCGAAGAAGAGACCGGGATCAAGGTCGTTTACGACGAACTGGAATCGAACCAGATCCTCGAAACCAAGATGCTCGCCGGCAACTCCGGCTACGACGTGGTGGTGCCGAGCGACTCGTACCTCCAGCGCCAGATTGCGGCGGGCGTCTACCGGCCCCTGGATAAGGCGCTTCTACCCAACATCGGGAACCTTTGGGACGCAGTCACCCGGCAGACCGATGCCTTCGACCCGGGCGGCGTGTACTCGATCAACTACATGTGGGGGACGACCGGAATCGGCTATGACAGGGACGCGGTGAAGGCGCGGCTCGGGACCGACACCGTCGACAGCTGGGGCGTGATTTTCGATCCGGATCAGATCGCGAAGCTCGCGGACTGCGGGGTCTACCTCCTCGATACGCCCGGCGCCGTGTTTCCTGCAGCCATGGCCTATCTCGGGCTCGATCCGGCGAGCACGCACCCCGACGATTGGCAGCGGGCGGCCGACCTGGTGATGTCGATCAGGCCCTACGTCGCCAAGTTCGATTCGAGCGGCTACGTCGACGCTCTTGCCTCAGGCGACGCCTGCCTCGTCATCGGCTGGTCGGGGGATGTCCTCCAGGCCCGCGATAGCGCGGCGAAGGCCGTTAACGGCAAACACATCGCCTACGTCATCCCCAAGGAAGGCGCGCAGATGTGGTTCGACCAGATGGCGATCCCGCGTGACGCACCGAACCCCGAGGCCGCGCACCGCTTCCTCGACTTCATCCTGCGGCCGGACGTCATCGCGGCGGCCTCCAACTACGTCCACTATGCCAATGGCAACAAGGCGAGCCAGGCGCTGCTCGATCCCGACATTCTAGACGATCCCGCAATCTATCCCCCGCCCGATGTGATGGAGCGCCTGTTCGTCGTTCCGACATCGGACACGAATATCACACGCCTGATCACTCGGATGTGGACGCGTATCAAGACGGGAGCATGATGTTGTTGCAGGACTGCGGCAATGGGCACGATTGATCCGAACGGTCTTGCCACCCCTTCGCGGCTGCTGTTCGAGCCGACCTATCGGATCGACCAGGGTCGGCTCGAGGTCGAACGCGAGGAGATGTTTGAGCACGAGCAATCGTTCGCACTGCACGACGCCGCGGATCCCGGTGCTAGCATCGACACGGCCCGTCTCGGCCATACCCGGCTGTTCCGGGTCCAGTCCACCGGTCATACCGTCCGACTGTATGAACCCGATCACGTCTCCGTCCTCCTGATTCGCCGGGGACGCATGGTTTTAGATACCGAGCGGGAGACCTTCACCGCTGCACCGGGCGACCTGCTTCTATTTACGCCCAACGCGCGGACCACCCACGTCCTGCCAAACGGCCGCGGGCAGTTCGAATCTCATTGTGCGTTGATCAGGACCGAGGCGCTGAGCGAGACGTCGCAAGCATTGCGGGGCAGCCCAATCGAAACACGGTTCAACCGCACCGCTCCCGCCCCGCGGGCGCAAGGCCTGGCTCGGCTCTTCGATCACCTCTTCGCCGAGGGGAGCGATCCCTCAAGCATCCTTGGCGAAAGCAGGCCGGCGCGAGATGCCGCCGATATCCTTATATGCGAGATGCTCGATGCGCTTCTCAGGGAGGTTCGAGACCTGGACCCAGACCGGAAGCGGCCGTCTCCTCGCGACCAGGCTCTGGTGCGGCAGGCAGAAGACCTAATGCGGGAGCGATATCGCGAGGCGATCTCCACACGCGAGTTAGCCACAAGCCTCAGCGTCACGCCGCGACGCCTGCAGGTCGCCTTCGAGAACGTCTGCGACACAACGCCACTGAGCAGGCTCCAGAGTGTCCGGCTGGAAATGGCACGCGAGCGGCTCTCTAGTGCCGGGGACAACGAAACGACCACGGCCATCGCGATAGATTGCGGCTTCTCGCATCTCGGCCGTTTTTCCCGCGCCTATGCTAAAGCTTTTGGAGAACTGCCGTCTCGGACGCTCCGCCGCTCCAGAACCTGACGTCCTGACAGGATTCGGATCGGGAGTGCCCGATCCCGGGTCGACGTTTGTTGGCGGTTGTGACAGCCCACTTGGACTAGCACAAGACCGGCCGCGCCAGTGGTGAATTGTTACCTAAGCTGTAACCTTAGAGAGGTTGTCGCCCAACCGCCTTGCCTTAAGTATTTGAAATTGTTGGTGCCCAGGGGCGGATTTGAACCACCGACACGCGGATTTTCAGTCCGCTGCTCTACCAACTGAGCTACCTGGGCGCCGTGACGCGGCCTGCCGATCGGCGAGGGCCTGCCATGAGGCGACGGGTTTATAGGGAAGACGGCCCGGCCTGTCCAGAAGCGAAGTTCGCCAGACCGCTGCGATCGTCAAGGCAGTCACCAGCGTCCGCGACTGGCACCGCTGTCGGCTTCAGCCTTCCGCCGCCTCGGCATCGGGATCGTCATCCTCCGCGGCCGGTTTGGCATAGGCGCCGGAGAGCCAGCGATTGAGGTCGATGTCCGCACAGCGCCTTGAGCAGAAGGGATAGGCCGTCCGGATCGAGGGCTTCCCGCAAATCGGACAAGCGCGCGCGGTGCGGAGCGGCACCACCTTGTCCCCGCCCGAACCGCTGCCCTCCGACACCCGCTCAGCCCCGGGTCAACCAGCTGAAGTGAACCGGGAACCCCTCGCCGTGGAGGAGGGTCACGGTCTCATAGAGCGGCAGGCCGACGACATTGGTGTAGGAGCCGACTAGCCGCACGACGAAGCCGCCGGCAAGTCCCTGGATGGCGTAGCCGCCAGCCTTGCCCTGCCACTCTCCGGAAGCGAGATAGCTGTCGATGTCCTCATGGGTGAGCCGCTTGAAGCGCACCCGCGTCTCGACCAGGCGCTGGCGAAGGTGCCCGTTCGGCGTCACCAACACGACGCCGGTGTAGACCCGATGCGAGCGGCCCGACACCAGCCGCAGGCAGGCCGCCGCCTCTTCGATCAGCTCGGCCTTCGGCAGGCAGCGGCGGCCGACACCCACTACCGTGTCGGCGGCGATGACCAGCGAGCCGGAGAGGTCGGGATCGGTGCGGACGAGCGCGGAGGCGGCCTCCGCCTTCTCCCGCGCGAGCCGCTTGGCCAGGTTGCGCGGAAGCTCATTCCGCTTGGGCGATTCGTCGATGGTGACGGGCAGAAGCTGGTCCGGCTCGATGCCGATCTGGTTGAGCAGGTCTATGCGCCGGGGCGAGCCCGAGGCGAGAACCAGTTTCAGACGTCCGGCCATGTTCTATCCCGCGGGGGGCGTGCGCCGTCCGGGGCGAACGCCGGAGTCCTATTTGAACCGGTAGGTGATGCGCCCTTTGCTCAGGTCATAGGGCGTCATCTCGACCAAGACCTTGTCACCGGCCAGGACGCGGATGCGGTTCTTGCGCATGCGGCCGGCGGTGTGGGCGATGATCTCGTGCTCGTTTTCCAACTTCACACGGAAGGTCGCGTTCGGCAGGAGTTCGGTCACCACTCCAGGGAACTCGATAATCTCTTCTTTTGCCATGTGTTCCTATATTTGGCAGGGCCATTTTGGAGCGGGCGGGACGGTAGCCGATTAGTCCCGGATTGTGAACCGGAACCTCTCGGTTGATCAGCCGCGCCAGCGGAGCGCGCAGACCAGCGTGAAGAGCCGCCGGGCCGTGTCGAAATCCAGGTCGATCTTGCCGGAAAGCCGATCGAGCAGGACTTCGGCGCCTTCGTTGTGAATGCCCCTGCGGCCCATGTCGATCGCCTCGATACGATGAGGCGTCGCGGTGCGAATCGCCTCGTAGTAACCCTCGCAGATCAGGAAGTAGTCCCGGATCACCCGAACCAGCGGGCGAAGCGAAAGGATGTGACGGACGACGGGTTTGCCGGCCTCGTCCGAGACGTCAAGCACCAGCTTCTTGTCGGCGATCGACAGCCGCAGATTGAAGGCGCCGTCCCTGCCCCCCGGGCTGAAGCGGTTCTCCGCGACAAGATCGTGTATCGCAGTCCGCCGCTCGGCATCCATGAAGCCTTGCGCCGACAGCGAGTCCGGGTCGATCTCGATTGCGACGAGGTGACCTCCCGGCAGCGTCTGAGGGTCGCCCACCACCCGCCCTACCGGTTGAGCCGGATCGAGACCGACCGCGCATGGGCTTCGAGGCCTTCCGCACCGGCGAGCGTGATCGCCGGCCCGGCAAGGGCACGGAGCTGGTCAGGGCCGAGGCCGAGCACGGTGGTCCGCTTGAGGAAATCGAATACCGACAGGCCGGACGAGAATCGCGCGGAACGGGCCGTGGGCAGCACGTGATTGGGACCGGCGACGTAGTCGCCGATGGCCTCGGGCGTGTGGCGGCCCAGAAACACGGCGCCGGCGTTGCGAATACCGGCAAGCCATGCCTCGGGCTCGGCAACCGCGAGCTCGAGATGCTCGGGCGCGAGGCGATTGGCGAGTTCGATTGCGGCCGAGAGATCGTCGATCACGATCACCGCACCATGGTCGCGCCAGCTCTGCCCTGCGATCTCACTGCGCGGCAAGGCGCGGAGCTGGGCGACGACAGCCGCCTCGACCCCGTCCGCGAGCTCCTTCGAATCGGTGATCAGAACCGATTGCGCAGCAGTGTCGTGTTCGGCCTGGGCGAGAAGATCCGCGGCGATCCAGTCCGGGTCGTTGCCGCCATCGGCGATGACCAGGACCTCGGAGGGACCGGCGATCATGTCGATGCCCACGGTCCCGAACACCAGGCGTTTGGCGGCGGCGACATAGGCGTTGCCGGGACCGACGATCTTGGCCACCGCAGGAATGGACCGGGTGCCATGGGCGAGCGCGGCGATCGCCTGGGCGCCGCCGATGCGATAAACCTCGTCGACCCCGGCGATCCTGGCCGCGGCAAGCACCAGCGGGTTGAGCAGACCATCCGGCGTCGGCACGACCAGCGCAACGCGCGGCACACCGGCGACCTTGGCCGGCACGGCGTTCATCAGCACCGAGCTCGGATAGGCCGCAGTACCGCCAGGAACATAGAGTCCGACGGCATCGATCGGAGTCCAGCGAATGCCGAGGTCGACGCCGAGCGAATCCCGGTAGCGATCGTCCTGCGGAAGCTGACGGCGATGAAAGGCCTCGATGCGATCGCGGGCGACGACGAGCGCCGCCTTCGCCTCCGCCGAAACCGCGGCCTCGGCGGCCTCGATCTCCGCGTCGGCGATACGGAGGCGGTCAGGCGTCAGCGTCAACCGGTCGAAGCGGGCGGTGAGGTCGATCAGCGCGGCGTCGCCACGCCGGCGCACATCGTCCACGATGGCGCGAGCGACAGCGTCAACGTCCTCGGCAACCTCGCGCTTGGCGCCGAGCAGCGCGGTGAAACGGGCGTCAAAATCCGGATCGGACCGGTTCAGCCTGATTGCCACTGGCTGCCCCCGCGCCCCATGCGCCCCCCGCCTCAGGCGGGCGTGACGGGATCGACCACCGCGGCATGCTCGGGCCGGATCGCAGTGGCCCAGGCCGGACCGAGGTCGGCAAGCCGGGCCTCGATACACTCGACCTCAAGGCGCAGCATGCCGCCGCCCGCGAAGTGCAGCGTGACGTACCCGGCCGGGGCGTCGGTCGGGTCGAAACTCACCGCCAGCAGTTCGAGTACGGCGTCGGACCGGTCACGGCGGAGGTTACAGCACTTGGCGGCATTGACCCGGTCGAACACGAGCGCACTCCGACGTCGCTGGTGCACGCCCTCGTCTTCCCCTTCGACTTCCCAGCCGAAGCGGTTCATGGCGATCGCGAAGCGGCGCTCGCGCGGCAAATAGGTGATATCCCCGACCTTCAGGATGGCATCCTGGACGTGGGCGGAGAGAACGGCGAGGTCTTCCTCGTCCATGGCCTGAAGTTTCAGGCGTTCGGCGGCGTTCATGGCGTCATCCGGGCGAAGTCTCTGTTGTATCAGAGGTAATGCGGGGCATCCGGAATCGCAATGGGCCATGTGCCGCCGGGATGCGAGTGGCCGCCACCGCCGCCCTCGCATAGGATCGGCCGGAGCGGCCAGCAGGGAGAGCATGCGTGGACAAGATCGGGACGGCGGCCGTGCCGATCATCCTCTTCGCTGCGACGGTCTGCTTTGCCCTCGGCCTGGTGCTGCCGATCGCTGTTTTCGAATCCCTCCTGATCTTCACCGAGCGGCCGTCGCTGATCGAGGTCATCGCCGGCCTATGGGACGAAGGCGACGTTGCGATTGCGTTCGTCGTCGCCTTGTTCTCCCTCGCCTTCCCGGCCGCCAAGCTTCTCGTCCTCCATATCGCCGCCTACGCGCCCGACCGGCTGCACTGGGTCGAACGTGTCGGCGTGCTCTCCAAATGGTCGATGGCGGACGTGCTCGTGGTGGCGCTCGCGATCTTTGCCGCCAAGACCAGCGGCCTTGCCGACGCCGCCGCCCAGGCGGGGATCTGGTTCTATGCGGCGGCAACGCTGCTGTCGGCCGGCGCTGCGGTGATCCTCACCCGCCGGGCCCGCCGCGACGACGCGCGGTGACCGCCGCGGCCCCGGACCCAACCCGCCAGCGTAGTTGCACCCCTTCGAAAGTGACCGAGCGACCAACGCAAGAGCAGGACGCCGGGTTGGCGTAGCCATGCAGGACGACGTGGCTTGAAATACCGGTAACCAAAGGAGGCGCAATCCACTCGCCACCCTCGGCATAAGTGCCTAGTCTGGCTGCCAAAGACGCAAGAAGAAAAGACGCAAGAAGAGAAATGTCCAAGGAGCTCGACGATGCCTGTCCAGACGATCGACCTGTTCAACATCAGCATGCCCGCGATCGAATACGACGCTCCGGGAACGACCTGGACCATTGCCCGCGACGTCCACGTCGTGTCCCCGCACCAAACCATTCACAGCCTCCACGACGACAGCAAGCTGGTGAACCGCGGCAAGATCCTGTCGCTGGGAAACATACCCGTCGCCTTCGACGGCGCGAGCAACCTGACGGTCGTCAACAAGGCCGGGGGGTACATCGCTGGAGTTTTTGGCATCTACTTCGGCGGCGCGACCGCTAGCGGCGCCTTGGTCAAGAACGCCGGCGAGATCTTCTCCGCAAGCTATGGCGTCTTCGCCCAGGATACATCGGACTTGGTCGTCCAGAACAAGGGGTCGATCATCGGCCTCGCGGCCGGCGTTGCGGCGCTGGTAGGTACGCCGGGCGCAACCATGGGCGCGCTCATCGAAAATTCCGGTACTCTTCGCTCTCAGGTTTATGGCGTCTTCAGCGAAATGACCCCGGGATTGACGACGAGAGTCGTCAATCACGCCGACGGCACGATCACGGGCGACCTCGCCGCCATCATCGCCTCCGAGGGAGGTCTCGTGGTCAAGAACGAAGGCCTCCTCGTCGGCGACATAACAGCCGGTGGAACCGACACCAACGACAAGGTGGTCAACAAAGGGACGATCAGGGGCGACGTCCATCTCGGCTCGGGGGACGACGTCTTCAAGAGCAAGGATGGCAAGGCCGGATATGTGTCAGGCGACGAGGGCAACGACACGCTGATCGCCGGCAGCAAGAAGGACAAGCTCGTCTTCGACACCGCCCTCGACGCGGCGAACAATGTCGATCGCGTCAAGAAGTTCGAGGTCGGAAAGGACAAGATCTTCCTCGACCTGGATGTCTTCACCGCCCTCGCCGGCGCGGGCGCGCTCGCAGACACCGCATTCAGGAAGGGCAGCACCGCGGGCGATGCCGATGACCGCATCATTTACGACAAGCAGACGGGCGCCCTCTACTACGATCCCGACGGTAACGGGATCGCCCCCCAGGTGCAGTTCGCCACGCTGGACAAGGGGCTGAAGCTCACTGCCGGGGATTTCACGGTCCTCGCGTAGGACCTTCCCGCCGGACCGTTGGCGGCGCCCGGACTCCGTGCCGAGATCGCGCGCCCGCGGGCGCCGCGGTGGAGGCGCCCTGCCGCGCGCGCCTTCCCGTCTCGCCACCATTGCCGTTCGGAGCTATCACTGCGGGGCGATCGACAGGGAGGGATACATCTATGCGCAAGTTCGAAGAAGGTGCGGCCATGCAGGTAGCCCATGTGGTGCGGGACCTGGATGCCGCGCTCCGCCGCCACTGGGACGTATTCCGGATCGGCCCGTGGGACATCTGGGACTTCAACCCCGAGACGGTGCGGGACTACACCTATCGCGGCAAGCCCGCGACGCACTCCTGCCTCATCGCCTGCGCCTGGGCGGGTGACACCCAGATCGAGCTGATGCAGCCGGTCTCCGGCTACTCGATCTATGACGAGTTCCTCGAGGCGCACGGCGAGGGCCTGCACCACATCAAGCTGTTCTATGCCGACGCCAAGGGCGCCGCAGAGAGCTACGCAGCGCGGGGCTACCCGGTGATCCAGAGCGGACGCTGCGACGAGGACGAGCACTACTACCTCGATACCGAGAAGGACTTCGGTTACATCCTCGAGCTCGGCAACGCCGGCAAGATCCGGCCCGGCATCCGGCGCTACCCCGCCTGACAGCCAGGGCCGGCCGGCTCAGGACCGGGCCGTCCGGCCGCCGGCCAGATCGGACAGGCGGTCGAAGTCAGGCCCGGATGTCGCGATCGCGATTGCGAAGACCTCCGCGATAGCTCTGGTCCAGCCGTGGAGGAAGTAGGTCCAGCCGTCCTCGACGATCAGGCCGCGTACCCCAGCCGCCGCCATGGCCTGGCGGAGGAAGAGGAGCTCGCCGCGATAGTTGAGCTCCCAGACAAAGCCGCCTTCGGGGAACACCGCGGTGTCGGTGAGCGGCGAACCCGGGCCGTCCTTGCCGAGGCCGGTCGCATTGATCACCAGCGAGCCCGGCTTCAGCCCGGCCATCAGCCGGTCGTTGTCCCCGGAGCCCGACACCCGCTCGTAGGCGACCGGCAGGTCCGCGCCAAGGGCGCCATGGATGCGCGCGATGGCGGCGAGCCGGTCCGGATCGCGGTCCGACACGACGATGCGCGCCGGGCGATCATCGCCGCGTGCGCCCTCCATGAGCTGCGACGTGATCGCGATGGCCGAGCCGCCGGCCCCCATGACGAAGGCCTCGGCGCCGGTGCGAACGAAATGCCCGGCCGGCAGAAAGGCGTCCATGGCGAGGCGGCTGCTCTGCGGGTCCTTGGCCGAAGCGGCGAGCCGTCCGCCGCGCTTCGACAGGCAACTCAGCTCGCCCAACAGATCGGCCGGCGGATCAATCACGTCGAAAAGGTCGTGGGCAGCGGCAAAGCAATCGATCTTGTGCGTCGTCACCAGCGCGCCGCGGGTGAGCGGGTCGTCCTTGATGAAACCGACAACCCGGCGGTAGGCCTCGGCGGGCGCATGGACCGGCAGATCGACACCGACGAGCCGGGCCTCCAGGCCAAGCGCCTCGGCCCAACGCGGGAATACCCTGAGAATCGACGACTGCCCGGTGGTGACCCCGACAAAGCACATCGTCGGCACCGCCGCGGGCGTGAGTGTCGGTTCGCAGTCCATGCCGGCGCACTCCCGATTGGAAAAGAGGGTGACGATGACGACGGCCATCTGGGCGCCGGGGCACCCCTACACGCCCAGGTCCGTCAGGTACAGGCCTTGCGGCAACCGGCGGCGGTCACTTGATGCGGCCGCGCGCGCTGACCGGCCAGCGGTCGATGACCGCGCCATTGCGCACCGCCACGATCTCCTCGTGCAGGTGGATGGTGGTGTCGGAGTAGCCGACGACGAAGGCGAGCTGGTCGCCGACACGGGGCGTCGCGCTGGGTGCAGCAAGCTCGATCGTGGTGTGCTCGGCCGACAGGCGGATCGAAGCCACCGGCGGGAGGCCGATCGGCTCCGGCAGGGCGACATCGCCGCTCATCGCCTTCTTACCGGCGTCGACAATGATCCGGGTCGGGGTCGGCCGGCTGGTTACGGTGGTCAGCAGCGACAAGGCGAACGGCAGATCGACGTGATAGACGTCGCGATAGAGCTTGTCGCAGAAGATGGCGCCGCCGACCTGGACCTCGGTGATCCCGGGCTGTTCGATGCTGTGGGGAAAGGTGCCCGTCCCGCCGCAGCTGACGATTTCCGGATCGAGGCCGATGGCACGGCAGGCGTCGGCGCTCGCCGTGAGCTGCGACACCGCCGCCTTCACCGCCGCGGCCTTGGCGGCCGGGTCGGCGATGGTGACGGTGTGAGCCTCCCAGGTGAGCAGTCCGGCGAAGCGCAGCTCCGGATGGGCAGCAATCTTGCGGGCGAGGTCGGGCACACGCGCCGCCTCGACGCCGGCCCGGTGCATGCCGGTGTCCACCTCGATGAGAACTCCGAGACGCCGGCCAGCGGCGCCAACCGCCGCGGCGAGCGCCTCGACATTGCCAGCGTCGTCGACGCAGACGATCGGGTCGGCGGTCGCAAGCAGCTGGACAAGGCGGCCGATCTTGATCGGCCCGACGATCTGGTTGGCGATCACGATGCCGCCGATCCCCGCCGCGGCCATCACCTCGGCCTCGCCAAGCTTGGCGCAGGTGATGCCGATGGCGCCGTGAGCGATCAGCTTCCGCGCGATGTCGACGCTCTTGTGCGCCTTGATGTGGGGCCGCCAGTTGACGCCATGGCGGCGACAGGCGCCAACGACGCGCTCGACATTGCCCTCGAGCACGTCGACATCCACCAGCAGCGCCGGCGTGTCCAGTTCATTGAATGTCATCGAATGTCCCGCCACAACCAACAAAGCGGCCACCAGCGGCCGCACGATCATCAGCTTGTGACCGGTCTACCCGCCAATGGGAAGACCGGGGCAAGGGACCAAATGCCCCACGCTCCTGACGGCGCGGGCATGCCCCTTGACGGCTTACATACTCTCGCAGCGTCGCGAAGCGTGGCAAGGTTTCAGAATCTGGTGCTGCCGGACAGGATTGAACTGTCGACCTCTCCCTTACCAAGGGAGTGCTCTACCACTGAGCTACGGCAGCGAGCCGATACGTCGGCGGCGGCCTTACTGCCATATGGCAGCGGCCGCTTCAAGCGAAACACCGGCAGGGAATCGGTCTACATTCGGCCGGCATGACCACGGATCGGCAAGACGGCGCAAAGGAGGCGGCGCGGAAGGCCCGCGAGCTGCGGCTCGCCGCGGCGCTTCGCGCCAACCTCCGCCGTCGCAAGGCCGCCGCGCAGACCGGCGAAGAATCGGCGCAAAGCCCACCGTCAGAGCCCTCCGCCGAAGCCCGTTCCACGGACGAATAGGCCGATTTCCGCCATTCCACGTGCCTTGTACCGGCCGCAAAGCTGCGTTAGACGGGCCAGGGACCCTCTCGCGGCGCCCGATCGCGCCGCGGGCAGGATGATGGGACAACAAGGGGCGGCTCCGGACCATGGATCGCATTCGCATCGTCGGCGGCACGCCGCTCAACGGCACAATTGCTATTTCCGGCGCCAAGAACGCGGCCCTGCCGCTGATGATCGCGAGCTTGCTCACGCCGGACACACTGGTCCTCGACAACGTGCCACGGCTGGCGGACGTGCAACTCCTCAAGCGCATCCTCGGCAATCACGGCGTCGATTGCATGATCGCCGGGAAGCGCGCCGGGCAGAATGGCCTGAGCGGAGAAACGCTGGAACTCACCGCCGGCGAGATCGTCGACACCGTCGCTCCCTATGAACTCGTCTCGAGGATGCGGGCGAG
This sequence comes from Bauldia sp., assembly GCA_020442065.1. GTDB lineage: Bacteria > Pseudomonadota > Alphaproteobacteria > Rhizobiales > Kaistiaceae > Bauldia. The sequence goes on from JAGRKZ010000053.1 coordinate 19,798, forward strand.
TTTCTGGGTGATCGGGCCGCTGCTGGCGCGAATGGGCGAAGCACGCGTCTCACTGCCAGGCGGCTGCGCCATCGGCACCCGGCCAGTCGACCTGTTCATCAGCGCGCTGCGTGACCTCGGCGCCGAGATCGACATCGACGGCGGCTACGTCATCGCCCGCGCGCCGAGGGGTCTCCGCGGCGGCCGCGTAAGCTTTCCAAAGGTCACGGTCGGCGCCACTCACGTCGCGCTGATGGCGGCTGCGCTCGCCAGGGGCGAGACCGTGATCGAGAATGCCGCACGCGAGCCCGAGATCAGCGATCTCGCCGCGTGCCTGATCAAGATGGGCGCAAAGATCTACGGTGCCGGCACCTCGACGATCCGCATCGAGGGCGTCGACCGGCTCACCGGCGCCAGGCACCCGGTGATGCCGGACCGGATCGAGACCGGCACCTATGCGATGGCGGTGGCGATGACCGGGGGGGACGTCGTCCTCGAGGGCGCGACTCCCGACATCCTGCAACGGCCGATCGAGATCCTGACCGAAGTCGGCGCCGAGATTACCGCCACCAACCACGGCCTCCGGGTCAAGCGGAACGGCAAGGGGCTCAGCCCGGTCGAAGTAACGACCGAGCCGTTCCCCGGCTTCCCCACCGACCTCCAGGCCCAATTGATGGCCCTCGTGTGCCGCGCGAACGGCACGTCGCGCATCCGCGAGACGATCTTCGAGAACCGCTTCATGCATGTGCAGGAGTTGGCCCGCCTCGGCGCCGACATCCACCTCGACGGGCAGATGGCGACGATCAACGGCATCGACCGTCTCAAAGGCGCGCAGGTGATGGCGACCGACCTCCGCGCCTCGGTATCCCTGGTGATCGCCGGGCTCGCCGCGGAGGGCGAGACGGTCGTGAACCGGGTGTACCATCTCGACCGCGGCTTCGAGCGGATCGAGGACAAGCTCGGCGCCTGCGGCGCCACGATCGAGCGACTAAGCGCCTAGGACTACGGCACCTTCATCGTCCCCCTCAGGCATGATCGCAGCGCTCGCTGCTTGCGACAGAGCGGCGAGGTCTGACGGCGACAGGAGCACGATCGGACAGGTGCGACCGTAGAGGCGCGCCGCGACCAGCGCGCCGATGACGAGGATCGGATCCGGCTCGGAACTGACGATGCCGGCCGGCGCCGTGCCGAGGCGGATGGCCTCGGCAAGCACGGTGCTGGACGACGACGAGCCCCGGCCGGACGGGATCACCAGGATCGTCCCGGCAAGCGAACGGCCGACAGCCGGGTGGGAGCGATCGATGACACGACCCGTCGCCGGGTCGACACCACCCCAGAATGACAACGGCTCGGTAGCGAGAACCGGCCCCTCAGCGGCGCCACCCACCAGGAAACGACCAAGAAGCCTCATCTCCGGAGCCGGGTGACGCGCCCGCTCGCGGCCGACGCGATGCATTCGGCGAGGCTGCCGAAGGCGACCTCGACGCCAAGGTTTCCCGGCGCATAGTGCGCCCACTTGCCGGAGTTGGTCATCACCGCGCCGGTGCGCCGCGGCATGAGGCAGGAGACGTAAGTGCAGGTGTCGGTGACGACGGTGAGGCGGGCCGAGGCGCGGCGCACGAACCACTCGTCTGCCAGCTCGGCCTCGACGGCGCGGAGCGTATCGCGCGCGGTATTGACGTAGATCTCGACCCCCGGCGCCGGGACGAAGCCATCAAGCAGCGGCATCAGTCGCGTGAACTCGGCGCGTGAGAAATGGGGAGTACCGAGCGCGACAGCGGCAATCGGCGTTCCCTCCTCCACCGTCGAGAGCCGCCGGAGGGCATCGGCGATGTCGGCATGACCGACGTCGATCGTTGCGGCCGGCCGGACACCGGCGAAGGCGGTGGCGACGTCCGGCGCATCCGGAGTTATCCCGACGGCATGGAAGAGACCGGTAGCCCCGGCGGAGGCCGCGACCGCGCCGAGCGCCTTGAGTGCGTCCTCGCCGATGTCCCCCGGCAGACCGACGATCACCGGCACGGCGGAACCAGAACGGATGCCGATGAGATAGCCGACGGCGACGGCAAGCGCGTCGACCTCCCAGTGGTTGGCGGCATCGTCGGGCAGGACGAAAAGCACTTCGCCGCACCGGTTCCCGGGGACGTGCAGGCCGGCGAACGGCACGCGCCCGGTCATTGCCGCGGCCAGGTCGGTGAAGTCGCCATAGCGGGCGGTACGGGCGCCGATCACCGAATTGGCAAAGACGATGGCATTGGATTCGCCCCACGCGATCTGATCGCCGAAGCGCGGGCGAAACATCGTCTGGTACGGCGCGCAGGTGAAGGTGGGCAGGCAGCCGAGCGCCCCATGCAGCTCCATCAGCTCCCGCCCTGCCCGGCCGACCGCCGGGTCGCCGCGATAGAGCTCGGGGTGGATCAGGTCCATTGTGCCAACGTTGAGCGTCGTAGGCAGGCGCACCCGCCCACCGAGCTCGACCAGCCGCCGGACGAAGTCCAGCCCGGCTGCGCCGTGGTAGAGGCAACCGTCAACATGGGCGCCGACCACCGGGATGAAGTGCGGCGCGCCGAGTGCGCTGCCATAGGCGACAAGGAGTTCCATGGCGAAAACGGCGGCCGGGCCGTGGTCGCCGCGAAGCAATGCGCGATCGATGTCGTCGAGGGCAATCATTGCCCGCCGGCCGGCTGAGGAAGACCCGAGTCACCCGTGTCTGCTTCCGCCTCGTCGTTCTGCACGATCCGCTGCTCCGACCCCAAGTATCCGCCGAGGGCCAGACTGGGTCCGATCTGAGCGGCATGCAAGCCGGCGGCGCCGCGCCCCGGTGCTGCATCAGAGACAGAGAGAAAATCTGTCGCGGGCCGCACCTGTTAGACTGCCCAAAGCCATACGACGATGCTAAGAGAGCGGCTCTGGCGATTGATTCTCGCCGGCCTCAAACTAGATCTTCGCATATCACAGAGTCGTGGGTTCCCCTTGTCCGTCCGCCGGGACGCGGATCGGGAGGGCCAGGGTCGAGATGCTCTTCCGAAGTCGTCGTCGAGGGGCCAAGTCGGGAAGGTCGGATCGGTCACGCACGCCGTCGACCCTGCCGACGGCGAATGCGCCGGAATCGCTCCGCTGGTCGTGGCCCATCACGGCTGTGGCATCGTCAGACAGATCGATCCTGCTCTCCGGCAGCCTGACCAATGGAGCGGCCGCCGGCAGGAAGGCCTTCGTGGCCAAGGCCTCGATCCGTGACGCGAGCGGAAGGATCGTCCAGTTCGAAGCGGACGACCTCAGCGCACGGCGATTCGTGAGGGGAGGGACACGCCATCGCCCCGAAGAATTCCTCATCGCCTTTCCGGCCACCGCAGACGCCGCTCAAGCCACGCTGACACTCGAACCCTGGCTCGCCGATGAGCGTCCGTCCCTGCTTGATGAGCCGGCCATCTCCCTCACACCCAGCCGACGCCTCGCTCTCCCGGTCACCGAAAGCCGCCCACTGACGATAACCGCCACGATTGCCTCGGATCGGCCGAGCCTGTCGAAGGAGTTCGTTTGCCGGATCGTCTACAGCGATGAGAGCGGCGAGCCGATTCCGCCGCCCTATCCCGGCCTTTTCACGATGAAGCTCGGGAAAGCCGGTTACTTTCACGTATCCGGAGAGCCCGTCGACAATCGCCTCCGTCTGGAGCGCCGTGTTCTTCCTCCACCGGGCGCCCGGCACATGGAGATCGAACTGACGCGATGGAAGACCCGCGCTCATCCGATCTGTCTTGGTCTCAGTGTCCTGGAAACCTCGCTCCTCCCAGGCGTCCACACAGCTCCGGCTGAGGCACCAGCAGTCATCGAGCCCGTGTCCTGGACGCCGCACCCTGCCCGCGCGCGCTCGATCAAGTGCCTGGACTTCCTTGGCCCCGAGGCGGCCCTTCGGCCGGACGCCCCACGGGATGCCTGGATCGACGTGGACCATGAGGCTTGTGCGGTCGAGCTCGACATCAGCAACGCAGCCGACGTCCAGATCGCCTTGCGCGTCACCTCCGAAACACCGGCGGCTGGTGTCGAGGTGACCGCCGCGTTCCGCGACCGGTCAGGCCAGGCCCCTCCGGATCAGCCCACGTTGATCGAGACGAGGCGGTGGCCCGTCCTTTCCGCTTGCCGCTTCTTTCCGCCCGCCGGCGCAACGGGGGTCAGCATCCGGATCAGGGCGACAGGCACTGCGGACGGGAACGTGAGGATCAGCAACATCCTGCGTGTGGCGACCCAGAGGCTCGGTTTGAGCGTTGTCGTCGCAGTCTACAAGGCCGAGGAACTTCTCCCCGAACTCCTGAAGGCACTCGCGTCGCAGACCCTTCCGCATGACCGCTTCGAAGTCATCTTCGTGATCAACGGCGAGCCCGACGGGTCCGAACGCGTGATCCGGAAATGGCACGACGCGCATCGGACCATCGACGCCAAGATCGTCCACGAAGATATTGCCTCGCCCGGCAATGCGCGCAATCGCGGCGCGGTCGAGGCCCGCTTCTCCCACATCACCTTCGTCGACTGCGACGACACGGTATCGCCGGGATTCCTGGCCGGCCTCTTCGACGCGCTCGGCGAAGACATCATCGCTGTCGCCGACGTGGTCGACATCACGCCCGAGGGAGAGCAACTGCCGGACAATGCGATCAGCGAGGAGATACGCATGGTCCGCACGCTCGGGGCCGTCCCGAGCCTGGACACGCTCAGGGCCACTTCGGCCCTGTCGGCCTGCAAGGCCATTCCGACCTTCTATTGCCGCGCGACCCCTTGGCTGCCGTCGCTCCGGAGCGGCGAGGACATCGCCTTTCATTGCGGGATCTATGCCAAGTTCGAACCCGTGTTCCGTCTCGCCGACCCTCAATTCGGCAGCGTGTACCGCAGGTGGCTCCGGCCGGGATCACTGTCTCGACGACCGGCCGACTTCCACTTCTCCGTCGAGGAGCGGCTCGACGTGATCGAGGCCCTGGCCGGTATTCGCCCCCGATCGACAAACGCCCGGGTCCGGTCGTTCATCGACGGCAAGATGGAGGCTCAATCGGATTTCATCTCGCGATTCCTTCATGACCATCCCGAACGCTTTGCTGACTACGCCAACGACGTCCGCAAGCGCGATCTCACCGACTTCCCCGAAGCACGCATCAAGCAGAGGAGCGCGGCGCGCATCGTCTTCGCTTACTGCTTTCCGCCGTTTGTCGACGCCAGTGCCGTCACGGCGGCAAAGCGACTGGTGGACTACGGAGCGCCGTGCGATGTCGTGTCCAACCAGATGCGCGGTGTTCGAGCCTCCGACCCCCGCATGCTCAGTCTGATCGCCAACGTCGTCGCCCGACACACCGTACTGGAGACCCCGCCTTCCTTCAGCGACGGAGATGCCGTCGCCGCCTATGCCGATCTGGCGGTGCAGACCGCCGAGGATTTTGCCGATCGCCGCCAGATGCCCTATGCCAGCATCTACAGCCGGGCGCTCTGGTCGGCGTCGCACTATGCAGGCGCCCTGTTCAAGCTGCGCTATCCCGACACGGCGTGGGAGGCGGAATTCTCCGACCCGATTCTCAAAGACACCAGCGGCTCGGACAGGATCGGCGACCTTCCCGAACGGTGGCTGGACAGCAGAGGCTTCGTCGACGCCCTGCGCGACCGGGGGCTGTCGCTCCCCTTTGCCGATCGCAACCTGTTCTACTGGTGCGAAGTGCTGGCCTATGCCTTCGCCGACCGGCTGATCTTCACCAATGACAGCCAACTCGCGTACATGCTGTCCTATTGTCCGCCTGCACTTCGGGGGATGGTCCAGGAGAAGAGCGTCGTGCGCCCGCACCCGATCGTGCCGGCGTGGGCAGGGAGGCGCCGGAGCACCCCAGGGCTGCGGATCAACGGCCTCAACCTCGCGTATTTCGGCTCCTTCTATCCCGCCCGCGGCTTCGGACGTGTGTTCGAAGCCCTTCGCGATCTCGATCAGACCGAACGCGAGCAACTACGGCTATTCATCTTTACCAAGAACACCGATGAGACGGCCGTCGAGGTGCAGCACGCCGGGCTTGGCGACGTGGTGCGCGTTCGTCCCGAGCTGCCCTATGTCGACTTCCTCGAGGCGATGAAGGACTTCGACGCCCTGATCGTGAACGATGTCGACAACAGCGTGATCGGCAACCCGTATCTGCCGTCAAAGCTCAGCGACTATGCGTCCAGCGGCGTGCCGATACTGGCCCTGTTTCAGCCAGGCAGCGAACTCAGCCGTCGACCGGAGCCATCGTTTCGGTGTTCGCTCGCAAGGCCGGATTTCAGCACGGCCTTCCGGGAAGTCCTAAAGGAAATGATCGCATCCCGCGATGCGCCAGCGCGCAAGCCGTAAGGCGTCGCCTGCCCTCGTTGACGGTGCCTTTCGCAAGTTCAGACAAGCGCCAGAATCCAGGTGGCAGTGGCGTCGATCAGCTCGCGGCGAAGATCGGCGTCGCGGCGACCGGTGCGGGCCGCGACGTGGAAGGAATGGTCGGCGCTGTCGAAGAGGTGCAGCGTCGCGCGCTCGCCGAGCCCGGCGACGAGCGGTTCGAGCAGGTCCATCTCGGCGAATGCGTCGCGCGTGCCCTGCAGGAACAGCATCGGCACATGGACCCGGGCGAGATGGGCGGCGCGCTCATCCGAGCGCTTGCCCGGCGGGTGGAGCGGAAACCCGAGAAACACCAGCCCTTTGACCCCGAGCGGTTCGGCCGCCTCGGCCTGGGACGTCATGCGCCCGCCAAAGGACTTGCCGCCGGCGAAGAGCGGTAGCTTGGGCATCAGCCGCGAAGCATCCGTGACCGCGGCGCGCACCGTCGCTGTGGCGAGGCTGGCAGAGTCCGGCCGGGGACTCTTCCGTTCGGCATAGGGGAAATTGTAGCGGAGCACAGCCACGCCACGCCCGGCGAGGCCTTCGGCAACCGCGGCGAGGAAGGGATGGGTCATCGGGGCACCTGCCCCATGGGCGAGCACGAGGCAGGCGCGCGCGTCGCGGGGACGGTCGAGCAACCCCGAAACCGACTGCTCGCGGCCAATGGCAATCGTCACGTCCCGGCTCGCCAACCCTCTGCCCCCTTTCGCGGTATCGGCCACCCCGCGCTCCTGGCGGCGCTCAGCCCCGGATCTTACCGGCCAAAACGGCGATGGTCTGCTGGTAGACCTTCGCCTTGTTCCATTGCGCGAGCACGGCGTAGTTGGCGCTGCCCGGCTGGTAGGGCTGGCCCTTCTTCCAGCCGTAGGCGCGCAGGTAGTTTGCGGTGGAGGCGAGCGCGTCCGCCTTGCTGCGGATCAGGTCGCGTCGACCGTCACCGTCGAAATCCACGGCAAATTTGATGTAGGAGGTGGCCAAGAACTGCGTCTGGCCGAGTTCGCCCGCCCAGGCGCCGATCATCTGAGACGGGCTCATGTCGCCACGCTGGACGATGCTGAGAGCCGCCATCAACTCGGTAGTGAAAAAGGAAGAGCGGCGGCAATCGTAGGACAGCGTCGCGAGCGAGCGGAAGGCCTGCATCTTGCCGCTGTCGGCGCCGAAGCCGGTCTCGAGGCCCCAAATCGCCACCAGTACCTCGGGCTGGACGCCGTAGCGCGCTTCGATCTTGTTGAGGAGAGCGGCGTTCGACTTCATCCGGCTCCGGCCGAGACTGTCGAGACCGCGCGCCCGCAGGGCGTAGAACTTCTCGAAGCTGTAGTTGAAGCTCTTTTGGCCCCGGTCGAGCTTGATGACGCGCGTATCGTAGGTGACGCCGTTGAGCGCAGAAGCCACGACCTTCTGCGAGACGCCGGCGGCAGCCGCTTCGCGCTTGAACTGGTCGAGCCAGCGGGAGAAGCCGCCGGCATTGTTGCCGCACTGCCCGGCGAGCGCCGCATCCCCCGCCAGCGTCAGCAGGCAGGCAGCAGCCGCCACGATCACGCCCTTCAATCCAGGCATCGCTGCCTCCGTTGTGATCCTCAAGTCGCGATGGTGCCGTGCGCCGTGCCCATAGGCAACTCCATTCGGCAGCCCCAAGCAATTGAGTTTTGAGGGATTCCAGCCTTGCTTGCGTCACCTTGCCAATCGGCAGGCGACGCAGGATTGGCTAATATCGCGGCCGTCCGTCGGGAGGGCGAGTCGCCCTGGCGCCGGCGGATCAGCGGAGAATGAGACGTCATGACCAAGTTCTACGATCGTGCTTCGGATGTGGTGCGCCGGATCTACGAGCGTCGGATCGATGCGCCGGCCGTGCTGAAGGCACCCGTCGACTTCCCCAATTCCCGCAAATTCGTCGAGGCATGGGAGGCGATTCGGGACGAGGCGGTCGCGGCCAAGCTCGAATCGATGCCGCGCTTCCACGACATCATGCCGGAACAGTCCGACATCTCCGCCAACGACGGCAAGGATTGGCGGATGCTGATTCTCAAGGCCTATGACGTCGAGGTCCCAGAGAACTGCGCCCGGATGCCCTCCCTGAAGCGGCTTCTCGACGAGTGCCCGGAGGTGAAGTCGGCAACGGTGTCCTTCCTTGCTCCCCGCAAGCATATCCCCCGCCACCGCGGACCTTTCCGCGGCGTCATGCGCTTCCATCTCGGCCTCAGCATCCCGCGCGAGGAGAACGGCCGACCAGCAACGATCATGATGATCGACGACAATGAATATCGAATCGCGGACGGGGAATGCCTGCTGTGGGACGACACGTTTCCTCATGAGGTGATCAATAACGCCGACCAGCCACGCATTGCGCTTCTACTGGACGTTTGGCGCCCCAACATGCCTGTCGACATGGAAATACTGTCCCGGATCATCGTCAGCGCCGTCCAGGTCGGGATGAAATACCGCGGCGTTTCCTATACCGGCTGATGTCGGATTCCGGGGCGACGTTGACCGGCGTGCAGCGGAAGTCCCTACAAAGGACAGGCTGCGTTTGATCAGGATCAAGCGTCTGTGATGTTCGGCGCGGCAAAGTGCCGGTGGACTTGGCGACCGCCGCGCCGTAATTTCGCAGGGTTCTAAAAGATGCAGAGTAGTTCCATGGATTATCAGGCGATTTTCGCCGAGGCGATTGCCGCGCTCCACGCCGAGCAGCGCTATCGGGTGTTCGCCGACCTCGAGCGCATCGCGGGCCGCTACCCCTACGCCCTGTGGCGGGATGGCGGCGAGGCGCGCGAGATCGTCGTCTGGTGCTCCAACGACTACCTCGGCATGGGACAGAACCCGGAAGTGCTCGACGCAATGACCGACGCCGCCCGCCGGATGGGCGTCGGCGCCGGCGGAACCCGCAACATCTCGGGCACCAATCATCCGCTGGTCGAGCTGGAGGCCGAACTCGCCGACCTCCATGGCAAGGAAGCGGCGCTGGTTTTCACCTCGGGTTTTGTCTCGAACGAGGCGGCGATCTCGACGATCGCCAAGATGCTCCCCAATTGCGTGATCCTCTCGGACGAGTTGAACCACGCCTCGANNCCTCGATGATCGAGGGCGTGCGGCGGTCGGGCGCGCAGAAGCTGATCTTCCGCCACAACGACCTTGACCACCTCGAGGACCTGCTCAAGCAGCAGAGCCGGGTGCGGCCCAAGCTGATTGCTTTCGAATCGGTCTACTCGATGGACGGGGACATTGCCCCCATCGGCAAGATCGCCGACCTCGCCGAGAAATACGGCGCCATGACCTATCTCGACGAAGTCCATGCCGTGGGCATGTACGGCCCGCGCGGCGCGGGTATTGCCGAGCGCGACGGCGAGATGGCCCGCATCGACGTGATCGAAGGCACGCTCGCCAAGGCCTTCGGCGCGCTCGGCGGCTACGTGACGGCGAGCCGCGTCATCGTCGACACCATCCGCTCCTACGCTCCCGGCTTCATCTTCACGACGGCCCTGCCCCCGGCGATCGCCGCTGCGGCCACCACCTCGATCCGCCATCTCAAGCAGTCGTCCGCGGAACGCGAGGGCCAGCAGCGCGCTGTAGCGGCGACCAAGGCCGCATTGACCGCGGCGGGTCTGCCCGTGATGCCGTCCGATACGCACATCATCCCGGTGCTGGTCGGCAATCCCGACCTCTGCAAGCGGGCGAGCGCGCTCCTCCTTGAGGAGCATGGCATCTACATCCAGCCGATCAACTACCCGACGGTTCCGCGGGGCACGGAGCGCCTCCGCATCACGCCGACCCCATTCCACGATGCCGGTCTGGTGGCGCATCTGGTCGACGCACTGACCGCGGTGTGGCAAACGCTCGGCCTGTCGTTCTCCGGCGAGACCGAGGTCGCGCGGCCGGCAGCCGCCGCCGGTGGCAACGCGCGACTTGCCGTGTTCCCGCCCGCTGGCGGCTAGCCTCGCGCCACATCTTCCTTGCCTGAAGCGCCGGCTCAAGAGCCGGCGTTTCCGATTCAGGGCGCCTCGTCCCTGTGGCGGCGGCGCTCCCAGCGCAGGAACACCGGCAGGCCGAAGGCGATTCCGGCGAAACGGGCGAACTGGTGCGCGGCCACGAAGGCGGTGTCCATGTGGAGGGCCAGAGCCAGCGACATCATCGCGTCGAGTCCGCCGGGGGCGAAGGCAACGATAGCCTGATCGACGGGGATATCGATGACCAGCGCGACGAGGATCGCCATGGCCAAGGCGATCACCACGGCGACCAGGAATGCCCCGATCGAAGCGAACAGGATGCGCCCGAGAAAACCGAGGCTGGTGCCGACGAAGCGGCTGCCGACGAGGGCGCCGAGCAGGACGAAGGCGAAGATGATCGCCGGCTGCGGCAAGGTGCCGACCACCAGACCCGAACCATGGAGGAACGCGCTTCCGGCAAAGCTGCCGGTGAGCAGCCCCGCGGGAATCTTGGCCTGGCGGAAGGCGACTCCGACCACGGTCGAGACGACGACGAGGATCGCGAGCTCACCCCAATCGGTGGCGGGAATGGGCCGTGCCGCAGGTGGCCCACCCTCCAGCGCGACGATGATCGCCGGCAAGGCAGCCACCAGGAGGAAGATCCTGATGCCCTGGCTGACCGCGACCTTGCGGATGTCGGCACCAGCCGTATCGGCGACCGCAATCACGTAGGAGAGCGCACCCGGGACGGCCGCGAAGAACGCTGTCTCGCGGTCCCATCCCGATACGTGGACGAGAAACCCGCGGACGCCCGCGGTGACGAGGATGACGGTCAGGACGAGCACGGCGAGGCTGAAAGGCCACGCGCCGAGGCTGCGGAGCAGCTCCGGAGTGAGACCGGCGCCGAGGGCGATGCCGATCAGCAGGAAGCTGAGTTCGACCACCGGTGCTGGCAGTCGGGTATCGAGGCGACCGAGGGATGCGGCGGTCACCGCAACCATCGCCCCCGAAAGCCACGATGCGGGCACGGCAAGCAAGGTCGCCAGGCTCGCGCCGGCGAACGCAAGCAGCAGCGTCGCGGTGAGATTGAGCCAGTAGTCGGGATTGGTCTGCAGCGGAGGAGACTCGCGATCTACTGTGCCGGCCAGTCTTCGGGCACGTCTACCCCGCGCGCCACGGCCGGATTATCCGCGCTTGCCCCTGGCGCCAAGCGGTACCACACTTCGCCGGAGAACAAGAACCAAGTGGGGAGGACTCCATTATGTCGACTACCACCGCATCCAAGATCGTCGCCCGTACGGCAGCGTGGCTGATCTCGTCGGCCCTCGTTGCGGCCGCGCCGGCTCTCCCCGCGATGTCGGCCGAGGACGCGGGTGGCGTCCGCATGATGCTCAAGGTCCAGATACCGGCCCAGGGCGGCAACACCGCAATCGAAGCCGGAGACCAAGCACAGATCTTCGAGACGCTGATGGAGCGGATCAAGCCCGAAGCTGCCTACTTTACGCAGGAAGACGGCCTGAGGACCGCGTACTTCGTCTATGTCGTACACGACACGGCCGAATTCGCCGCGGTCCATGAGCCCCTCATCCAGGGCTTCGGCGCACTGGTCTACGACCTGCCGGCCCTGACATGGGACGAACTCAAGGCCGGGTTCGGCGACATCGGCGAGAAGCCGTAGCCTTCCGCTTGCGGGCGACGCCGGGCGCTCGTCAGTAGCGCGCGGCGCGGTCGACGACGTTGCGAAGCGGTCGCCCGGCTTCGTAAGCCTCGATCTGGCCCGCGATCTGTCGAACGAGCTCGCGAGGGTCGCACCAGCCGGCGCAATGAGGCGTGACGACGACATCGTCGAGACCCCAAAGCGGGCTCGCCGGGTCGAGCGGCTCGGTCTCGAACACGTCGAGGCTGGCACCGATCAATACGCCTTCCTCGATGGCGCGGGCGATGTCGGCCTCGACCTGGAGGCAGCCGCGGCCTGCGTTGACGAGCACCGGGCCGCCGAGGGCGCCGCCGCGGGCGAGCTTCCTGAACAGCGGCATCGCGAGCAGGCCATGGGTCTCGGGCGTCAGGGGCAGGACAACGACGAGGATATCGGTGCGAGCCAGGAACGGATCGAGCCCGGCCGCGCCGTGGAACCCTTCGATGCCCTCGACCATCTTCGGCGTGCGGCTCCAACCGGCGACCTCGAAGCCGAGGCGGGCGAGCATCACCGCCGCGGCAGCGCCGATCACGCCCATCCCCATGACGCCGACCCGAACCTCGCCGGCGACCGGCTGAGGCAGTTCATGCCAGCGGCGCTCGCGCTGGAGACGGTCGTAGCGGCGCTGCTGGCGGTGATGGAGGAGGACCTGAAGCGTGATCCACTCGACCATGCGGCTGGTGAGATCGTCGCTGATGATGCGGGCGACGGGCACGTCGGGGAGATTGTCGCGGGACAGGATGTGCTCGACGCCGGCGCCCAGCGAGAACACCGCATCAAGACCCGGCAGCGCGGCGAGCGCTTCCTCCGGAGGGTGCCACGCAAGCAGGTAGCGGACGGCCGTAGGGTCGGCCAGATCCGGCCAGATCCACACCGGACGACCCGGCAGGGCCGCCCTCACCTCGGCCGCCCATGGCTCGGGGTCCCACGACCCCGACGCAATGAGGATGCCGTCCGCGCCGCTCCGGCCGCTTGTCATTGTCGCCCCCAAGAGTCCCGAACCCGCCTTGCCGCCGACCGTTACTGTGCCACCACGCCCTCCGGCGCCGTCCTGATCTCGAACGCCGCCGCGAGCAGGGCGCGGGTATAGTCGGTCTCGGGATGATCGAACACCCGCCCGGCTTCGCCCCGCTCGACAACCTTGCCGTTGCGCATGACGACAATCTCGTTGGCGAGCGCCTTCACCACCTTCAGATCGTGGCTGATGAAGAGATAGGCGAGATCGTGCCGGCGCTGGAGGTCACGGAGAAGGTCGACGACCTGGGCCTGCACGCTCATGTCGAGCGCGGAGGTTGGCTCGTCGAGCATGACGAACCGCGGCTCGAGCACCATGGCGCGGGCGACGGCGATACGCTGGCGCTGGCCACCCGAGAACTCATGCGGGTAGCGATGACGGGTCGACGGATCGAGGCCGACCTCCTCCAGCGCCCGCACGACCTTCCGGTCGCGCTCGGCCACCGACAGACCCGGCGAATGGATACGGAGGCCCTCCTCGATGATCTCGGCCACCGACATGCGGGGGCTAAGAGAGCCGTAAGGGTCCTGGAAGACGATCTGCATCTCGCTCCGGAAGGGGCGCATCGCCTTGAAGCTCTGGCCCTCGATCTCGCGGCCGAGGAAGACGATCTTGCCTTCCGAGGATATGAGACGCATCAGGGCTAGGCCGAGCGTGGTCTTGCCCGAGCCGGATTCGCCGACGATGCCGAGGGTCTGGCCGCGGCGGATGGCGACGTCGACTCCGTCGACCGCCTTGACGTGACCGACGGTGCGGCGAAGCAGACCGCGCTTGATCGGAAACCAGACCCTGATGTCGTCACCCTGCATCACCACCGGCGCGCTGAGGTCGGCCTTGGGCGGATCGCCCTTGGGCTCGGCCGCGAGCAGATGCCGGGTGTAGGAATGACGCGGGTGGGTGAAGACGTCCTCGGTGTCTCCGGCCTCGACGATCTCGCCTTGCGTCATCACGCAGACCCGCTTCGCCATCCGCCGCACGATGCCGAGATCGTGGGTGATGAACAGCATCGCCATGCCGGTCTCGGCCTGGAGATCACGAAGGAGCTGAAGGATCTGCGCCTGAACCGTGACGTCGAGGGCGGTGGTGGGCTCGTCGGCGATGAGGAGATCGGGCTGGTTGGCGAGCGCCATCGCGATCATCACCCGCTGCCGCTGGCCGCCGGAAAGCTGATGGGGATAGGCGCCGAGCCGGCTTTGGGCGTCGCGAATACCGACCTTCTCAAGGAGTTCGAGCACCCGGACGCGGGCCGCCGCGTCACCCATGCCCTGGTGGAGCTTCAGCACCTCGCCGACCTGACGCTCAATGGTGTGGAGAGGATTGAGCGAGGTCATCGGCTCCTGAAAGACGATGCCGATGTCCTTGCCGCGGACACGGCGAAGATCCTTGTCGCTGGCGGTGAGGAGGTCCGCACCCTTGAACAGGATGCGGCCGGTCGGGTGCGAGGCCGCCGGATAGGGCAGGAGCTTCATTACCGACAGCGCCGTGACCGACTTGCCCGAGCCGGACTCTCCGACCAGCGCGACCGTCTCGCCGCGGTCGATGGTGAAGCTGACGCGATCGACGGCGAGGGTCTCCCGCCCGCCCTGGCGGAAGGAGACCGAGAGGTCCTCGACGGAGAGGAGGGGCGTGGTCATGCGAACACCTTGCGCGGGTCGAAGGCGTCGCGAACCGCCTCGCCGATGAAGATCAACAGCGACAGCATGATCGAGATGACCAGGAAGCCGGTGAGACCCAGCCACGGCGCCTGGATGTTCTCCTTGCCCTGCGCCAGCAATTCGCCCAGCGACGGCGAGCCCGGCGGCAGTCCGAAACCGAGGAAATCGAGCGAGGTCAGGGTGGTGATCGAGCCGTTGAGGATGAACGGCAGAAAAGTGAGCGTCGCCACCATGGCGTTGGGCAGGAGGTGCCTGAACATGATGGTGAGGTTGCCGACGCCGAGGGCGCGGGCGGCGTTGATGTATTCGAAATTGCGGCCTCGCAGGAACTCGGCGCGGACCACGCCGACCAGCGACACCCACGAGAACAACAGGAGGATGCCGAGGAGGACGAAGAAGCTCGGCGCGATCACCGACGAGATGATGAGGAGCAGATAGAGTGCCGGGATCGAGGTCCATATCTCGATGAAGCGCTGGGCTATGAGGTCTATCCAGCCGCCGAAATAGCCCTGCACGGCGCCGGCGATGACGCCGATGATCGACGAGATGACGGCGAGGGTCAGCCCGAACAGCACCGATATGCGGAACCCATAGATCAGGCGCGCGACGACGTCCCTGCCCTGATCGTCGGTGCCGAGCCAGTTCCAGTTGCCGGGCGTGCAGTTGCGGTCGTCGACCCCCTCCGGATAGCGCGAGCAGCGTTCCTCAAGGCTCATCGTCCACCATGGCGGCGCCGGCGCCGGCACCGCGATCTCGTTGTTGACGGTGCGGTTGGCATAGCGGATCGGCGGCCACACCATCCAGCCATTGGCGAGGATCTCGTCCTGAATGAACGGATCGCGGTAGTCGGTGGTGGCGAGGAAGCCACCAAACTTCGACTCCGGGTAGTTGTTGAAGACCGGAAAGAGAATCTCGCCCTTGTAGGAGATCACCAGCGGCCGCTCGTTGGCGACGAACTCGGCGAACAGCGACCCGACGAACAGGAACAGGAATATCCAGAGCGACCAATAGCCCCGGCGATTGGCCTTGAAGTTCTCCCAGCGGCGTCGGTTGAGCGGCGAGACGGCGAACCGGCGCGGCGGCGGCTCGGTCTGCCCGGGCTCGGGGTTGATCGTCTCCAGCCGCTCCCGGTCGAGAATCTGATCCATGGTCACACCTCCCGCGTCTCGAAATCGATCCGCGGATCGATGACGGTGTAGGTGAGATCCGAGATGAGGTTCACGAGGAGCCCCATCAGCGAGAAGATGTAGAGGGTCGCGAAGACCACGGGATAGTCGCGGTTGATGACCGATTCGAAGCCGAGGAGGCCCAAGCCGTCGAGCGAGAAGATCGTCTCGATCAGCAGCGAGCCGGCGAAGAAGGCGGAGATGAACGCCCCCGGGAAACCGGCAATGACGATCAGCATCGCGTTGCGGAAGACATGGCGGTAGAGCACGGCATGCTCGGTCAGCCCCTTCGCACGCGCCGTCATCACGTACTGCTTGCGGATCTCGTCGAGGAACGAGTTCTTGGTCAGGAGGGTGGTGGTGGCGAAGGCCGACAGCGCCATCGCCGTCAGCGGCAGCACCAGGTGCCAGAAGTAGTCGAGTAGCGCCTGGGGGTCGGTGATCCACTGCCAGAACGGCACGTTGGCGTAGCGGTCCGACCACAACCCGCGCAGCGGGAACCAGTCGAGGAAGCTGCCGCCGGCGAAGAGGATGATGAGCAGGATCGCGAACAGGAAGCCGGGAATGGCGTAGCCGACGATGATGACCCCGCTGGTCCAGACGTCGAAGCGCGTGCCGTCCTTCATCGCCTTGCGGATGCCGAGCGGGANNACGATCAGCATCGCATTGCGGAACACATGGCCGTAGAGCACGCGGTGTTCGGTCAGGCCCTTGGCGCGGGCGGTGATGACATACTGCTTCTTGATCTCGTCGAGGAAGGAATTCTTGGTGAGCAGGGTGAGTGTTGCGAAGGCGCCGATGGTCGAGGCCGCGACCGGCAGCGTGATGTGCCAGAGATAGTCCCCGATCTGGCCCAGGAGCGAGAGATCGGCGAAATTGTCGGAGGTGAGCCCGCGGAGCGGGAAGATCCGCCAGTAGGAGCCGCCCGCAAAGAGCACGAGCAGCATGATGGCGAAGAGGAAGCTCGGGATCGCGTAGGCCACGATGATGAGGCCGGAGGTCCAGGTGTCGAAGCTCGATCCGTCCCTGATCGCCTTGCGGATGCCGAGCGGGATCGAAATCGCGTAGGAGAGCAGGGTCATCCACAGGCCGAGCGAGATCGACACCGGCATCTTCTCAACGATCAGGTCGATGACGCTGATGTCGCGGAAATAACTTTCGCCGAAGTCGAAGCGGAAGTAGTTCCACAGCATTAGCCCGAAGCGCTGGAGCGCAGGCTTGTCGAACCCGAATTGGACCTCGAGCTGATGGATGAACTCGGGATCGAGGCCCTGGGCGCCCCGGTAGGTCGAGTTGACGTCGCCGCCGCCGGCGGTACTGCCGGGATCGGTGACGCCCTCAAAATCGCCGCCACCGCCGGTGAACCGACCGGTCGCGGAGACGTCGGTGCCCTGAAGCTGGGCGATGATCCGTTCGATCGGGCCGCCGGGCGCGAACTGAACCACGGCGAAGCTGATAGCCATGATCCCGACCATGGTCGGGATGATGAGCAGCAACCGACGAATGATATAGGCGCCCATCTCGCTTCGTTTATCCTGCCATGCCGATCGCGGCTGCCTTCTCCCGGTCGAACCACCAGGTCGTCTCGGGCGTGAAGGCGTAGTCCGGCTTGTTCTTTGTCCAGCCGAAGATGTCCCAGTGCGCGACGTTGTGGGACGGCCTGTACCAGTTCGGAACCCAGTAGTGTCTGGCCCGGAGGATACGGTCGATCGCGCGGGTGATGACGACCAGTTCCTCTCGACTCGCCACCGCCGGGAGTTTCGCAATCAGGGCGTCGACCACCGGCTCGCGGATGCCGGCGAGATTATAGGTTCCGGGGGTGTCGGCCGCGGCCGAGCCGAAGAGCTGCTGGAGCCCGTCAAGCGGCGTCGCGTCGAGACTGAGCGCCGACATGACGATGTCGAAATCGTAGTCATTCTCACGCGCCTGCATCTGGACGGGATCGACCTGCCGGATCGAGGCGTTGACGCCAATCAGCTTCAGGTTCTTCACATAGGGCGAGAGAACCCGCTCCAGCGACGAGCTGTCGATGAGGAACTCGACCTCAAGCGGCGCGCCCTCCTCGTCGACGACGCTGTTACCGGCCTGGATCCACCCTGCCGCCGCCAGGAGGTCGGAGGCTTCCCGGAGCAGCTTGCGGTCGCGGCCCGAGCCGTCGGTCTGCGGCGGCACATAGACCTCGCCGAACACCTCGGCCGGCAGGTCGGCCCGGTAGGGATCGAGCAGGGCGACCTCTTCCGGCGACGGAGTGCCGCTCGCCGCGAAATCCGACTTCTCGAAATAGGAGTGCAGCCGCTCGTAGGAATCGAAGAACAGGTTGCGGTTCGACCACTCGAAATCGAAGGCCAGCGCTATGCCGTGACGGGTGCGCGGATCGGCAAACTTGCTGCGGCGGGTGTTGAAGAACCAGCCCTGGTAGGACGGCCGCCGCTCGCCGGGAAACAGTGACTTGAGCACCTTGCCCTGCGCCACCGCCGGGAAATTGTAGTCCTTCGCCCAGGTGATCGAGGTGAACTCCTCGCGGAAGGTGATCTCGCCCTTCTTGAAGGCCTCGAAGGCGGTCTGGCGCTCGGTGAAGAAGTCGACCCGGATGATGTCGAAATTGGAGAAGCCGCGGTTCGCCGGCAGGTCGCGGCCCCAGTAGTCGTCAACGCGCTCATACTCGATGAAACGGCCGGCGCTGAGCCGGCCGACCTTGTAGGGGCCGGAGGCGAGCGGGGGATCGAGCGTGCCGGCGAGGAAATCGTTGGCCGTGTAGAAGGCCTTGGAGAAGATCGGCAGACCGGCAACGGTGAGGATGGTGTCGCGCGACTGCTTGCCCGACAGCGTGACGATGACGGTGGCCGGGTCCGAACCCTCGGCGGACACCATCTCGCGGATCACCTGCGAGAGATTGGGGTGGCCGTCCTTCTTGAGCAGCATCAGCGAGAAGGCGACATCCTCCGCCGTGAGGGGCGAGCCGTCATGGAAGCGGGCTTCGGGGCGGAGGTGGAAGGTATAGACATTGGCATCGTCGGAGACGTCGACGGTCGCGGCCAGCAGCCCGTACATGGCGCTGGGCTCGTCGCCGGCCGAGGTCATCAGACTGTCGAAACACAGCTCCATCCGTGGTGGAGCGTCGCCCCGGAGCACGTAGCTGTTCAGCGTGTTGAAGGTCTGGGTGTTCTGGTTGAAGTACCAGTAGGGCGGCTGGAAGTTCACCCGCCCCCCCTTTGGCGCATCCGGCGCGACATAGTCGAAATGGGTGAAGTCGGGCGCGTATTTGAGATCGCCGAAGACCGAGAGGCCATGGAGGCCGGTCCGCCCCGCCGCCCAGGCCCAGGGCGTCATGGCGGCTGAGAGGATGGCCGAAGCGCCGAGCGTCAGCGCGCCGCGGCGCGTCAGGCCGGCGTTGCCAGCCCTCACTGCGGCATCCCCGTCTTGGCGGCCTTGTCAGCGTCCCACCACCAGATCTGCGGAAAACCGACCGCATATTCGGGCAAGGGATCGGGATGGCCGAACCGGTCCCACCGTGCAACGCGGGAAGCGCGGAGCGTCCAGCCAGGCACGAGATAGTGGTTCCAGAGGAGGACGCGGTCGAGCGCCTTGGTGGCGGCAATGAGCTCGTCGCGGTTCGGCGCACTGACGATCTTGCGGATCAGGGCGTCGACAGCCGGATTCTTGACGCCGCCATAGTTGCGCGAACCGTCACGGTCGGCGGACTCGGACCCGAAATACTCGATCTGCTCGTTGCCGGGCGACATCGACTGCGCCCAGCCGCTGTACATGAGGTCGAAGTCCCGGCTGCGGACTCGGTTCTCATACTGCGAGGTGTCGACCGAACGGATCTCGAGACGGATGCCGACCTTGGCCAGCTCCTGCTGGTAGCGCAGCGCAATCTTCTCGTAGACCGGGCCATTGAGCAGCAGTTCAATAGTCAACTGCTTGCCGTCGGCGCCGACCAGCTTGTTGCCGTCGAGCTTGTAGCCGGCTTCCTCCAGCAGCTTCAGAGCAGCGCGGAGATTGTTGCGGGACTCGGTCGGCGTCTTGCCGACCGGGTTCTTGTAGACCTCGGTGAAGACCTCGGGCGGGACCTCGTCCCTGATCTCCTCGAGCAGCTCGAGCTCGCGACCCGTGGGCAACCCCTCGGCCGCGAGCGGGATGCCGTCGAAGTAACTGCTGAGACGGGTGTACTGGCCGTAGAAGAGCGACTTGTTGATGTCCTCGTAGGGGAAGGCCAGGTTGAAGGCTTGGCGGACCTTGGGGTCGGCGAACGGAGCCCGGTTGAGATTGAAGATGAAACCGACCATCAGCCCCGCGGTGCGATAGGGCTCCTCGAACATCTGGAGCACCACCCGCTTGTCCTTGACGGCGGGGAAGTCGTAGCCGGTCGCCCATACCCGCGCCGTCGATTCCGCGCGCCAGTCGATCTTGTCCGCCTTGAAAGCCTCGAACTCGACCGTGTCGTCGCGGAAATACTCGTAGCGGATCTCGTCGAAATTGTTCGAGCCGACATTCACCGGCAGGTCCTTGCCCCAGTAATCGGGCACCCGCTCGAACGAGATCGAGCGCCCGGGGATAAGCGACTTGATCTTGTAGGGTCCGGAGCCGAGCGGGATCTCCAGACTGCCGCGGGAGATGTCGCGCTTGTTGCCCTTGTCGTCGGTCCCTTCCCAGAAATGCTTGGGAAGGATCAGAAGCTGGCCGACAATGTGCGGCAGCTCGCGGTTGCCGCCCTCGTCGAAGGTGAAGGTCACCTCCCGGTCGCCGGTCTTCTCGGCCTTGACGACGTGCTGATAGTAGTAGGCCTGCTGAGGGTTGTATTCCTTGAGCACATCAAAGGAAAAGACCACGTCCTCCGGCGTCACCGGCTCGCCGTCCGCCCACTTGGCCCCCTCGCGGAGGCGGTAGGTCACCGACGAATAGTCCTCGGGGTATTTCAGCGCCTCGGCGAGCAGACCGTACTCGGTCGACACCTCGTCCATGGAGGGCACCATGAGCGTGTCGTAGATCAGGCCAAGGCCCAGCGGCGTTGTGCCCCGGGGCGGAACGAAGTTGAGCGAATCGAACGTACCGGTATCGGACATGCGCACGACGCCGCCCTTGGGGGCGTCCGGGTTGACGTAGTCAAAGCGCTGGAAGTCGGCCGGATACTTGGGCTGCTCCTCGACCAGGCTTGTGGCGTAGCGCCATTCGCCGTTCCCGGTCTCGGCAGAGGCGGCCGCCGCGGTTGCGGCCAATGCCGAGATCGCGAGGAAAGCAGTCAGTATCGATCGCATGGTCAGCGCAACTCCCAAGGCTGTTCCTGCACCGCCAGTATGGCGTTTCTCCGGCTATATTAAGGGCAGGCTCGGCAATCGTGCACCACGTCAGAGCGACCTTAACAAAATTTCATCCGGCAAAAGTAAAACGCCCCGCACGAGGGCGGGGCGTCGAATGTCGGTATCGGACGGGAAAACCCTTACTGGGCAGGGGTTTCCGTCGTCGGCGCAGGGGACGGCGTCTCGGAGACGGGCGCGCCGTCAGGCGAATCCGCCTCAGCTGGCGGCGCGGTGGGGGCAGCGCTGCCGCCGTCCGCCGGTGCCACCGCACCCGAATCAGGCGCGGCTGCGGGCTCGTCCGGGGCGGGCGCCGGAGCTTCCGTGGTCGGCGTCTCGGCCGGGGCCGGAGCCTCCATCGTGGGCGTCTCGGCCGGAGTCGGTGTCGCCTCGGTCGGGGGCGGAGCCTCCTCCGTCGGGGCGGCATCGGGCGCGGCGGCCGGAGATTCCGCCTCCATGGTCGGCGTCTCGGCCGGAGCCGGCGCCGTTTCCGTCGCGGCGGGCTCCTCCGTCACAGGAGCCGACTCGCCGGCGGCCGCATCCGGCGCGGCGGCGGGCTCCTCGGTTGCGGGCGGGGCCTCGGCAGGCGCGGCCTGAGCTTCCGCGGTTGGCGCGGGAGTCGGCGGCGGCAGCGGCTCGGGATTGTCGGAAAGCGTGCGGAGATACGCAATGATATCGGCGCGCTGACCGGGATCCTTGATCCCGGCAAACGTCATCGCGGTCTCAGGAACGGACTCCTTGGGGCTGGCGAGGAAGTGATCGAGGTTTTCGTAGGTCCAGGTCATCCCCTCCTCGGCCTTGGCCTTCATGGCGTCGGAGAACTTGAAATCGCCGTGGACGACACTCGCCCCGACCACGCCCCACAGATTCGGGCCGACCTTGTTGGGTCCGCCCTTCTCGAAGGTGTGACAGCTCTTGCACTTGGCGACGTCCTTCGCCCCCGCTTCGGCGCTGGCGGTCTGGAGACGATCGGCGATCGGCAGGACGGCCGGAGCGGCCGGGCCTTCACCGCCCTCGCCGCCCTCACCCGGCTCTGCGACCGCGATCACGTAGCCCGGCTTCTCGCTGTGGGTGGGCTCGAAGAGCGCTTCGGCAACGATCCCGACCGCCATGATACCCAGTGCCGTGCCGAGCACTGCGCCGGCAATCTTGTTGAACTGGAAATTCATCTGCCCTTTGTTCCCGCGGCCAGACCTAATGGCGGCGCCTGCGGCTGCCGCGCCCCGTAGGCGGCGAAACTACTAGCTTTCCGCGGCCCTAAGCAACCCGTATAAGCGCGGCAAGTTGAGACCTTTTGCCCCAAGGAATAGGGGCTTCCCGGCTGCCCCATTCGCCATGACCGACACCGCCATCGTCCTCATCCCCGCCCGCATGGCCGCAATGCGCCTGCCGGGCAAGCCGCTCGCCGATATCAACGGCTTGCCAATGATCGTTCATGTCTGGCGGCGGGCGGTGGAAGCGGGGATCGGCCGGGTGGCGGTGGCGACCGACGATGACCGCATCGCGGCGGCCATTATCGCCGCGGGCGGCGAGGCGGTGATGACCGCGCCCGAACACCCCAACGGCACCTCGCGAATCAGCGAGGCGCTGGCGCACATCGATCCCGGCGGCACGATCGGGATCGTCGTCAACGTCCAGGGCGACCTGCCGACGGTGGCGCCGGGCACGGTGCGCGCCGCGCTCGCGCCCCTCGAAGACCCGGCAGTCGACATCGGCACGGTGTCGGCGGTGATCGTCCGCGACGAAGAGCGCACCAATCCGGCCATGGTGAAAGTGGTCGGAACGCCCGTTGGCGAGCGGCGGCTCCGCGCGCTCTACTTCACCCGCGCCACTGCCCCGTGGGGTGACGGGCCGCTCTACCATCACATCGGCCTCTATGCGTATCGGCGCGAAGCGCTGGCGCGCTACGTGTCACTGCCGCCCTCCCCGCTCGAGATGCGCGAGAAGCTCGAGCAGCTCCGGGCGCTCGAGGCGGGCATGCGAATCGACGTCGACATCGTCGATGCCGTGCCGCTCGGGGTCGACACGCCGGAGGAACTCGAGCGAGCCCGGGCGTTGATGGCGGAGCCGGGGGCGTTCGGCGTGCAAGGCTCTCCGGTCGGGATGATCGTCGGCAAGGACGAGCCCACCGAAGAACACCGGTAAGGGATATCTCTCCCATCGAAGGCGATTGCCTGCTAGAGCGACGCCGTCACTCCATATCTTCACCTTCCGGAAGCCAAGCCATGCCGCGTGCCAAGAAGATCGTGTTTCAGGGCGAGCCGGGAGCCAACTCCCACCTCGCCTGCCAGCAGGTTCATCCCGACTACGAGGCAGTGCCCTGCGCGACCTTCGAGGACTGCTTCGCGGCGGTGGAGAAGGGGAAGGCCGACCTGGCAATGATCCCGATCGAGAATTCGGTCGCGGGCCGCGTCGCCGACATCCATCACCTCCTTCCGACCTCGGGATTGCACATCATCGGCGAGCACTTCCTGCCGATCCACTTCCAGCTGATGGCGGTGCGCGGGGCCAAGCTCAAGGGCATCAAGACCGTCCACAGCCACATCCATGCCCTCGGCCAGTGCAGGAAAATCGTGCGAGCGCACGGCTGGACGACGATGGTCGCCGGCGACACGGCGGGCGCCGCCCGCGAGGTCGCCGAGCGCGGCGACCCGGCCCACGCGGCGTTCGCCCCGCGGATCGCCGCCGACCTCTACGGGCTCGACATCCTGGGCGAGGACGTCGAGGACGAAGCCCACAACACGACCCGATTCATCATCCTGTCGAAGAAGGATGCGCCCGCCGCCTCCGGCAACGGACCGGTCATCACCACCTTTGTCTTCCGTGTGCGGAACGTGCCGGCCGCGCTCTACAAGGCGCTGGGCGGGTTCGCGACCAACGGCGTCAACATGACCAAGCTCGAGTCCTACCAGCTCGACGGGCAGTTCTTCGCCACCCAGTTCTATGCCGACGTCGACGGACACCCGGACGACCGGCCGCTGCAGCTCGCGCTCGAGGAGCTCGCCTTCTTCTCGGCCGAGGTGCGCATCCTCGGCGTCTACCCGGCCAGTCCGTTCCGCGCCGGGCTGACCTGAGCCCGCTTGGGATTACCGAAGTCGACTGAAGTTTCGATACTGAGAGGCAAGGCGGGAACCGACCTTGAGGGCTGGCCGTTTCCGGTCCATGAGCACGTTCAACAAGCAAGATGCGGCCGTGGTCCTCGTCGTCGAGGACGAAATCCTGATCCGCGAGGATGTCATCGACGTCCTCGAGCAGGACGGCTTTGTGGCGCTGCGCGCCGGGACCGTTGGCGAGGCACTCGACGTCCTCACGCGGCGATGCGACGTGCGTGCGGTGTTCACCGACATCCAGATGCCGGGCGGCCTCGACGGCCTCGACCTTGCGCGCCACGTCACCGACGAAAGGCCCGGCCTTCCGGTGCTGGTGACGTCCGGACGCGCCCGGGCACCGGAAGCCCTGCCGCCGGCCAGCCGGTTCATCCCCAAACCATACCTGCCCGACACCGTGGCGCGCGTTCTGCGCGAGATGATGGCCGGCCGGGTCGACGACGATGGCTGGACGCCGGGATTCGGCTCGCCCCCGACGCCCCACGCCTGAGGGCGAACCAGCCCCGCGGAACGGCGAGGATGACGCCGCCAACTTGCACCTCGATCTTGTGACGATCGCTGCCGTCGATTTCTGTTGACGGACGTGCGGCCTGACTGCCCTATGCCGCGGGGATCAACAGGCCGGCTCCGCCGTGGGCAAAGATGGGGGTCCGGCACCTTTCGGAGAAACGACAATGGCCAAGCTGGTCGCCTACAAGTCCGTCGACAGCCGGGATCTCTCGGAGCTCGGGCTCCTGCAGAACATGAAGAAGAACCTCGACCGGACGGGCGAAGGCAAGAGCTTCGACGCGACCAAGGGCAATATCGACATGCATGCCCAGGGGAAGGGTATGCTCTTCGTGCTCAAGAAGCCGGTCAGCGGGACGATGAGCAGCATCGAGGTGTCGGTCGGCGGCGCGGACCAGTACATGGTCAAGGGCCTCAGCATCAAGCTCCGGAAATTCAAGGACTTCTTCACCGGCAACTACGAGAAGGAGCTCTTCTCCTCGAACGACAAGATGGTCGGCTCCTCTGAAAGCGACACCCTCGCCGGGTTCGACGGCAAGGACACGATCAAGGCCGGCAATGGCGGCGACAAGGTGCTCGGCCAGAACGGCGACGACAAGCTTTACGGCGAGTCGGGCGGCGACAATCTCAACGGCGGCAAGGGCAAGGACTTCCTCGACGGCGGCGACGGCATCAACACGATGAAGGGCGGCAAGGACGCCGATACCTTCCATTTCTCGAGCCAGCTCAGCGCCAGCACCTATTCCTCGATCACCGACTTCAAGCAGGGCGAGGACAAGATCGAGCTGGTGAAATCGGTCTTCCCGGACCTGACCGGCAAGGGCGAGCTCGCGGCCGACAAGTTCATCAAGCTCGTCGACTACGCGGGCGAGGACAACGTGATCGTCTACGACAAGACGACCGGCGATCTCAAGTACGCACTGGACAGCAACAACCTGATCAAGTTCGCCGACGTCAGCGACGGCCTCAACCTCAAGGCCAGCGACATCTTCCTGGTCTAGAGGCGTACGCCGTCCGGTCAGAACGGCGTGCGGCTGCGGACGGCAGCCGCGAGCGTGCCGTCGTCGAGATAGTCGAGTTCGCCGCCGACCGGCACGCCGTGGGCAAGGCGCGAAACCTTCGCGCCCATCCCGTGGAGCCGGTCGGTGATGTAGTGGGCCGTGGTCTGCCCCTCGACGGTGGCGTTGACGGCAAGGATCACTTCCGTGACCCCGCCGGCCGCGACCCTCTGGACCAGACCGTCGATGCGGAGATCGTCGGGGCCGACGCCGTCGAGCGGCGACAGCACGCCGCCGAGGACGTGATAGCGGGCATTGATTGCGCCGGCCCGCTCCAGCGCCCAGAGGTCGGCGACCTCCTCGACGACGACGATCGTGGCCGGATCGCGCCGCGGGTCGGTGCAGATCAGGCAAGGATCGCTGGTATCGATGTTGCCGCAGGTCGAGCAGACGACGATCCGATCGACCGCCACCTCCATCGCCTTTGCGAGCGGGACCAGAAGCTCTTCCTTGCGGTCGATCAGGTGGAGGGCGGCGCGCCGCGCCGAGCGCGGCCCGAGGCCGGGTAGCTTGGCGAGGAGCTGGATCAGCCGCTCGATCTCGGGGCCGGAAACGGAACGGGGCATGCGACCCTTATCGAATGAACTGGTCGACGAACGCGGCGCCAAGGCCGCAGGCCGCGTAGTGCTTCCGGCACATGTCGATCTTGGTGAAGACGTCCTCGTAGGAGAGCGCCTTCCCCCACGGGTCGACGTAGAGCATCAGGCCGTTGACCTGGAACATGGTGATCATCTCCGGCACGTCGTCGGGGACGACCAGGGTGTGGGTCTCGCCCGGCGGCTCGTAGACATAGCCGCCCTCGGTCGCCACCCAGTCGTGTTCGAGATAGTGCCAGCGGCCCTTCAGGACGTAGCCGTGCACCGGGTTGGGGTGGCGGTGGCGGGAGAGAACGCCGGCCCGGGTCACCTTGAGGAGGTTGACCCAGTAGCCCTGCGAAGCGTTGAGGCAGAGCGGCCGGAACCAGACATTCGCTGTCTGGGGCACCCAGATCCGCTCATCCTCGGGAATCACGCTGGGGATGACGATATCGGCGGACGCCTCGGCCGGCATCGGGTACTGGAACGGCATCCGCGGATCGGCATCGTCGGCAGGTGCTGGGGCGGGCATGTCGTGTCCTCTTCTTCTCACATTGCCGAATAACCACCGTCGACCGGCAGCACCGCGCCGGTGACGAAACAGGCGGCGTCGCCGGCCAGGAACAGCGCCGGGCCGACAAGGTCGGCGGGATTTCCCCAGCGGCCCATGGGCGTCCGCCCGAGAATCACGGCGCTCCGGTCCGGATCGTCCTGCAATGCTCTCGTCAGCGGCGTCGCGATCCAGCCCGGCGCTAGGGCGTTGACCCTGATCCTGTCCTTCGCCCAGGCGATCGCCAAGGACTTGGTCAGCGTCACGATGCCGCCCTTGGACGCCGAGTAGGCCGGCACCAGCCCGCCGCCGAAGAAGGACAGCATCGAGGCGATGTTGATGATCGCGCCGCCACGCACCGCGAGCGCCGGGCGGCAGGCGGTGCAGAGGCGCATTGTCCCGGTGAGGTTGATGTCGATGACCTGTTCGAAGACAGGAATCTCGAACTCTTCGACCCGGCGGATGACGCCGGCGGCGTTGACCAGCACGTCGACGCTCTCGATCCCTGTACCGAACGCGGTGACGGCATCGCTGTCGGTGATGTCGAGGGGCGCATAGGTGAAGCCGGGCGCCGACCAACCCTCGGCGGCGCGGTCGACGCCAGTCACGTCGTAGCCCACCGCAAGGAACCCCTCCGCCAGCGCGCGGCCGATGCCGCCGGCGACGCCGGAGATCACCGCGCGGGGCGCCTCAGCCATGACGGCGGGACCGGGTTGTCATGCGGCAGGCTCCGGGAAGGACGAACGAGCCTTGCGGCAATGCCACGTTTCCCGGCGGCGAAGCAACAGCGGACATGGCGGGACAAGGAGCGGGACCGGGGCGCCGCCCCGGCCCCGGTTGCGGTCATGCCCAGAATGCGTCCCAGGCGTAAAGGTCGAAGAAGTGCTCGCGGCCCGACACGATCCGTCCGTCCTTGGCCTCGAAGACGATGCAGCACAGCACGTCCAGGCGCTTGCCGTTGCGCTCGCCAGTGTTGCGATGCAGGCCGACCACCCCGCCGTCATCGCTCTCGTAGACGTCGAGCAGCGTGGCGCGGAAGGTGCCGCCGGTCTCGCCGCCATAGCGGCCGAACTGTGCGAAGACGTCCTGCTGGCCTTTGCGTGTGCCGCCGATCGACGTGCGGCCGGGCGTATGCCAGGACACGTCCTTGTCCATGATCCGCGTGAGCGTATCGATATCGGCGGCGTTGAAGGCGGCGTAACCCCGCCTCACCAGTTCGGCATTGCCGCCCATGGCGGCGGCACTGGCGGTGCGGTTGCCCACGGCGGCGGCGGTCGTCATGTTCATGGCTTGATCCTCCGTTTTCGCTGCCGGCCACCCTGGCCGGGCTGACGATCGAGAGGATGCCGGGTGGCGCCGACCCGCACATGGGGTAGATTCCCTATAGGGTGCCCGATTGCGGTTGGAGCAGCCCGTGCTCCAACGCATAGAGGGCGGCCCCGGCGCGGGTGGAGACTCCGATCTTGGCGTAAAGGCTCTGGATGTGGTTGTCGGCGGTCTTGGGGGCGATACCGAGCGTCCGGGCCGCTTCCTTGGCCGTGAAGCCCGAGGCGATCAGCCGAAGCACTTCGGTCTCGCGCGGGGTCAAGCCGGACGAGGTCTCGACTGCGCCGCGGCGCGACGCCTGCCCGGCGACCGCGAGCACCGCCTCGGTGCCGTCGGGGCAGAGGACACCCTGACGAACGAGCGTGCGGAGCCGCGCGGCGGCGGCCGTGGCGCTGATCGCCGGGCGATGGGGCCGCTCCTCCTGCGCCGTCTGGAACGCTTCGGCCGCCGCCAGGATGCGCGCCGCGGGCGACAGGTCCGGGGCCCTGGCGCCGCGATGATAGCCGGTACCGTCGAGGCGTTCGTGATGGCGAAGCACCAGGGCAGCCACGCCCTGCCCCTCGCCGCCAAGCCCCGCCAACGCGCGCTCGCCGTGATAAGGGTGGAGCCGAGCCATATCGGCCTCGCGTGCGGTGAGCGCGCCAGGCCTGAGCCAGGTCGAAACAGGCACGGACAGCTCGCCCAGATCGTGGCTGTAGCCGGCCCAGCGGAGGGTGCGAATCTCGGCCTCGGACAGACCCGCGCGCCGGCCGGCGGCCGCGGCCAGTTCGGCGACGGCGCGGGAATGGCCAAAAGTGAACGGCATGCGCATATCGATCATGTCGGCGACCGCAAGGCACGCCGCCTCGGCGGCCTCCTCGTCGAGGAAGCTGACCGGCTCCGGCTCGAGGGCGAGGATCGTGTCGCGATCGATGGCGCCGTCAAGACCGGCGGTGAGGCGGTCGAGATCGGCCAGCAACACATTGGCGAGTTCCGGCTCGTAGGCGCCGCCGCGTCGGCCGGCAACGATCTCGGCCATGGCGTCGCGACCATGGGCCTCCATCAACACCACCGCATCCTGAGCCAGCGTCACGAGGCGGACCGCAAGCCCGACCGCGTTCCCCACCAGACCATTCGGTAGCCCCTTGCCATCCCAGCGTTCATAAAGCTGGCCAAGATTGTCACAGATCTCGTCGGGCAGTCCGACGCGCCGCCCGATACGCTTCGCCACTTCGCAATGGCCCGCGAGGATCGGCAGGCTGACCTGCATCGCGCCGGCAATGCCGCGCTCCACCGCGGCGGCGAGTTCCTCCGGCCGGGCGCCGGCGAAGAGCCGGTTGAGCGCGGCGACGAAGGTCTCGACCACCTCCGCCGGGTTGCCGAGGTCGATCCTGGCGAGGTCCTGACGCAGGGCGATCTCATCGCCAAAGGCGGCCGCAAGCAGATGTGTGTCGGCATTGCAGCCGACATAGCGAAGCAGGGCCTGATGATAGACGTTCCGGCGCTCGGCCAGGTCAAGGCGAGCCGCATTGGCAAGCCTCATTGCCAGTATGCAGCCGCGCAGCGCGAAGTCCCGCGACTGACCGGTGGCAAGGTCGCTGGCATAGGCGAGTACCATCAGGAACTCGGCCCGCCGGATCGCAGTCGCCGCCATTCCATCCTCCCCGCCGAGTCTCGCTTCCGGACCCGACAGGCAAGCTTACCGCATTCGCCCGGAATCCATCATCGCTTTGGAAGCGCCAGAAACGGCAAGGTGGGACGGACCTAGAACGGCAGCTTCATGCCGGGCGGCAGGTTGAGGCCGCCGGTCATGGCCTGCATCTTCTCGGCAACCGCCGCCTCGGCCTTGGCGCGAGCGTCGGCGAGAGCGGCGACGATCAGGTCTTCGAGAATCTCGACTTCCTCGGGCTTCATCAGCGAAGGATCGATCCGCACCGAACGGACATCGCCCTTGCCGTTGGTGGTCACCGCGACGAGGCCGCCGCCCGACGCGCCGTCGACCGACATGGCGGCGATCTCCTCCTGGACAACCTGCATCTTCTCCTGAAGCTGCTTCGCCTGCTTCATCATTCCCATGAGGTCGCCAAGGGCCATGGTTCAATCATCCTCGTAGAAGGTTGGACCGTCGAATTCGGGATCTTCGGTCGGGATCGGGGGCTCGTCATCAGAGGCGACCATCACCGGCTCGATCGGCGCATCCTCGGCAGCGCCGGTCGCGCGGACGTCGACAATCTCGGCGCCGGGAAAACGGGCGAGCACGGCCACGACCAGCGGATCGCTCCGGGCATCGTCGACGAGCCGGTCGCGCGCGGCGCGCTTCTCCTCGGCGAGTGTCGGCGCCTCGGACTCGCGGGCAACCACGACCATCCAGCGCCGGCCGGTCCATTCCTCGAGCTTGCGCGACAGTTCGCCGGCGAAGCCAGGGTCGGCGCCTTCGGCGAGAGCAAACTCGATCCGCCCGTCCTCGAAGCGGACGACCCGGACCGCATGCTCGAG
The DNA here is from genome assembly GCA_020442065.1 of Bauldia sp. Taxonomy (GTDB): domain Bacteria; phylum Pseudomonadota; class Alphaproteobacteria; order Rhizobiales; family Kaistiaceae; genus Bauldia. Next base: position 50,491 of record JAGRKZ010000053.1, read on the forward strand.
CCCGTGCTTCAGCTTCAGTTCGCGCTTCTGTCCGGCGAGGGCAACAAGGTCGGTGAAACCCTCGAGCTTCAGGGCCGGTTCGGGCGCAGTCGTCGCCGCCGGCCGCGATACCGCTTCGGCCCGCGGCCTGCCCCCGCCCGAGGCAGCAAGGCGCGGACCACCGCCGTCACCACCACCGCGAGGCGCAGGCGAAGGTCCGATGTCACGGGACGGCGCACCGTCGCGGAGCGCGCGGAGCGCCTCGTCGGGCGTCGGCAGGTCGGCGGCGTGGGCGATGCGGACCAGCACCATGTCGGCGGCAGCCAGCGGCTGGGTCGCTTCCTTCGCCTCCTCGATGCCCTTGAGCAGCATCTGCCAGCAGCGGGCAAGGGTGCGGACGGAGAGCCGGGCGGCGAAGGCGGCGCCGCGGGTCTTCTCCTCCTCGGTCAGCGCATCGTCCTCGACCGCGGCCGGCGCCAGCTTGAGGCGGGTGACGACATGGGTGAAGGCGGCAAGGTCTTCGAGCACGACCGAGGGATCGGCGCCGACGTCATAGAGCCGGCGAAGGCGGGACAGCGCCTCGGCGACATCGCCGCGCATGAGATCGTCGAAGAGGTCGATGACGAGGCCGCGGTCGGCAAGGCCGAGCATGGCCCGCACCTGCCCGGCCTCGACCGCACCGCTCGCGTGGGCGATGGCCTGGTCGAGCAGCGAGAGGGAATCGCGGGCCGAGCCCTCCGCCGCGCGGGCGAGCATGAGGAGCGACTCCTCGCCGATCGCAATGCCTTCCTTCTCCGCGATGCCCCCCATCAGCGCGACCAGCCGCGCCGCCTCGATGCGGCGAAGGTCGAAGCGCTGGCAACGCGACAGGATGGTGACGGGAACCTTGCGGATCTCGGT
>JAGRKZ010000226.1:0-709 GCA_020442065.1 Bauldia sp.
TGAACATCATCAATGGCGGCGCCCACGCCGACAATCCGATCGACTTCCAGGAGTTCATGATCCTGCCGATCGGCGCGGAGAGCTTCCGGGAAGCGCTCAGGATGGGTGCCGAAGTCTTCCACACCCTCAAGAAGGCGCTCAAGGCCGGCGGCCACAACACCAATGTCGGCGATGAGGGCGGCTTCGCGCCAAATCTCAAGTCGGCGGAAGAAGCCCTGGAATTCGCGGTCAACGCGATACAGAAGGCCGGCTACAAGCCGGGCAAGGACGTCGCGCTCGGCCTCGACTGCGCGGCGACCGAGTTCTTCAAGGACGGAAAATACGCTTACGAGGGCGAAGGCAAGACCCGCACGCGCGACCAACAGGTCAAGTATCTCGCCGGGCTGGTGAAGAAGTTCCCGATCGTCTCGATCGAGGACGGCATGGCCGAAGACGACTGGGATGGCTGGAAGGCGCTGACGGACGCGATCGGCGCGAAGTGCCAGCTCGTCGGCGACGACCTGTTCGTCACCAACTCCAAGCGCCTTGCCGACGGCATCGGGCGGGGCGTCGCCAACTCGATCCTGGTCAAGGTCAACCAGATCGGCACGCTGACCGAGACGCTCGAGGCGGTCGACATGGCCACGCGTGCCCACTACACCGCGGTGATGTCGCACCGTTCCGGCGAGACCGAGGATGCGACCATCGCCGACCTCGCGGTCGCCACCAA
>JAGRKZ010000226.1:719-3897 GCA_020442065.1 Bauldia sp.
AGATCAAGACCGGCTCGCTCGCCCGCTCCGACCGCCTCGCCAAGTACAACCAGCTCCTCCGCATCGAGGAAGAGCTGGGGACGCAGGCCGCCTATGCCGGCGGGACGGCCTTCGCACGGTAGGCTGGCGGTGCCGTTACGTAGAGGGTAGGCCCGTCAGCCGCGTCTGGCTTTCCGGTTCATCCCGGCGGCCGGCTATTGCGAGTGCTGATGATTGAGCAGCTCGACGAGCCGAGCGGCGGCGAGCTGCGTGAATGCCGCATCTGAGGCCGTCTCCCCCGGCGAACTTGGGGCGACACCCGCATGGTCTCGGTTGATCTCGAGGCTGCCGTTCTGGATGGCGCCGGCCTTCTGGACCGGCAGGATACGACCTTCCTGGACGGTGCCCCAGACCGCAATGTCCTTGATCTTCATCGGGTCAACGGTGACGGGATTGTCTGCAAGGATGGTGAAGTTGGCGAGCTTGCCCGGCACGATGCTGCCGACATCCTTTTCCATCTGAAGCGAGTAGGCGGCGTCGAGCGTGACCGCCTTGAGGGCGCCGAGGCGGCTGACGCGCTGGTCGGGTCCACGGAGATGGCCGTCATTGGTGACCCGGTTCACGCCGGCCCACATCAGAAAGAGCGGCTGGCCAGGCGCCATGGGCATGTCGGAGTGGAAGGAGTATGAGATCCCGGCTCTTTCGACATCGCCCATCCTGACCATCTCATCGGCACGCGCCGGGTCGAGTCCGTTGGCGCGATAGTTGTCGGCGAGCGCCACGGGATAATACGGATTGCCGCTCACGATCGCGCCCAGCCGCTTGATCCGCTCCACCTGGTCCGGGGTGGAAACCGCAAAGTGGATGATCACGGTGCGATGATCGGGACGCGGATTGCGACGCATGTTGAGCTCGAGCTGGTCGAGCACCATGTCCAGCCCGGCGTCGCCATTGACATGGACGTGGAGTTGATAACCGAGGTCCCAATAGACGCGGAACGTCCGGGCGAAGAAGTCGGGATCCATCATCCACTCGCCCTTGTGCCCGTCGGTGTAGCCACCCTTCACCTGCATCGCCTGGGAGAAGATCGCTCCGTCGGCAAATAGCTTCACCTGCTTGGGGAGATAAGCGGTCATGCCCTCGCCCCAGGTCAGGAGCTTCTCGCTCTCCTCGGCGACCCTGTCGTCCGGGAAGGCGCCCGTGATCGATTTGCCGTCGACGATGAAATAGAAGCGGAAAGGCGAAGAGGAATCGCTGAGCACGGCGTTCTGCGCATCCTGCATGGCTTTGGACGCGATGCCGCCGGGTTCGCAGCCGAGCGTCACGCCATTGGCGTGATAGTAAGCCTTCACGAACTCAAGCCCTGAACGCACCCGTTCCGGAGAGGCGATTGCAGAGGCGATCAGGGGCATAATGGCGAACGCGCCCTGCTCCCAGTAGTGGGCATTGTCGAAGTCCGCCTGCGTCTTCGCGCTATCGGGCAATTGGTCGAACCATTCCCTGGTCACGCCGTATTTCTGCTCGGCGATAGAGTTCAGGAAGAACTCATGACCGGATCGGTGCCAGACGATGATCGGCCTCGTCGTGCTGATGGCGTCGAGGTCGCTCTTCTTCAACTCGCCGTGAAAGTATTGGTGGTAGCCCCAGGTCAGGAGGACAGCGCTCGGATCTTTCAGGCTCGCATTGGCCTCGGCGAGCCGCGCAAGGTACTCCTCGCGGTTAGTGGCGGCCTTTGACGTCCCCTCCGGCAGCACCCAGTCCTCGATGGCGATAATCACGCTGGTCATCGTCAGAGCCGCCAGCATGGGGTGGTCGTGCTGGGCAATGAAGCCCGGAACGATGACCTGATCGGCAAAGATCGTGTTCACCGTATAGGGTTGGGTGCCTGCGGCGGCCTTCAGTTCGTCGAGCGAGCCGGCAGCGAGGATGCGGTCACCCACCACGGCGACCGCATCTGCGGCTGGTCGCGTCGGGTCGAGGGTGATGATTTCCTTAGCCGGGTAGATGACGATCTGGGGCAGAGCGCGCATCGCACCGGCAATGTCCTGCAGGGACGCTTCTTCCGCCTTGGCCGCCGCGGCGACGACCACTGTGAAGGACAGCCCGATTAGTGTCGTGCGAATCGCAGTTCTCTTCGAGCCTGTCATGAAGCGCCGGAACATCCTTGTCTCCACTGATTACGGGTCACTCGGGAAACCCCTGCTATTATTGACAGGAAAAAGCAATCGACGGCAGATCGGGTCAAAGATGCGAGGACGGGGACTGCTATGCCGAAACCCTCCGTTAAGCCTCCTTCGCGCATTGTGCGGCGCGAGGGACGCGGAGCGGCAACGGAATGATGACGCGGCACAGGCGGAAGTCTCCGATCAACCGGCTCTGGCTGCCGGCGGTGGCCTTCCTCTTCCTTGGGTATTTCGGCTACCACGCCTACAACGGCTCCTACGGTCTCCAGTCTCTGGAAAGGCTGGACCAGGAGGGCGAGTCGTTGCGCGGCCAGGTCGACAAGCTCCGTGACGAACGCGAGGCGATGGAACAGCGCGTGGCGCTGCTGAAGCCGGAAAGCCTTGACGCGGACGTCGTCGATACCGAGGCCCGGACCTCGTTGAACCTGCTCAGGCCAGATGAAGTTGTGATTTCATTTGGTGCAGTGCAGCATCGTCCGTAGTAGCGCTGCAGCATAGTCTCCCATGTCTTTTCAGCATACTTGCTCTGCACGAATGACAGGCCTGTCATTCTTGGATTGACCCTCGCATTCGGCTAGGTTTGTCCCAATTAAAAGAGGACAAATCCAGGGAGACGCGAATGCCGAAAGCCGCGCGGAAAGCCGAAAAACCGACTCCCGTAGCGGCAACGAGCGCCGGTCGTACGCGACCGACCGTGGTGCCGTCGCCCAAGGATCGCGTGGTCGAGTTCTCGCGCGAGCAGGAACTCGAAGCCTTCGAATCGATGCTGATGATCCGGCGCTTCGAGGAGCGTGCGGGCCAGATGTATGGCATGGGCCTGATCGGCGGCTTCTNNNNTCGGCCAGGAGGCCGTGGTGGTGGGGATGCAGATGGCGATCGGCGAGGGCGACCAGGTCATCACCGGATACCGCGATCACGGTCACATGCTCGCCTGCGGGATGGATCCCAAGGGCGTGATGGCCGAGCTCACGGGCCGTCGCACCGGCTACTCCCGCGGCAAGGGCGGCTCGATGCAC
>JAGRKZ010000227.1 GCA_020442065.1 Bauldia sp.
ACGATCAGGCCGAGCGGCATGTCGGAAGCGATCACCTTCCAGGTGGCGGTGGAGTTGGCAAGCTCGCGCTTCAGCCAGCGCACCTGCTCCTCGCCGAGGATGCGCGCTTCCGGGGAGAGCGTCTCCTCCATGTTGGGACCATTCGGCCCGCGATAGCTGCGCAGGTCGACGAAGAAGACGTCGAGCAGCGGACCGTAGGCGATCTTGCGGTAGACGCGGCCGGGCTCGGCCGGGGTGTACCGGATCGGGGTCATCTCGTGGAAAGCACGCCCGGCGCGGGACGACAGAAGCGCGACCGACTTCACCTGGTAGCGCTCGTCGGAGAGGAGGTCCTTCGACGCCGACCAGTTGTTGACCACCTCGTGATCGTCCCACTGGAAGAAGGTCGGAACGGCGGCGTTGAAGGCCCGGACGTTCGGATCGAGGAGGTTGTATTTCCACTGGCCGCGGTACTCGTCGAGGGTCTCGGCGACCTTCCGCTTCTCGTCGATGAGCACGACGTTGGTCCACTTGCCGCCGTCGGCCAGCTCCACCTCGTCCTTCATCGCGCCGTCGGCATAGACGGTGTCCCCGGAATGGATGAAGAAGTCCGGGTTGTGCTTGGCCATCGTGGCGTAGGTCTTCATGCCGACGTCGTCGATGCCCCAGCCCTGGCCGGCGGTGTCGCCCGACCAGGCGAAGCGCACGTTGCGCCGCGAGGCCGGCGCGGTGCGGAAGTGACCGACGATCGGCTCGGACGTGGCGTTGATGTCGGCGAGGTCGGCAAGGGTGAGACGGTAGAAGATGTCCTGGTCGGCGGGCAGGCCCTCGACCAGCCGTTTCACCGCGAGGTCGGTGTCGGGCAACGCGTCGAGCGGGGCGAGACGGGTCGCATTGGCGAAGTCCTCGCGCGTGGCGATCTCGAACGTGACGCGCGAAGGACGATCGGCGCGGGCCCAGACCATGCCCGAGTTCGTGTCGATGTCGCCCGACTGCACGCCGTGGGTGAAACTCGGCCGGGTGTTGGCCCGCGAGTAGTAGGGCATGGCAATCCCCGAGGCCGCGACCAGGCCGGCAGCACCGGCCGACGTCAGGAAGCTCCGGCGGCTGAGGGCAGCAATCTTCCGCATCTGTCCGTCTCCAATTCGATGGCGAGAAGTTCTCCGTCCGGATGCGGCCCGAGCGTTACAGCCGGTTATCCGCGCAATGAAGATTTGATGACTTCCAGGGAAGATCGAGAGAGGAGGCAGCTTTGCCCGCCCTGCGCCGACCGCCGGTGTGTGCTATCGACGACGGGCGCCAGCAGCGCATCGGACTTCACGGCTCAGGGAGAACGCCCAATGCCCTTCGTCAGCATCAAATATGTCGCAGAGAACCTGGCTAGGGACGGCGAAGGGAAGAAGAACCGGATCGCCGACCGCGTCGCCACCGCGCTCTCCGAAGAGATGGGACTCTCGAAGGGCGACGTGTGGGTGACCTTCGAAGGTGTCCCGGCCGCCGACTTCTACGTCGGGCCGGACAGCGTCGCCGCCATCCGGGCGCGGAAGACCTAGGCAGGGGCGCCGGTCGCGGACGCCATGTACGAGGACGACGTCCGCATCGACCGCGAGGCCCTCGACGTCGCCCTCGTCAGGGACCTGATTGCGACGCAGTTTCCGCAGTGGGCCGGTCTGCCGATCCGCCGCGTCGAGCCCGACGGGTGGGACAACCGGACATTCCGGATTGGCGATCGTCTCACGGCGCGGCTGCCGACCGGGTCGTGGTACGCGCTCCAGGTCGACAAGGAGCATCGCTGGCTGCCGTGGCTGGCGCCGCAGCTGCCGCTCGCGATCCCGGCCCCCGTCGCCAGGGGGGAGCCCGGCAGCGGGTATCCCTGGTCCTGGTCGATCTACGGCTGGCTCGAGGGCGAACCGGCCACCTCCGCGCCGATCGCAGACCGCGAGGCCCTTGCGGGGTCGCTCGCCGGCTTTCTCCGGACGCTGCGCGCCGTCGAAGCCACGGACGGTCCGCCGCCCGGACGACACAACTTCTTCCGGGGCGCCCCCGTCGCGGTCTACCACGAGGAGACCATGGCCGCGCTCGACGCGCTGCGCGGTCGGATCGATGTCGACGCGGCCGCGGAGGTCTGGCAGGCGGCCTGCGCATCGGATGCGTCGGGACCGTCCCGCTGGCTCCACGGCGACGTTGCGAGCGGCAACCTGCTCGTGCGCGACGGCGCCCTGGCCGCGGTCATCGACTTCGGCAGCTCGGGCGTCGGCGATCCCGCCTGCGACCTCGTCATCGCCTGGACCATGCTCGACGGCGACGCCCGTCGCGCGTTCCGCGACACCATCGATGTCGACCCGGGCGAATGGCGGCGCGCACGAGGCTGGGCCTTGTGGAAGGCCCTGATAACACTCGTCGAGCAGCCTGACGGGCGATCGGCCGACGCGGCCGCGCTTCGTGCCGTGATCGCGACGCTGATCGCCGAGCATGCCGACGCCGCCGGCGATCCCGCCGGGTCCGACCAGGTCCCGCATCGGCCGTAGGCGGACACACAGCGCACATGCCGGACCGCATCCTCCTGCCGTTGATCGTCGCCTGCGCGTTGTTCATGGAGAACCTCGATTCGACCGTCCTCGCGACGGCGCTTCCGGCGATCGCGAAGGACTTCGGCGCGAGCCCGATCCACCTCAAGCTCGCCCTCACCTCCTATCTCCTTGCCCTCGCCGTCTTCATCCCCGCCTCGGGCTGGCTCGCCGACCGTTACGGCGCCCGCACCATCTTCCGTCTGGCGATCACCGTCTTCACGCTCGGTTCGATCGCCTGCGGCCTGTCGAATTCGATCCCGGAAATGGTCGTCGCCCGCGTAGTCCAGGGTCTTGGCGGATCGATGATGATGCCGGTGGGGCGGCTCGTGATCCTGCGAAGCGTCCCCAAGCACGAACTGGTCGGCTCGCTCGCCTGGCTGACGATCCCGGCCCTCGTCGGTCCGGTCGTCGGCCCGCCGGTCGGGGGCTTCATCACCACCTATTTCGACTGGCGTTGGATCTTCTGGATCAACGTCCCGGTCGGCATTCTCGGCGTCACGCTCGCCACCCTCTTCCTCCCCGACATTCGCGGCGACGCCCGATCCCGGTTCGATGCGATCGGCTTCCTGCTCTCCGCCCTCGGCCTCGCCCTCTTCATCACCGGCTCGACCAGCCTCGGCCTGCAACTCATTCCGCTCGCCGGAGTGCTCGCCATGCTGCTCGTCGGCGTGGCGTTGCTGGCGGCCTATGTCCTTCGCAGCCGACGGATGGCCAACCCCATCATCGATCTCTCGCTGCTCCGCATCCCGACATTGGGCACCAGTCTCCTCGGTACGCTGTTCTTCCGCATCGGCGTCGGCGCCACGCCGTTCCTGCTGCCGCTGCTGCTCCAGGTCGGGTTCGGCATGACGCCCTTCGAGTCCGGCATGATCACGTTCGCCTCGGCCATCGGGGCAATGGCAATGAAGTTCGTGACGCCCGCGATCCTCAGGCGTCAGGGTTTCCGGCGCGTGCTGATCGTCAATGCCCTGATCGCGGCCGCCTTCGTCGCGATGCCGGCGCTGTTCACACCGTCGACACCGGTAGCGGTGATGGCGAGCCTGCTGCTGATCGGCGGCTTCTTCCGTTCTCTCCAGTTCACCAGCGTCAACGCCCTCGCCTTCGCCGATGTGCCGCCCGAGAAGATGAGCCGCGCCACCACCATCACCAGCGTCGCCCAGCAGCTGTCGCTGTCGATCGGCGTGTCGGTCGGCGCGATTGCGCTCCAGTTTACCGTGGAGGCAACCGGCGGCGCGCTCGTGCCCGCCTCGTTCATCCCCGCTTTTCTCGTGATCGGCGTCGTGACAGCCCTTTCGGCCGTGCCCTTTGCCCGCCTCGCCCATGACGCCGGGCGCGAGGTCTCGGGCCACCGGCCGCTGGCGCCGGACCCCGTCACGGCGATGCGGGATCGGGGCTGACGCCGTCGTTCGGGCGGCATTGTGACAATTCGTCGCGTGCCATAGGCTCAGCCGGCGGGAATCATCCCGCGGCACAAGGGGAGTGCGACCATGGAAGGCGAAGGGGCAGCGGCCGCCGGCGTGGCGGTCATCTGGGTCATCATAATAGCCCTCGTCATCGGCGCGATAGCGGGTTGGCTGGCGGGTCTGATCGTCGAGGGCGTCGGGTTCGGCCTGCTCGGCAATATCGTTGTCGGCATCATCGGCGCGATTATCGCCAGCTTCCTGCTGCCGGCGATCGGCGTGCATCTCGGCAGCGGCTTCATCTCTTCGATCATCGCTGCGGTGATCGGAGCCGTGATCCTGTTGTTGATCATCGGCATCGTGAAGCGCGCGTAATGGCTCGGGAGCGGCGTCAGCCGCTCCCGTTTCCGCGAAAGCCTTTTGCCACCAGGTAGAGTTCCACCGACCCTGCGCGACTCGCCGGCGGCTTGACGTGATGGACCGCAGCGAAGTCGCGCTTGAGGGCAGATAGCAGGTCGGCGCCCGCCCCACCCTGGAACACCTTGGCGACGAAATGGCCGCCGGGCTTGAGAACACTCGCTGCGAAATCCGCGGCGACTTCGCCCAGCATCGTCGTGCGGATGTGGTCGGTCTGGCGATGACCGGTCGTCGGCGCCGCCATGTCGGACATCACCACGTCGGCGGCGTGTCCGCCCAACGCGGCGCGGATGGCCTCGGGCGCATCCTCGTCGAGGAAATCCTTCTGGAGGACGATGACGCCCTCAAGCGGCGCCATCTCGAGATAGTCGATCGCGACGACGTGCGGATCCACAGCCGTCGAGCGGACCCGCTCGGCCGCCACTTCGGACCACCCGCCCGGCGCGGCGCCGAGATCGACGACGCGATCACCCGGACGCAGGAGGTGATAGCGGTCGTCCATCTCGATCAGCTTGTAGGCGGAACGCGCCCGGTATCCCTCCGCCCTGGCCTTTGCCACATACGGGTCGTTGAGCTGCCGTTCGAGCCAGCGGGTCGAACTCGCCTTGCGCCGCCGCGCGGTCTTGACCCGCACCTTGAGCTGGCGCCCGCTGGGTTCGCGTGCCTTAGCCAAGACGCTCTCCGGCGCGGCGGCCCTGACGCCCACTCCAAACGCCGTCTTCGCTCATCATCTCGACCAGCACGCCCTCGCGGAGTCCACGGTCGGCGACGCGAAGCCGATCGCAGGGCCAACGGCGGCGTATCGCCTCAAGGATTGCGCAGCCGGCGAGGACGAGGTCGGCCCGCTCGCGCCCGATGCAGGGGTTGGCGCAGCGCGCCTCGTAGTCCATCGCGACGAAGAGGTTCACCAGCTCCGCAACCCGTCCGCCGCTCAGCCAGGTACCGTCGACCATCCGCCGGTCGTAGCGCGGCAGTTCGAGATGGACACCCGCCAGCGTCGTTACCGTGCCCGACGTCCCGAGCATGTGCACCGCGCCGGCCGCGACCGCCGCATCGAGCACCGCCACATTGGGAAACGCTTCGAGCATCACGGCGACTTCCGCTACCATCGCCTCGAACTGTGCGGCCGATACGTCGCGCCCGCCGTGCCGCTCGCTCAGTGTCACGACGCCAACCGGCAGCGAAACCCACTCCCGGATGCGGTCCGACGCGCGTCGGCGGCGAGCGTCCTCACGCGCGTCGAAATCGAGCCACACCAGCTCCGACGACCCTCCCCCGATGTCGAAGAGGATCACGCCCGAAGCCCGCGGATCGACCAGCGACGCACAGCCGGCGACGGCAAGCCGCGCCTCGGTCTCACGCGAGACGATCTCGAGCTCGAGTCCAGTCTCATCCAGGACACGCGCGATGAACTCGGCGCCGTTTTCCGCCGTCCGGCAGGCCTCGGTCGCGATCATGCGCACCCTGGTCACGTCGCGGTAGGCAAGCTTCTGGCTGCAGACCTTCAGGGCCTCGATGGCGCGGGCCATGGCGGCATCGCCAAGCCGTCCCGTCTGGCCAACGCCCTCGCCGAGGCGGACGATCCTGGAGAAGGCGTCAACCACCCGGAATCCCTGCTCGCGAGGTATCGCGACCAACAGCCGGCAATTATTGGTGCCGAGATCGAGCGCACCATAGAATGGCGCCTGGCGCTGGACGCGCGTATCCCTCTCCGCTGAACCGAGCTTGCTGTCGGCCGGCGCTCGCGTGGTCAGGGCTGGACTGGTTTCAGTGGTATCGACATGCGCCACGGCCCTCGGGCCCGTGCCAGGCGCATAGACCGGCCCGCGGCGTCGACGCCGCCGCTTCTTCGATTTGCCGCGCCCGTCGCCATTGTGCGACTTGCGGCCGGAGATCGCATCCGCCGGGACCGATGCTTCGGCGCCGGCGTCCGCCAATCTCAAGCCCGTGGGCGCGGCCGAGCCCGCGTTCTGCGGGTCCTCGTCTGGCGCCTTCACTACGAACGTCCTCGATCGCGCGACCAGCCCATCTCAGGCGGCGCCGCGATCCATGCTGGTTCAGTTTCGCCGATCACTCTATCAGGCCACCGGAGCGTGACAAGCGCGGGGCCCATTTCGCTCCGCGTGTGGGCCTTTCAGGTCTCCGGAACCCTGTTCGGGTTTATCGCCTGTTGCCAATCCTCAATGGCCTCGATCGGGTAAACGAGCATCAGCGTCGTCAGGGCCAGACTGTCCCGGGCGACCGCAGCCGATGTCACCTCCAGCGCGCCCACCAGGACCACCACCCAGACCGTTCTCAAGGCGTAGCCGACAAAGAACCCGCCCAGCATCCAGAGGTAATCGGAAACGGAGTTGAGGACACTGTCGCCGCGATAGCCCTGGTAGAGCGTGGCCGCCCGAAACATATCGAGCACCCAGTCGGTGTGCTCGGTGATTTCCCACGCGACGCCGGTGATGATCGCCAGGGCGTAGAGGACGCCAAAGCCCAGTCCAAACAACCGCCCAATGAGGACGATCAGCAGGCCGTGGACGATGTGCGACAGCGTATACCAGTCGGCTATGTGCTGCGAATTTCCGCTGGAGAAGATCGACCCGACCCAGAGCTGCACGTATCCGCAGGTACAGATCAGCGGCTGCCCCCAATGGTACAGCGTGAGGCCGATGGTGAGCGCCCCCAGCAGGGCGGCGATGTGGAGGTAGATATGCCTCACGACCTACTGTTCCCGTCGGGCGAATCCCGTGACACCACCGGACCAATCGCCGTCACGTCCGGTCGACCGGCAGAGGCGCCACAAACCGTGCTCGAACATCCCTGCGCCCGCCCCGCCGATCAAATCGTCGCGGTCCCGTGCGCGACGCGCGGTTTGCTGCGATGCGCCTCGCAGGTCCGAGCCCCTCGACCATCAGCGTCAGGTCGACCGTTCGAGGTGTCAGGAAACGACGAATTTGTGATTCAAATCAATGCGAAAACTACTTAGTCGATGAAATATGCGCTGGTCGGCGCGGGTCTGTCGGCGCTTGGGCGTCGCTGACCGCGCGCCGGGTCTTCGACGCTTGGTACGCATAGCATTTCTGAGTTGTCATTCGGGAACTCGGAGCCATGACCATATCCGAGAGATTGCCGTGGTCGCCCTCCGAGCTTCTGGCGGGCCTGCAGCGGCTCGGTGATCGGCCGGTCGTGCAGTCGGTGGTGGCCGGCACGGTCGAGACGCTGACGGGTGCCCAACTCCATCGCCGGATTGCCGGTACCGCAGCGGCGTTGGCCAGAGCGGACTGTGGCCGCGGCACAGTGGTGGCGCTCTGGGCGCCCAACTCGGCGAGATGGATCGAAGCCGGCCTCGCCTGTCACTATCTCGGGGCCGTCCTGGCGCCCATCGATGCGCTGCTTCCGGCGAGCGAGGCGCACGACCAGGCCATCGCGAGTGGCGCCGGGGCCATTCTCGTCGACGGCGACGCGGCGGAGATGACCGGCCTCAGATGCTTCGACCTCTCGGAACTGGACCTTGATCAGGCGAGCGTACCGGCCGCCGCCCTCGGACCCGACGATCCCATCGCCCTCTTCCGCACATCGGGAACGACCGGAGCGCCCAAGGCCTTCCGGCTCAGCCTCGGCAACATCGGCTGGAATGTCCGGGCGATCGCCGAGACCGGCTTGGTCGGTCCGGACGATCGCGTCTTGATGCCGTTGCCGATGCACCACGTCTTCCCGTGGATCACGGCAACGCTCAGCAGCCTGACCGTTGGCGCCACACTGGTCTTGCCGGAAGCCCCGACCGGGCCGCAGATCGCCGAGGCGCTCCGCCTCGGCCGGCCAACGGTCATCGCCGGTGTGCCCAGGCTCTACGAGGCGATGCTCGCCGGCATCCGCGAACGCATCCGCTCTTCCGGAGGGCGCCTGGCCAGGATCGCCTTCGATGGCGGCATGGGTCTCGCCGTTCAACTCCGACGGCACAGCGAGGGCAAACTCGGCGGCGCTCTCCTCGGGTCGGTTCGCCGGGCGGTCGCCCCTGATCTCCGGCTCGTGGTTTCGGGTGGCGCCCATCTCCCGCAGCGGGTCCAGGAGGAACTCGAGGCGCTCGGCTGGGATGTGCGCGTCGGCTATGGACTCGCCGAGACCGCGGCATCGGTCGCCGGCACGCTCGTGGCAAAACGCGCCGCATCCGTCGGAAAGCCGATCGAAGGATGCGAGGTCCGCATCGACAGCCCGGGGCCGGATGGCATCGGCGAGATCCTCTTGCGCGGCCCCGTGGTCTTCTCGGGCTACATCGACAACCCCGACGCCAACGCCCAGGCCTTCACCCCTGACGGCTTCTTCCGCACCGGCGACCTCGGACGCCTCGATGCCGACGGCTTCCTTTATGTCACGGGCCGGAAGAAGGAGGTGATCGTCCTCGCCGGCGGAGACAACCTCTATCCCGACGACGTCGAACGGCGGTATCTCGCCGACCCGCAGATTGCCGAGATCGGCGTGATGGAGCGCGACGGCGCACTGGTCGCGCTGATCGTTCCAAATCTCGCCGAGATCACCAAGGCGGGCGCGCTGAAGGCGGAAGACGCGATCCGCGTGGCGCTCGGAACGGTGGCCACCCGGTTGCCGCCGACCTGGCGTCTGGCCGGCTTTGCGCTCACGCGCGAACCCTTGCCGCGCACCCGGCTGGGCAAGCTGCGGCGCTTCCGCCTCCCCGAACTTTACGAGCGCGCGAGGGCCGGCGGCGGACAGGCCGAGCCACGGGTGCTGACGGCCGAGGAACGGGCCTGGATCGACACGCCGCCGCGGGCGGCGGTGTGGGCGATCCTCGCCCAGCGCCAGCAGGGCCAGCCCTTCGACCTCGACAGCCACCTCCAGCTCGACCTCGGCCTCGATTCCTTCGACTGGATGTCGCTTGCCGTATCGATCGAGGAAGCGACCGGCGTCCGCCTCGACTCCGCCGACACCGCGCGCATTGCGACGGTGCGCGATCTGCTGACGCGCGTCAGCACCAAGGAACCGGACCGCGAGCGTCACCGCGCGGACTTCGACGAGACCATCGCCAGGGAGCGCGCGCGCTGGCTGTCGCCGGCAACACCGGTCGAGCGCGGACTGGCCGGGGTGCTCGCGGGCGCCAACAAGGCGACGATGCGGCTGTTCTTCCGGCTCCACGCACGCGGCGTGGAAACCCTCCCGACGACCGGGCCTCTCCTGATCTGCCCCAACCACGTCAGCGACATGGATGCCTTCGTCGTTGCCGCCGCCCTGCCTGCGGCGCTACGCCGCCGCATCGCCTGGGCGGCGATTAGGCAGCGCGTGTTTCACACGCCGTTCCATCGGGCCTTCGCCCGGATCGCCCGGATCTTTCCCGTCGACGAGACCGCCCCGACGATTGCCGTCGAGCTCGCGATCGAGACGCTGGCGAAGGGCGGCGTCCAGGTCTGGTTCCCCGAAGGCTGGCGTTCGCCGGATGGCAAGCTCCTGCCGTTTCACTCCGGGGTCGGCCACGTGATCCTCCGGTCGCGGGCGCCGGTGGTTCCCGTCTACATCGCAGGGACGTTCGAAGCGTGGCCGCGAGACCGCCGCTTTCCGCACCCGACCGCGGTGACGGTGACCTTTGGCGAGCCGCTGGCGGCCGATGCGCTCATTGCCGGCATTCCGGAAGGCGCCGATCCCGCCCAGGCCCTCGCCGACGCGGTACGCGCGGGCGTGGCCCGGATCGCCGGTGAGGCACCCGGCGAGGACGACGATGCGCCTGCAGAGTCCAAACAAACTTCGGGGAGCGGCTGAATGGTCTTGGTCCCAAGCGCACCGGCCAGATCCGGCGCTCGCCGCCAGATCGTCTTCTGGTGCCTTTATGACTGGGCGAACTCCGCCTTTGCAGCCGTCATCCTGTCGTTCGTCTTCGCGCCGTACTTCCTCGAACGTGTCGCCGCCAACCCCGTGAGCGGTCAGGCCAACTGGGGATATGCGATCTCTGCGTCGGCGGCACTGATCGCTCTCCTCAGTCCCATCCTGGGCGCCTTTGCCGATCGCAGCGGGCGGCGGCGGCTATGGCTGGGCGCGTGCAGCATCGTCGCCATTGTCGCCACCTTCGCCATGTGGTGGGTGTACCCGGGGCCGCAATCGCTGATGCTCGCACTCCTGCTCCTGCTCGTCGCCAACTCCGCGTTCGAGCTCGGCTACGTGTTCTACAATGCCATGCTCGGCGACGTCGCCACGCCAGAATCGATGGGGCGCATCTCGGGTTTCGGCTGGGGCGCGGGCTATTTCGGTTCGCTCGCGTCACTCGGCCTCGTCTATGCCCTCCTCTTCATGCCCGATCCGCCGCTCTTCGGTCTTGACCCGGCGGTGGCGGAGCCCGTGCGCATGGCGGCTCCGATCACGGCCATCTGGTTTCTGGTCTTCGCCATTCCACTGATCGTCTTCGGTCCACGTGAGCGCGGGTCCGCCGAGTCCGCCCGCGACATCGCCGCGCATGGGCTGAACGATCTCTGGCAGACGCTTTGGTCCTTGCCGCGCATGCGGTCGGTCGCCTGGTTTCTTCTCGCCCACATGTTCTTCATCGATGGCGTGAATGCCCTCTTCGTCTTCGGCCCGCTCGTGGCCAAAGGTGCCTTCGGCTTCACCGACGGCCAGATGCTCCTGCTCGGGGTCACAATCTATGTCGTGGCCGGTCTTGGGGCGATCACCTTCGGCTGGGTCGACGACCGGATCGGCTCCAAGCGGGTCGTCACCCTCTCAATCGTGGCGCTGGCGGCGATCTCGGTCTCGATCACCTTCATCGATACCCTGACGGGCTTCTGGATCGCGGCCGGGTGCCTTGCCGTCTTCTTCGGGCCGATTCAGGCGTCCAGCCGGACGCTGATGTCACGCCTGGCGCCCGACGAGCTGCGCAACCAACTCTTTGGCCTCTACGCCCTCGCTGGCCGGGCTACCGGCTGGCTTGGCCCGCTGATAGTCGGATTGGTGACGAAGCTCACGGGTAGCCAGAAGGCGGGCATCGCGATCATTGCGGCAGAGTTGCTGCTCGGCCTCGCCCTGCTGCTGCTGGTGCGCGAGCCCAGCGCGAACAAGGGATCGAGCCCCCTGTCGCAGGCCGAAGCCCCCACCCGGTGAGCCGCCTTACGCGACGGTCAGCGACACCTGGAGGCCTCGCCTCCTGACTTCGTCGAGGTAGGCCGGGACGTCGAAGATCTCTTCCGGCGCCCACACGCCGGGTTTGGCGGCGCCGGCGAGGAGCAGTTGCGCTGCGATCGAGGCGTTCATCGAGGTCGCCGCATCGACATAGTCGTCGTAAAGGGGATCGGGCCGGACAACCACCTCGCAGCGCGCCGTGGCCGGCTTGCCGGCGCGGGTACCGGCCCCAACGGCGAAATGGATCTCGTGGCTGTCCTGCGCGGGGATGCGGTCGCGGTACCGCTCCATGTTGCGGGCGATGAGCGCCGAGAGGAAATCGAGCGGCCTGACGCTCGCGCCACTCACCGTCACCGGATCGTCGAAGTCGCCGAAGCCGGCCTTGACGAGACCCACCCACGCCTCGTGCTCGCGGTGCGGCAGGTGAAGCTTCCAGGTGAACTCGCGAATGCCCTTCTCGCGGATGCCGTCGGCGAGCGGCACCGTGAGCTGCTCGGAATGCGGCGAGTACATGAACTCGGCGCGGCCCCACGGCTCGGGCAGGTCGACAACTTCATGCCCGGTCATCGCCCCGCATTCCTGATGCCGGCCGTCGAGGAACTGGATGCTCGGCCGCGCGTACTCGGCCAGAACGGTGGAGATCGAATAGGGCGGGACCAGAACCGGGTTTTCCGGCCCGACGAGCTCGGCCGCCCAGTAGAGATTGATGCGCTCGATGGTGTCGAGCTGGTCGGCAACGGCGCGGCAGATGACGTTGGACATGCCCGGGTCGGCGCCGGTGCCGATCACCGCGGCGACGCCGGCGCTCCGGAAGCGCTCGTGCATCGCCTTCTGGCGGACGGTGTAGGTGCCGAGACCGCCGAGGTCGGTGTAGGTGACGCCGGCGGCAAGGCAGGCCTCGAAGATCGCCATCTGGTGGCCGAGCAGCGTCGGCACCGCGTTGATGACGATGTCGACGCCGGAGACCGCATCCGCGAGGCGCGCGGGGTTGTTGACGTCGAGCTCGAACGCCGCGAGGCGGGAATCGCCCAACTCGGCCGACAGAGCGTCTATCCGGGCCCGCGAGACATCGGCAACGCGGATCGCCGAGATTGGCACAATCGCACGGTCTGAGATGAGGTCGCGGACGATGCCCGCGCCCATCAGGCCCGCGCCGCCGAGGATCGCGATTTTCATCGCCGCTCACACATGCTTCCGGCCGCCGTGGCGGCGGAACCAGGCGTCCGGATAGGGATACCACCAATCCTGGACGACCGGCTTGTGGTCGATCACCACCATCTTCGACCGGCGGAAGGCATCGAGGCCCTGCCGGCCGAGCTCGCGGCCAAGCCCCGACATCTTCCAGCCGCCGAAGGGCAGCGCGTCGTTGTCGATGAGCGGATTGTTGACCCAGACCATGCCCGCCTCCAGCCGTTCCGCAGCGTCCATCGCCTCGGCAAGGTCGGTGGTGAAGACCGAGGCGCCGAGGCCGAACGGGCTATCGTTGGCAAGACGGACGGCCTCGTCGAAATCGGCGACCCGGCAGATGGCGGCGACTGGGCCGAAACACTCCTCGTGGCAGATCGCCATGTTGGGCGTCACGCCCGTGAGGATGGTCGGCTCGTAGAACCAGCCGGTGTTGCGGCCGGGCGGGACCCTCGCGCCGGTGACCGCTGTGGCGCCGCGGTCAAGGGCATCGTCGACGAGGCGCATGACCCGCTCGCGCGCGGCCTCGCTGACCAGCGGGCCGATTTCGCTGACGTCGAGACCGTGACCGATGCGGAGGGCGCGGGTCTTCTCTGCAAAGAGGTCGACGAAGCGATCGTGGATGGCATCGACGACGAAGAAGCGCTCGGCCGAGGTACAGACCTGTCCGGAAAGATGGAAGGCCGCGGTCACCGCGCCCGCCGCAGCGACCTCGAGCGGCGCATGCGCCGTGACGATCATCGGGTCGCTGCCGCCGGCCTCGATGATGCATGGCTTCATCCGGTCGGCGCAGGCGACCGCCACTGCCCTGCCGGCGGCGACCGAGCCGGTGAAGGCGACG
Source organism: Bauldia sp. (assembly GCA_020442065.1). Lineage (GTDB taxonomy): Bacteria > Pseudomonadota > Alphaproteobacteria > Rhizobiales > Kaistiaceae > Bauldia. Next base: position 13,497 of record JAGRKZ010000227.1, read on the forward strand.
GCATGGGTGCGGTCCGAGGCGATCAGCGCCTGTGCCGTCGCGACGCCGCCGGGGAGGCAGGAGACGAGGCCCGGCGGCAGCGATCGGAACACCTTCATGTAGTCGAGCGTCGATAGTGTCGTCGCCTCGGCCGGCTTGATCACGGCGGCATTGCCGGCGGCGAGCGAGGCGGCCACCGTCCAGCACATCAGCAGGATGGGAAAGTTGTACGGCATGAGATGGACGCTGACGCCGTAGGGCTCGTAGCGGGCATACTGGAACGAGCCGGTCTGGGTCGTGCCGGCGACCTTGCCGGCCTCGTCGCGGGCCATCTCCGCGTAGTAGCGGAAGACGCCGGCACAGTTGGCGATCTCGCCGATCGCTTCGGGATAGGGCTTGCCCATCTCCCGCACCATCAGCTCGGCGCAGCCGTCGAGGTCGGCGGCTTCGATCGCGGCAGCCACGTCGTGGAGGTGCTTGGCGCGGCTCTTTGCGTCAATCTTCTTCCACGCCGCCTGCGCCACGGTCGCCGCGGTCAGCACCGCATCGATCTCGGCCTCGCTCGCCGTCGACACCGTGCCGACCGGCTCCAGCGTCGCCGGGTCGAGGACGGTGCGCTGGGCGCCCGACATCGGCCGGTAGTCCGGGTTGACGAAGAAGGCGGGACAGTCGGGTGAGAAGGTCATGGCCGAGAACGCATCCTAGCGGATCATGTAGACCTTCTTGATCGTCTCATGGACGGTGCAGACGCCCTTCCACCCTTCGGGGAAGAACGCTGCCGTGTCCGGCGCGATTTCGATCACCTCGCCGGACTCGTGGACATAGGTGCAGCGCCCCTCGAGGAAGTGGCAGAACTCGTCGCGGGTGACGTGGCAGGCCCATTTGCCCGGCGTGCAGACCCACAGTCCGCACTCGGACCGACCCTCCGGCCCCTTGTGGAGGAGCTTGCCGGAGGTGCGCGACTCCCCTTCGATCATGGTCGGGATGATGCCCCAGTCGACGAGGTCGGTAAGGGCGAGCGGGTCTTGCCAGACAGGCGTGGTCACGGGTGGGAGTCCTTCGGTTCAGGCCAGCATGTAGAGGTTGCGCATGGTCTCATGGACGGTGCACTCGCCGGTCCAGCCGGCGGGGAACATGACCACCGTGCCCGGCGACACTTCGATCACCTCGCCATCGTCGGAGCGGTAGCTCGCGCGGCCGGCGACGAAATGACAGAACTCGTCGCGCGGGATCGAGAGCCGCCAGCGCCCGGGGGTGCACACCCAGATGCCGGATTCGGGCTGGTTGTTCGGTCCCTTGTGGACGAGGCGGCCGGTCGAGTGGGATGCGCCGTCGAGCGGGTTCGGCTGGGCGCCCCAGTCGACCAGGTCGTCGCGGGTCGAGGCGCGGGCGAGATGCGGCGCCGAGGAGGCGGCCTCAGCCATCGTAGCGGCCCTTGGCGAGGATGGTGTCGAGGATGCGGGCCGCCTTGGCCGGGCCGTTGGCCGCCTGCATCTGCGCCGATGTGGCAGCGAGCCTGGCCTTGATCGACCCGTCATTGAGGCAGGCCTCGATCCGGTCGATGAGATCCTTGTCGGTCCACGCGTAGCGGTCGAGCTTGAAGCCGTGACCGGTCTCGGCGACGCGGGTGGCGTTGTCGTGCCCATCCCAGACGTAGGGCATGATGATCGCCGGCTTGCCGAAATAGAGGCACTCGGTGAACGAGTTGTTGCCGCCGTGGTGGATGACGGCGTCGACCTGCGGGATGACCGATGGCTGCGGAAACCACTCGTCGATGATCACGTTCGGCGGCACGTCGTCGTATTGCGCCTTGTAGCCGCCGACATTGACCAGCGCCCGGTAGCGCGTCTTGCCGAGCGCGGCGATGATCCGCTTGAGCAGGTCGACGTCACCGGCCCCGAGGCTGCCGAATGAGACGTAGATCAGGGGGCCGTCATTGTTCTTGGCGAAGGTCGGCACGGTGTAGGGCTTCTCCGTGCGCACGCATCCTTCGAGGTACTGGAAGCGGGACGGGTCGAGAGCGTGACGCCGCGTGAACTTCACCGCCTCGGGATAGAGGAGGAGGTTCATATAGGGCGACGCCTCGAAGAACTGGCCGAGCGGGTACGGTGCCTCGCCGTTCTCGGCGAGGAAGGCGTTGAAGTCGGCGTGGATCGGCCCGATCACGTCGTTGAAGCGGTCGCGGTAGCGCTGGTGGGCGGTATGGTCGCCCTCCGCCGCGCCGGAGAGATGCGGCGGGATGTCGGGATCCTCGATCTCGTTCTCCGAGCACGAGATGATCCGCACCCACGGCTTGCCCGACTGCTTGACCGCGGGGAAGAGGATGACGTTGTCGACGCAGACCATGTCGGGCTGAACCTTGGCGAGGACGCCGGGAAGGTCCTTCTGCGCCCACTTGGCGGTATCGACGATCGCGGTCCAGCAGTCCTTCACGTAGTTGTCGATCTGGTCGTAGGGCGACTTCCGGAAGTTGGGGATATGGCCGTTGATGAAGTCCTCCCAGAACTTTGCCATCTGCTCGGGCGGCATCGGCGCGGAGAGGTTCACCGGATGGGCCTCGAATCCATAACCCTCATACACCGGCACGAAACCCGGATCGGACAGAAAGACCGCCTTGTGCCCGAGCGCCTCCACGGCCTGCGCAATGCCGACCGAGTTGAGAGCGGGCCCGTAGGCGGCTTCGGGGAAGAAGGCGATTGTCTTTCCGGCCATGTCTCTGGTTCCCAGGCTCAATCGACGAAGATGCGGGTGTCCGGCGTCGTCCAGCCGATCTCGACCGGGTCGCCCGGTTGAAGACGGCGGCGGTCGGCCTCCTCGGCCGTCACTCGCACGAGAAGGGGCTTTTGGCAAAGCCCCGTCTTCACGCCGAGTTGCTGGTCGAGGCCGTGATAGACGACGGTCTCCACGGTGCCGGCCGTGCGGTTGGCGACGTCGACATCGGGGAAGAGCCGGATCCGCTCGGGCCGGATGGCGGCGGTGGCGGGCGCACCCACCCTCCCCTCCGGGCGCGCCCCGCGAACCAGCCCGGCGTCGGTCTCGACGCCCTCGGCGCCGAGCCGGCCGGCAATGAAGTTCATCACGCCGATGAAGTCGGCGACGAAACGGTCGGCCGGACGCTCGTAGATCTCGTGGGGCGTGTCGCACTGGAGCAGCCGGCCGCCGCGCAGCACCGCCATGCGGTCGGCCATGACCAGCGCCTCTTCCTGGTCGTGAGTGACGACGACGAAGGTGATGCCGACTTCATGCTGAAGCCGTTTCAGTTCGAGCTGCATAGCGCCGCGGAGCTTCTTGTCCAGTGCGGCGAGGGGCTCGTCGAGGAGCAGCACCCGCGGTCGCTTGACCAGGGCCCGCGCCAGCGCCACACGCTGACGCTGCCCGCCGGAAAGCTGGTCGGGCTTGCGGGTCGCGAATTCAGTCAGGTGCGTCGTCTCAAGGATGGCTGCGACCCGCGCCGAGATCTCACCCCGCGGCAGGCGCTCCATCTCGAGCCCGTAGGCGACGTTGGCCTGCACGGTCATGTGCGGGAACAGCGCGTAGGATTGGAACATGAGGTTGACCGGACGCCGGTTCGGCGGCACCGGCGCGATGTCGACGCCGTCGAGAAGGATGCGACCCTCGCTTGGCGTCTCGAAGCCGGCGAGCAGGCGGAGCAGCGTGGTCTTGCCGCAGCCGGACGGGCCGAGAAGCGCGAAGAACTCGTTGCCGCGGATGTCGAGCGAGACGCCGTCGACGGCCAACGCCGGCCCGAAGCGCTTGGTGACGCGCTCGATCGAAAGCAGTGTGCCGGGAGCGGTCATGTCGTCAGCGTGCCGCGATTGATGCGCTGCGACAGCACGAGAACGGTGACGCTCACCACCATTACCAGCGTCGCGAGAGCGTTGATCTCGGGCGTCACGCCGAAGCGGATCATCGCATAGATCTGCATGGGCAGCGTCGTCGAGGCCCTCCCCGCGCCGGCGGTGAAGAAGGCGATGATGAACTCGTCGACCGACAGCGTGAAGGCGAGCAGCGCGCCGGCGACGACCGCCGGCAGGATCACCGGCAGCGTCACCCGGCGAAACGTGGTGAGCGCCGAGGCTCCGAGGTCGGTCGAGGCCTCGACGATCGACCAGTCGAAGGATTTCAGCCGGGCCCGCACGACAAGGCAGACGAAGGCGAGGTTAAAGACGACATGGGCGAGGATGATCGTCCCGAGTCCAAGGGTCACGTCGAGGAGCGAGAAGAACGACAGCAGCGCGATGGCGAGGACGATGTCGGGGATCACCATCGGCGCGAACAGGAGGGCCTCCAGGCCGCGGCTCCGGCGCCGGCGCATCTCCACGCCGATGGCCAGCAGCGTGCCGAGGAGCGCGGCGATCGCGGTCGAGACGACGGCGACGATGAGGGTGTTGAGTGCGGCCGACAGGATGTCGCCGTTCGACGCCAGCGACACGTACCACTTGGTTGAGAAGCCGGTCCAGACGGTCGGCAGACCGCCTTCGTTGAAGGAGAGCGCGACCAGCACGGCGATCGGCAGGTAGAGAAAGGCGAAGACCAGGCCCAGCCAAAGCGTGAAGCCCGGCCCCGAGCCGGAGCGGCGCTCAGACATCGTCGCCTCCGGGCGGCGGGGTCTCGCCGGCGATGCGCCCGGCGCCGCGCGCCTGAAGCGCCAGCAGGAGGATCATCAGCGCGATCAGCACCATCGACAGCGCTGCCCCGAACGGCCAGTCGTTGGCGGTGAGGAACTGGTCGTAGACGAGGTTGCCGATCATCT
>JAGRKZ010000228.1 GCA_020442065.1 Bauldia sp.
ACCAGCATCGCGGTGTCGTCGAGGAACGTGCCCATGATCAGGTAGCTCAGCTGCATCAGGATGAGGATCGTCCAGGGGCTGAGGCCCATCTTCTCGACGAAGAGGCCCTCTATCGCCTTGACCGCCCCGAGGCCGTCGAAGACGGCGCCAAAGGCAAGAGCGGCGAGGATGATCCACATGAACATGCAGGAGACCGAGAGCGTCTCCCGCGTGCAGGTCTCGAATACCGCCCGGGTGAACCGACCCTTGACCACGGCGGCAACCACCGAGGCGAGCGCGCCGATCACGGACGCCTCGACCAGCGAGGTGTAGCCGGTCACGAACGGCACCATCATCACCAGGAAGATGGCCAACGGCAGGATGCCGGCGGAGAGCAGCCGGATTTTTTCGGCACGCGTGATCTTGGCCCGCTCCTCGGGATCGAGCGGGGGACCGAGATCCGGGTTCAGCTTGCAGCGAAACCAGATGTAGACGATGAACATCCCGGCCATCATCAGGCCCGGGAAGACGCCCGCGATCCACAGCAGGCTGACCGGCTGGCGGGCGATCATGGCGTAGAGCACGAGGACCACCGACGGCGGGATCAGGATACCGAGCGACGAGCCCGCCTGGATCACCCCGGTCACCATGCGCTTGTCGTAGCCGCGCTTCAGCAGTTCCGGCAGTGCGATCGTCGCGCCGATCGCCATGCCCGCCACCGACAGCCCGTTCATCGCCGAAATGATAACCATCAGGAAGATCGTGCCGATGGCGAGCCCACCCGGTACCGGCCCGAACCAGACGTGGAACATCCGGTAGAGGTCGTCGGCAAGCCGGCTCTCGCTGAGCACGTAGCCCATGAAGATGAACATCGGCAGGGTCAGGAGCGGGTACCACTTCATCAGCTTCATCGCCGCCGAGAAGCCGAGATCGGAGCCGCCGACCCCCCACAGCAGAACGGACGCCGCGACCGCGACGAAGCCGATCGCGCCGAAGACGCGCTGGCCCGTCATCATCATCACCATCATGGTGACGAACATGAGAAGGGCGATGGTCTCGTAGGAGGTCATCAGATCTCTTCCCCGCGGATCTTCGCGACGTCGCGGAAGAAGAGCGCAATCGACTGCAGAAGCATCAGCAAGACGGCGACCGACATCACGATCTTGATCGGCGCGATATAGGGTCGCCAGGCGGTGGCGCTGCGCTCGGCATATTCGAGCGAATAGACCGTGGATTCGATCGCACCGTAGAGGAGCACGCCGAGGTAGAAGAGCAGCGCGAAGACGCTGAAGGCGTCGACCCAGGCGCGGGTCCGCGGCGACCAGCGATGGTAGAGCAGATCCATCCGCACATTGGAGTCGAGCTGCAGCGAGTAGGGCCCGCCGAGCATGTAGTACGCGACCATGACGAACTGGGCCATCTCCAGCGTCCAGATCGACGGCCACGGCGTGACTTTCGACACCGTCGACCAGATCAGGATCGCCATCATCACGTAGAGCAGGTACATCGCGAACCGGCCGACGCGGTAGTTCACCGCATCGACGATACGGACATAGGCCTTGATCGCCCTAGGCATCGCCGGTTTCCCGTCCGTGCTGTGTGCCGCTGTCGGGCGCCGCTGCCCGCGCGTCCTCAGACCACCTCATCCGCCTCCCCCGATATGATCGTCGAAAGCGAAGCAAGGATTACGCCCAGCCGGTCGCCCCACACCGTCTCGGCGGCAGCTCCGGCAATGGCGTCATTGCGGATTTCGATCATCACTCCCGGCAGGCCGCGCTCGCGGGCGTGGCGGGTGACCGTATAGTACACGCGATCGCCCGGGCCGTAGGGTTCGTTCAGGCCGACGGTCAGCGCAGGATCGTCCTGAAGGGCCGCGACCAGCGGAGCGGACAGGCGGCGATCGTCGTCAAAGACGATGCCGATCTGCCACGGCCGCGATACGCCGCGGTAGACCGGGGTGAAGGAATGGACCGCAACCAGCGCCGTGGCGCGGCCGGCGGCAGCCCGCTCGTCGAGCAGGCGCTCGATGGCCAGATGGTAGGGGACGTGGACGGATGCGAGGCGATGGAGCCGCTCCGCCCCGTCGACGGAGACGTTGCCGGGCACTCGGCGACCCTCGCTCTCGGCGGCGATAAGGTCCGGCGCGTCGGGGTCGCGGTTGCAGTCGACGACCAGCCGCGACACATCGGGCCACAGCAGCGGCGCATCGAGCAAGGCAGAGAGCCGGCGCGAAACACCGAGCGCGCCGGGATCCCAGGCGATGTGGGCACGAAGGTTGTCGCCGGAAAGGCCGAGTCCGGCGTAGCGGGAAGGAACGAAATTGGAGGCGTGATCGCAGACGATAACGAACGGACCGGCGCCGGCGCGGTTCTCTTCGCGTACTGGTGAGCGGCTATCGTCCGCCATATCCCCACCCCGTCCGCCGCACGGGCGAATCGGAAAATCTGTTACAAAGCAGCTTGCCTTGACCCCTTCTGTAATATCTGATCCGGCACAGCGACGATTGTCAACCGGGCCTCGGCAACGCGATGAGCAAACGGAAGCACCCGGTGGGACGAGGCGGACTGGTCGTGGATCTGGTGCGCGATGCGATGCCGTCGCTCACGACCTCGGAAAAGCGGGCGGCGCAGGCGCTGGTCGCCGACTACCCGCTGCTCGGCCTCGAGACGGTCGCCCGCTTTGCCGACCGGGCCGGAGTCAGCGCCCCGTCGATCCTCCGTTTCATCGGCCGGATCGGCTTCGCCTCCTACGCCGACTTCCAGCGACGGCTGATGGCCGAGGTCGAAGCGCGGCTGCTGTCGCCGCTTGCCAAGGCCGACGCCGGCAGCCCCTCGACGCGCAAGCGCGCGCCGCGAACCGCGTTCGCCGAGGCGGCCGCCGACAACATCGCGGAGACTTTCCGCCGCCTGCCGAACGGCGAGTTCGAGGCGGTGGCGACGCTGCTTGCCGATCCGCGGCGGCCGGTACACCTCATCGGCGGACGGTTCACCGACGCGCTTGCCCGCTACATGACCGCCCATCTCCGTATCCTCCGGCCCAATGTCAGTCATCTCGAAGGCCAACGCGACAACTGGCACGACCAGTTGCTCGACATGGGCAACCGGGACGTCCTCTTCCTGATCGACATCCGCCGCTATCAGGACGATCTGGTGGCCTTCGCGGCGGAGGCCGCCAGGCTGAAGGTGACGACAATCGTCCTCACCGACCAGTGGCTGTCGCCGGCAGCGCGAAGCGCGCGGCACGTCCTCCCTGCTCGCATTGCGGTGCCCTCGGCGTGGGATTCGAGCGTCGCGCTCCTCGCCCTGATCGAGGCCCTGGTTGCCGAAGTGACGGCGCGGCGCGGGGCCGAGAGCCGGTCACGCATGGCGGCGATCGAGACGATCCGGCGGCAGGGCCAGCCGCAGTCGCGCTGAAGCCCTGCCCCGCTCGAACCGTGGTACACGGACGGCCGCAGGCGGGAGTGGCGCAGTGGATACATCCGGCATCGGGATTGCGGTAACGCTGGCAGTGGTGGCCGGCGTCGCCCTGCTGGTGGCCGGTGCAATAGCGGCCCGCCGCGGGCGACAAGCGGGCGTGCAGGACCACGCGCCGTTGATCTGGGCGGCGGCGATCCTGCTCCAGCTCGCGATGTTCTGGTGGGGCTTCGAGCAGATGGCCGCACCGGTCGACGTCTGGACCGTTCCGTCGCTCCTGTTCGTAGCGGCACGGGCCTTCGCCCTGGTTGTAGCGGCGGCGCTGGTCCTGCCGCTCAGGCCACTGCCCCCCGGCGAGACGTCGGGCGCCGCCTTCGCGGCGCGTGGCCGGCGGGCGCTGATCGCCCTCGCCGCATTCCATCTCCTGGCGGTCGCCGTCCTCCTTCTCGCCGGTGAGTGGCTGCTCGGCGAGGAAGTCCGGCTCGACCTCGTCCTCCTCGTGCTGACGGTGGCCGGCTTCCTCGGAGGGCGGCGGGTGCCGGCACTGGCCGGCGGCGCCTATGGGCTGGCGATGGTCTGGTCCGTCCTCCAGCCCGTGATCGCGCCGTGACCGCCGGGCGGCGGCTTTTGGCAGACGCGGCGTTTCCGACTATTCTCCCGCGGCCACTCCTTCGCCAGGCCTGACGACGACAGAATGACCATAGCCGCGGATCTTCGCCTCGGAACCAAGCCCGCTGCAGTTGTCACCGAGGAGATCATCCCGGGCCTGGTCTGGGGGATCCGCTGCGCGGGAAACGCCGTCAGACCGGTTGACGGGCCCATCATCGGGCCCGGACCAGGCGAGTGGATCTGGCTCCACTTCAATCTCGCCGACATGCGGGCCCGGGCCTGGCTCAGCGAATGCGGACTGGCGCCCCGGCCGGGGATCGCCCGCCTGCTCGACGGCGACGAGGTGCAGCAGTTGGCCCCGGCCGGCGACTGCGTGGCAGGAGTGTTCTTTGACCTCGTCCACGATTTCGATCGCGCCACCGAGGAATTCGGCCTCGTCCGCTTTGCCGCCACCGAGAAGATGTTGATTACCGGGCGGCGGCGGGCGCTGAGCTCGGTCGAGGCGGTACGCCAGCGCATCGAGAGCGGCCAGCGCTACGCTTCGCCCGCGGAGCTGGTGGCGGCGATCGTCGAGCAGATCGCCGCCACCATCGATGGCACGGTCGAAGCCCTCGCCAACGAGATCGACCGGGTCGAGGATACGATCCTCAAGGAGGGCGATCCCGAGGACCGGGTCCGCCTCGGCCATGCCCGCCTGACCAGCGTGCGCGTCCACCGCCGGCTCAACGCGCTCCGCAGCCTGTTCCGGCGGGTGGCGGCGAGCACGGACACCGGGCTGATGGCAACGTTTCGCGCGCCTGCGGCGAGCCTGACGCAGCGCCTCGACGAGCTCGACCACGAGGTGATCGAACTGCGCGACCGCTCCCGCCTGCTCCAGGAAGAGCTCGGTGCGCGGGTCGCCGAGCAGACCAACCGCCACCTCCGCCTCCTCGCCGTCCTGACGGCGCTGTTCCTGCCGCCGACGTTGATCGCGGGCCTGCTCGGCATGAATCTCGATGGCGCGCCCTTTTCCACCTCGGCGCACGGGTTCTGGATCGCCGTCGCAGCGGTCGTACTGTCCTCGATCGCGACTCTGCTCGGGCTGCGATGGGCGGGGGTGTTCCGGTGACGGCCGCACCGGGAATGCTGACCGCACCGCTGTTCGTGCCCGCGGACAGGCCGGAGCGTTTCGTCAAGGCCGCGGCGAGCGGCGCCGACGCCGTGATCCTTGACCTCGAGGATGCGGTTGCGCCGGCAGCGAAGGACGCGGCACGGGCGGCTCTGGCCGCCGCCCTTCCCGAGGCGGCAATCGTGGTCCGTGTGAACGCCGCCGGGACGCCGTGGCACGGGGCCGACCTTGCGCTGCTCGATACGCTGCCGGCGGTCGGCGCGATGCTGCCCAAGGCCGAAGACCCGGCGGCGGTGGCCGGTCTCGCCCGCCGGCTCGGCGAAGGGCGGAGGCTGATCCCGCTGATCGAGACCGCGCTTGGCCTTCACCACGCCGCCGCGATCGCCGCCGTCCCGGGCGTGACGCAGCTTGCCTTCGGACCGGCTGACTACCGCAACGACGTCGGCTGTGACGATTCTCCGGAGGCGCTCCTCCTCGCCCGCTCGACGCTGGTGCTGGCGTCGCGGCTGGGAGGGATCGCCGCGCCGCTCGATGGGCCGTGCTTCGACTTCCGCGATCCCGAGGCGACGGCCGGGGAAGCGCATCACGCCAAGAGCCTCGGCTTCGGCGGCAAGCTCTGCATTCACCCCGCGCAGGTGCCGGCAGTGCGCGCGGCCTTTCGGCCCGGCGCGGCCGAAATCGACTGGGCGCGCCGCGTAGTCGCTGCCGGCGGCGGCGGCGGAGCGGCGGCCGTGGACGGCGCGATGATCGACGCGCCGGTGCTGGCGCGCGCTCGCCGCATCCTCGCCGACGCCGGAGAGCAGGCTCCAGATTGACGGGCCCGGTCACGGCTGACACGGTCGCGCCGAGGGACCCGAAGCCCGGACGAAGACCGCAGGGAGGAGACGATGCGCGCTGCGTGGGTGATGAAGATCAAGCCGGGTTGCGAGGCGATCTACAAACAGAAGCATGACGAGATCTGGCCGGAGCTCATCGAGCTGATGAAGCGCGACGGCATCCGCAACTATTCGATCTACCGCTACGGCCTGACGCTGTTCGCCTATCTCGAGCGCGACGCTCCACCCCCTGAGGGCAGACCGCACGACCCCATCACCCTGCGCTGGTGGAAGATGATGGAGCCGTACATGGAGTACAACCCCGACGGCACCCCGTGGATGGGCGAGGTCGAGGAAGCCTTCCATATGGACTGAAGCGGCGGCGCGATCCCGGCTTTCAGACGAGCTCGCGGCAGATATCCCGCACCGCGGCGACGAACCGACTCGAGTCGTAGCGTTCGATCACGAAGGTGCGCCCCTCGTCGGAAGCGCGCCGGAACGTATCGGGATCACGGCTCATTGCGTCGATGTAGTCGACCATCGCCTCAACCGACTCGACCTCGAACTGCGCCGGCCACACGAACTCCGCACCCGGCCAGCGCAGAACGACGCCGACGCCGCCGCCCGCGAAGCCATCGGCAATGGCGACGTGGAAGCTCTCCGGCCCGGGACCGCTGGGATCGGAGTCGCTCGTCGACAGGACGAAGCCGACATGATTCTCCGAGAGCGCGGCCTTCACATCGACGAACCCCCGGTAGGTCACGGCGGAGCGGAGTCCCCGCTCGGCGATGAACCATTCGCAGCGCCGGTAGTACTCCGCCTCGGCTCGATCCTTGACCACCCAACCGAGATCCTCGGGCCGGTGGCCGAAGACCTCGAGCCGGAAGCGCGGGTTCCGCGCTCGCAACTTCTGCAGTACGTCGAGAGCGGCCCGGAAGCCCTTTCTCGACGGCAGGATGCCGATAACGCCGAGGGTGGTGAGCCTCCGTTCGTCCCAGTCGCGGCGGTACAGGCCCGACTGCACGTAGTTCGAGACGAGTCGCACCCGCTCGCGCCGGATGCCGGGGAAGCGCTGGAGGAGGCGTTCCGCATAGTGGACGGAGACGGCGACGAAGATGTCGACATTGCGGAGTGCCTCGGCGTTCCCGAACTCGCGATCGAGCTCGAAGCGATGAACGCGGACGATCAGCTTCTGGCGGGGGCGCTTGTGGGCGGCATACCAGACCGCGGCTCCCATGAGCCACTCGCACCAGATCACGTCGGCCCATTCGAGGAGCTCCCGGCCGGCCTTGACATCATGGGCGACGTGGCTGCGCCACTGATCGATCCGGATGTCGAAGTACCGCTCGAGGTCCGCGACGACGGGCTGGATGAATTTCAGGTCGTGACCGGCGATCACCAGCCGTGGCCGGCAGAGACCGGTGAAGCGGGGCCAATCTCTGGCCTTGATTGCAGCGATCAGCTCCTTGAGCCGCTCCGCCAGCGGAAACGAGTCGATCGCCCCGCCATGGGCAGCGACGAAACCGGCGAGGCGCTCGAAATCGGCCTCGGTGACGTCGCCTCGATTGCGGAAGATGAGGCCGAGCAGGCACTCCTTGAGGCCGATATTGAGACGCAGCGCGACATAGTCGAGCCCGAGCGGGGCGAGCGCCGCCTGGGCCTCGGTCCAGACCGTGAGATGATCGTTCAGCTCACGATGGCCGTAAACTTGCGTCGACGACGGCAGCATGGCTGCCTGCTTGTTGTAGATGAAGGTCGGGTGGTCGAGATACTCGATGGCCGAGGCGGCCGACAGCACGGCGATGAGGAACAAGGTGTCCTCGCCCATGCGGAGATCGGCCCGCCAGCCGATGCCCTCGCGCCGGAGGAGTTCGGTGCGAACCAGGCTCGAACAGGTGGTGCTCTGCTGGGCGACGATGAGCGCGATGCGCTCGCCCTTCGACAGATCGGGTCGCCAGCCCTCGATCCGGTTGTAGACCGCCGTCCTCGCGTCGCTCCGGACAAGGACGTTCCCGCGCACGATATCAGCATTGGTCTCGATCGCGTGGGCGTGGTGGAGGCTGAGAGTATCGGGCAGTATCTCATCGTCGCTGTCGAGGAAGAAGACGAAATCTCCCGCCGCGGCCTCGAGCCCGCGATTGCGCGGCGCCGACGGCGAGCCTGAGTTCCGATCGAGACGGATCAGCCGCCAGTTGGGCTCGACCGCACAAGCAGCTTCGAGAAGGGCGCAGGTTCCGTCCCCGGAGGCGTCGTCGACAAAGATGACTTCGTGGCGGTCGCGCGGGAAGTCCATCGCCCGGAGCGAAGCCAGGCAACGCCCGATCTTGGTCTCGGCATTGAAGCAGGGGATGACGACGGTGACTGCGACAGGCATCGACACGCCCTAGAGATTATAGACTTCGGCGTCGGCCGCCGGCCGCCGGATCAGATCCGGGAAGAGCTGGCGGTGGCCGAAATACGGCAGCCCCTCGCGCCACGGGGAAAAGCGAAACGGCGCCTCCGGGCCGGCCGGCGTGATGAGATGCTCCGACACATATTGCGAATGCAGGCGCGCCCGGGCCAGCCAATCGCTCGAGACACTGTGCCTTGCCGGGTCGATGAAGCAGAAGAAGGCGGTATCGACGGGCGTCGCCGATTCGTACCGGCGCAAGTGGGCGGCGCTGACCACGGTCGTCGAGAACCGGTTGAAGGCCGCGTAGAGAGGCTCGACCTCGATCGCCGGAACGGCCTCGGACAGGACTAGCAGCAGGCGAAACTCGGGCGGGTTCAGCCCCCTCTGCATGCAGAAGTTGATGGCCGCGCGTGCGTCCTCGGCGCCCACGACCGGGCAGGCGATGGTGATGCCCTCGTCCTCCGGCCGGAACGCCAGACCCGTGGCGGAAAGGATTTCCTGCCAGCGGTGGCGGTAGGTGTGCGCGGCGAGCACGCGTTCGAGCGCCCGAAGCCGCAGATCCTCGATCTCGGCTTCCGGCAGGTCGGCCAGACGATCCATGTCCCGGTCGGTGAAGAACACAAGCTCCCCGAACAGACGCTCCATGCCGGCCGAGTAATTCGACAGGACCAGAGTGTTGCAGGACATGATCTCGTAGACCCGGCGCGCGAACATCGTCGAGGAGTCCGAGACGGTATTGATGTTCAGCGAGACGAGGCCCGACTTGTAGACGTCCGCCACCGCATCGTGCGGGACGGCCGGCCGGATGAGATGGCGATACTCGGCGGGCCATGCGTGCAGGGGATCATCGTCGCCGTAATAGCGGTCGTAGATCTCGACATCGAGGCGACGCCGGGCGAGGTCGTCGAGAACCGCCCTGGTCTGCCGCGACCGCTCCTCGTAGTTGTCGTACCAGCTGCCGGCGAATGTCACCTTTCTCGTCCGCGGCCCGAACTCGATCGGGTTGAACATCCGCGGATTGGTGGCGAAGGTCAGCTCGAACACGCGCTGGGCGCCATGGTCCGCGCGGTACCGCGGCACGCACTCGGCCGCGGTGGTGAAGATGGTGTCGAACAGGAGTGCGGTCTTGACGAAATCGTGCCGGCGATCGCTGTAGTTGACCGGGTCCTCCTTGTTCCAGAAGACCGTCGGAATTCCCTCTTCCCGGCAATAGTCGAGGAGTTCGATCAGCTCCTTGCGGTTCTCCTTGGGGAATCTGTCGCTGGCGTAGATCTTTCCTTTCCACGGCCGGCGGCGGGAATCGACTCCGGACCACGCCGACTCGCAAAAGAGCAGGTCCGGCTTGGTTGCCTCCAGCTTGGCGCGCCACGTTTTGGGATCGACCGGGATGTTGCGAAATTCGTCCCTGAAGCTGTTGTGACTGAACTCGTCGAGGATCGTGGCCACAACGAACTCGGACGGCGACTTGGGCCAGGGGGGGAGCTTGGCCGCGCCTTCGTTGACCGTGACGATACCGGCGCGACGCCGACGCCTTTTCCGCCGTTCGGCCGCCGCCCGCTTGTCTGCCGCTTCACGCTCGCTCCGCCGCGACCTGCTGCTCAGGCGGTCGAGCAGCCTGGCCGCGAACCCTCCCCCCCGGGAGCTCTCGGCGGATGGACCGGCCACACCGTCGGAGCGCGACTCCGGCCCGGCGTCGGTCGCTTGGGATCGACGCGCGGCGGCCTTGCCACCGACCGGGCGATCGCGGCGGCGGCGGTGGCGGTGCGGATCGTCCGGGTCTGTCACACGTCCTCGCTCAGTGTTCCGTCACGGCAGCGGATGGCCCAAACATGACTCCCGCGGATCAATCGCAACGGGAATGATGAAGGCCTGGCAAGCGGTCAAGCCTGCGTACGGCCAGACCGCGCGGCCCGTACGGCCGAGGGTGGTGCCGCATGTCGGACTCGAACCAACGACCCCATCATTACGAATGATGTGCTCTACCAACTGAGCTAATGCGGCTTGCCCGTCGTGATAGCTGCAAGACCCGCCCGGTTCAAGATTGAACCGGTCAGAACAGTCGGAAACGGCGGCGGGCGGCTTCATCCTCCGGATCAGGCGCCGTCGGGCCGGGGTCGTCGGGCTGCCCGAGGATGAGCGGCCGGTCGCCGGGACCGGCCTCTTCCTCGTCGATTTCCTTGCTTCGCTTCCCGTCGGCCGCGGCCTTGTCCACCGCCAGCGCGGTGGGTCTGATCGAGGTCGGCGCCGGCCTGGCCGCGGGGTGATCCGCCTGCGGGGCCGGCTTCGCCGCGGCTTCCGCCCCGGTCGGCCCCGCTTCGGACCGCGCGGCGGGCAGCGCTTCGGATGGCGCCGCCACCGCGACCGCGGTCGTCTCCGACGCGGACGCAACGGCGACCGGGACCGACGGGGGCGCCGGAGACGCTTCCGGCCTTGACGGCCCGGCAACGGTCGGTCCGGCGCGAGGCGGAACCGGTTCCGTAACCGACGGCGAAGCGGCCGAAGCTGAGACCGGCGCGGATTTCGCGGGCTCGGGAGTCGGCGGGCCCGGCTCGGCGGCAGGTTTGGCCGAGGCCGTGTCTTCGACGGGCTCGACCTCGATCAGGCTCGGCTCGAGGCTGAGCGCCGCAGTTGCGGCCGCCACCACCTCGGACGACGGCGCCGGGGCGACCGGCGCGGCGTGATGCTCGATCCGTGGCAGCGGCCTGGCCTCGACCGAAGCGAGCGGCTGGTCGAACGGGCCGGCATCAAGCGCCACCGGATGCCGCGACGGCGGCGCGAGGGGCGGCACCTTCCATTCGGCGGCTCCGACCTTGCCGGTCACCGGAGAGACGGGAAGCCAATGATCGAGGATCTGTCCGTCGACCATCCAGACCGGGTCGCGCGGCGAGGACAGTGCGCGGGTGAGCCAAGCGCGCACCCTGCCCTCGTCGCCGTGCTCGCGCTCCTCGATCTCGGCCATCAGCAGGCAGACACGCTCCGTCGGCGCGCGCGCGAGACCTTCGAGGGCGCCGCGCGCTGCGTCCCAGTCGCCGGCATCGATCGCGGCGCGGGCGATCGCCATCGACCCTTCGGGATGGTTGGCGCGGATTTCGGCAAGACGACGCATGCGTTTCATGCGGTCCCGCACCGAATCGCCGGGTCGCACCGTCGCATAGGCGTCGGCGAGATCCGGATGAGGCTCGACCCGCCAGGCGGCCTCGAGCACCTTCGCGGCGCGGCGGACGTTGCCGCTGCGGGTCAGCAAGCGCGCCGCAAGCACGGCGGCCGGAGTCAGGCCGGGCTGCAGCTTGAGCGCCTCCGAGGCGAGGATACGGGCCTTCTCCGGATCGCCCGATTCGATCTCCATGGCGCGTGCCGTGAGGAGCGCGGCGCGGGTGCGGGCCACGTCGTCGGCGGGAATCAGCCCCGCCTGAAGGTTGGCGTCGAGCGCGGCGACGGCGGTCCGCCAGTCCCCGTCCCGTGCGGCATACTCGAACAGCGCCTTGCCGGCCCAGGCGACCCGCGGCGTCGAATCGGCGGCCTGCTCGGCGAAGTGCCGCGCCGCCTCGTGCTCGTCCTGGCGCTGCGCCTCGACGAACAGGCCGTGGAGACCGAGAAGCCGGGTGTCGGCGCGGCCCGCCAGCGCCTCGAAGGCGCCGCGTGCGCCCGGCCCGTCGCCGCCGAGTTGGGCCGCCTGGGCAGAAAGGAGTAGCACCAGCGGCTCCGGCCCGAGCAGGGCGCGGGACTCGTCCGCGGCACGGCGGGCAAGCCGGGCATCGCCGGCGCCGACGGCAATGATGCCCGAGTTCAGGGCACGGTAGCCGCGGTCGCGGCGGCGGCGGCCGAGAAAGGAACCGAAGGCACGCGGGGCGCGAAAGACCGCCCGGAGCAGCGACCAGACGATGGCGATCGCGGCCATGACCGCCAGCACCCCCGCGGCAGCGAGGAGCAGCGAGGTGCGGATCTCGTAGCCTTGCCAGTTGAGCACGACCTCGCCCGGCCGGTCGGCGAGCCAGGCCGCACCCGCGGCGATCACGAAAATGATGACGACATAGACGAGGACGCGGATCATGAGCCTGTCAGTTCGCGGGTGGCGCCACCGACAACGCCAGGCGCTGGACGATGTCGTCGATCTGGGTTCGGTCAGAGGCGGAAGCAGCCCAGGTAGCCGATACGGCCTGGCCGGCCTCTGGCAGCTTCTGACGCTCGTCAAGGGCGGCGGCAAGGTCGGCGTCGTCGACCGCCGCCTGCATCCGCGACACGATTGCCTCAGGGGTGTCGCCCGCGATCGGCGTGGTCGGACGGATGGAGACGAGCCCGCTGCCGAAAGCGACAAGGCGGTCGATGAAGCCTGCGTCGGGGTCGACGTCCGCAGTCGCCGCGAGAATCGCGTCGGCGACCGGGGGGAACGTCGACTGGAGCTGCGGCACAGTCGGCGCTCCCCGCTTGGCGAGCGGCTCCAGCGCGGCGACGTCGTCGCCGTCGAGGCCGAGCGCCTTGAGCATGGCAAGATCGACGGCAAAGCTCTCGCCGGAGGCCGCGCCCTGACGCAGCAGGCCGATCGCGATCGCCCGCGCCGCCCGTTCGCTCTCCACCGCCGGCGGTGGCCGCGTCGCCAGCTCGTCGACGCGCGAGGTCAGCGTGTCGAGGCGGGTGCCGAGCGTCGTCAGCGTCGTCTCGGTGGCCGCGAGGCGGGACTCGATCGGGCCGAGGGCGATCACCGTGCCCTCGCCGCTTCCGCCACCGGCGACCGGCATGGCGTTCTCAAGGTTCTCGATGCGGCTACGATTGGTCTCCTCGAGCTTTTCGAGCGACGTGACCTTCTCGCTGAGCGCAGGAAGCGGGGCGGTGGCGGTCTCGAGCGCAGCAAGCCGCGTCTCGAACCTCGCGACTCGCTCCTCGACCGCCTCGGCCTTGCGCACCGCATCGGCGGCGACGAGGTCGGCGCGGGTCGGGATGATCCCGGAGGCGTGGTAGAGGATGCCGAGCACGGTGGCGATGGCGCCGCCGAACACGCCGGCTGCGATCAGCCGCCCGGCGCTCGACCAGTCGGTCTTCGGTCGCTCGATGCGGGGTGGGAACGGCGACACCGGCCCGGGCGCGGTTACGACCGAAGGCGACGAGGCGGCCTCCGGCCGCGGCTCCGCCGATGGCCGGGTCCGATCCGCCGCCGCTTTGGGTTCCTGGTCCGCGCCGGCCGTCATAGTCAGGCCGGGCGCGGCGGGCGGTGGCTCTGACGGGGGCGGCGCGGCCTTCGCCGATGACGCATCCTCCGCCGGCGCAGAGGACTTCGCGTCGGGCGATTCGGCTGCAGGGGGGGCGGCCTCGGCCGCGAGGTCGATGGTGACGGGCGGCCTGGCACGCTTGCCGGGCGTACGCTTCGGCGCCGCCTTTCCGCCCTCCTCGGTCTCGGTCTCGGTCATGTCGATCCTCGGCGATGAACGCCCCGCTCCACATCGTAGTACAGCTGAACCGCATCAGGCCAGTTACGGCGGGCCAACACCGCCGATCATGGCGGCAATCCCGGCGAAATCAGGCCGATCGGCGACCTGAAGTCGGGCAAACAGGGGACGGAGCGGTACCGCCACACGCTCCGAAAGGGCATAACCCGTTATCCCCGAAAGCGTTCCGGTGAGACCATCGGCCTCGACGGCGTCGCGGAAGGCCTCGGCCGTGCGTCGCGAGAAGAACAGGATACCGTCGATCCCGCCTGTTCGGAGGGCCGTCGCCACGGGTCTGTCGAGGCGCCGCACGGTCTCGGCGGCATAGGCGACGACGGTCCGGATGTCATAGCCGGCGGTGGCGAGGCCCCCGGCCAGGGCGCCGGTGCGGTCCCGGGCGGCAACGTAGAGGATCGGGCCCTGTCCCCTTGCGAAATCGGAAACGAAAAACGCTGCGAGGGCGGCGGCATCGGCGCCGCCGGACCTCACGTCCGTGAAGCCCGCCTCCACCGCCAGGCGCGCCGTGCCTTCGCCGGTGACGAACAGCGGCCGGGTCTTCCAGCCCGCCGCGACCGGCCAGGCCAGGAGGGCGCGGACGCCGTTGCGGCTGGTGGCGATCAACGCGGCGGGGTCGGGCAGCGCTGCCGGCGGATCGAAGAAGACCACACGGAGCATCGGCTGGAGAAGAACCGCGTGACCCATTGCCACAAGCGCCGCCGCCGTTTCTCCGGCATCGGGCTCCGGCCGGGTGACGAGCAGCCGCAACGCTCAGACCTCGAAGAAACCCGGGCCGCCGGCCGCCCGAAGCATCGCGCCGAGCTCATGGCCGAGCCGCGCCGCATCGGCGCGATTGCCGCTCGCAACCGACTCATGCGCGGCGCCGCCATCCGGCCGGACGATGATGCCGCGAATGGTGAGAGACTCGCCGTCGAGCGTGGCAAGGCCCCCGATCGGCGTCCGGCATGAGCCGTCGAGCACGGTGAGGAAAGCGCGCTCGGCCTCGAGCGCTATCGCCGTCGGCAGGTCGTCGATCAGCGCCAGGCGTTCCCGATTGATCCGGTCGCCGGTGCGCGCGGCGATGGCGATCGTCCCCTGGGCGACGGCTGGCAGCCAGCCGGCCTCCTCGATCGGAGCGGCGGCGTGATCAAGGAGCCCGAGCCGGCTGAGGCCGGCCATCGCCAGAATGGTCGCGTCGGCGACACCCTCCGCGAGCTTGCGGATGCGGGTCCCGACGTTGCCGCGCATGTCGACGATGCGAAGGTCGGGGCGAAGGCGAAGCGCCATGGCCCGCCGTCGCAGCGACGAGGTGCCGAGGATCGCCCCCTCCGGCAGCTCGGTGAGCCTCCGGGCGGCCGGTGACAGCAGCGCGTCGCGCGTGTCCTCGCGCGGCAGCGCCGCCGCGATCACGGTGCCTTCGGGGAGGACCGTCGGCATGTCCTTGGCGGAATGGACGCCGATGTCGATCTTTCCGGCGAGCAGCGCCTCGTCGATCTCCTTGGTGAACAGCCCCTTGCCGCCGGCGTCGGCAAGGGGTCGGTCGGTGATGCGGTCGCCACTGGTGCGGAACGTGACGATTTCGATCGCCTCGCCGGGCATCGACAACGCCGCCGCAAGGCGGCGCCGGGTTTCGTGCGCCTGCGCCTGCGCCAGCGGACTGCCCCGCGTGCCGATGCGCATCTCGGTGGACGACAATTTCCGCTCCGTGTGGTTGTGGCGGCAAACGAGCTGAAGCAGGCCGGTCGCGATCTGCTATGGAAGCGCCCGTTAGATATCCGCTGGAGCCCGGCTGTGAAAGTCCTCGGCATCGAGACGAGCTGCGACGAGACCGCCGCCGCGGTGGTGAGCCGCGATGCCGGCGGCCGCGGCCGGATCCTGTCGGACGTGATCCTGTCGCAGGTCGACGCCCACGCAGTGTTCGGCGGCGTGGTCCCGGAAATCGCCGCGCGGGCCCATGTCGAGGCGCTCGACCAGGTGATCGCGACCGCGCTGCGCGAGGCCGACGCAACCTTCGCCGACATCGACGCGGTGGCAGCCACCGCCGGTCCGGGCCTGATCGGCGGGTTGATCGTGGGCCTCACCACCGCCAAGGCCATTGCCCTCGCCGCGGGCAAGCCGCTGATCGCGGTCAACCACCTCGAGGGCCACGCGCTGACCGCCCGCCTCACCGACGGGCTGGCCTTCCCCTACCTCCTCCTCCTGGTCTCCGGCGGCCACACCCAGTTCGTCTCGGTCGAGGGCGCCGGCGTCTATCGCCGGCTCGGCACGACTATCGACGATGCCCTCGGCGAAGCCTTCGACAAGGCCGCGAAGCTGCTCGGCCTCGGTTATCCGGGCGGGCCGGCGGTCGAGGCCGCGGCGGCCCGCGGCGATCCCGCCCGGTTCGCCCTGCCCCGCCCGCTCATCGATCGGCCCGAGCCGGACTTCTCGCTTTCGGGCCTGAAGACCGCGCTCCGCCTCGCGGCGGAGAAGATCGCGCCGCTGTCGTCGGGCGATGTCGACGACCTCGCCGCCTCGTTCCAGACCGCGGTGACCGACGTCGTCGCCGACCGGACGGCGCGGGCAATGGCACTGTTCCGCGAGGCGCATCCGGCGACCGGGCGCGGGACGCTGGTCATCGCCGGCGGAGTCGCAGCCAACCAGGCGATCCGTGACCGGCTCGTCACGGCGACGTCACAGGCCGGGTTCACGCTGGTCGCACCACCCGCGCGACTCTGCGGCGACAACGCGGTGATGATCGCCTGGACCGGCGTGGAGCGGCTCGCGCTGGGCCTGACCGACCCGCTCGACGTGGCGGCGAGGCCCCGCTGGCCGCTGGACGAGATGGCACGGCCCGTGCTTGGACATGGGGCGAAGGGACACAAGGCATGATCGAGACGATCGGCGTTCTCGGCGGGGGAGCCTGGGGGACGGCGCTGGCGCTGGCGGCCGCCCGTGCCGGGCGGAAGGTGCGGCTGTGGGCCCGCGACCACGCCACGGTCACCGCCATCGACGAGACCCACGAGAACCCGAAGCACCTCCCCGGGATACGTCTCGAGCACCTGCCCGCCACCACCAGCATCGCCGTCGCGCTCCGCGCCGACGCCGTGATCCTCGCTGTGCCGGCGCAGGCCATACGCGCGGTCGCGGCCAACGCGGCACCCTATCTCCGGGCACAGACGCCGCTGATCGTCGCCGCCAAGGGACTCGAGCGGGTAACGGGAAAGCGGATGACCGAGGTCGTGGCCGAGGCGGCGCCCGAGGCGATCCCCGCCATCCTCTCCGGGCCGAGCTTTGCGATCGACGTGGCGCGCGGGCTACCGACGGCGGTCACCATCGCCGCAGCGCAGGAAGACATGGCGATGACCCTCTGCCATGCCCTCAGCGCGGCCACCTTCCGGCCCTATGCCGAAACCGACGTCACCGGGGTGGAGATCGGCGGCGCGGTGAAGAACGT
>JAGRKZ010000229.1 GCA_020442065.1 Bauldia sp.
GGCTCGTCGAGGACCAGCAGGTTGGACGGACGGGCCAGGGCGCGCGCCAGCATCAGCCGCGCCTTCTCGCCGCCGGACAGCACCTTGACCGGGGTGCGCGCCTGTTCGGGCCGAAAGAGGAAGTCTTTCATGTAGCCGACGACGTGGCGGGGCTCGCCACCGACGATGACATTGTCGCCACGGCCGCCGGTCAGCGTGGCGGCGAGCGTCTCTTCCGGATCGAGGCTCTCCCGCCGCTGGTCCAGCGTTGTGATCTCGAGATTGGCACCAAGCTTGACCGTGCCCGCGTCCGGCGGGAGCGCCCCGGTGAGGATATTGATCAGCGTGGTCTTGCCGACGCCGTTGGGACCGACAAAGGCGATGCGGTCGCCGCGCTCGACGCGGAGCGTGAGGTCGCGCACGATCGGTCTTTCGCCGAAGCTCTTGGCTATCCCCTCCGCCTCGATCACCAGCTTGCCCGAGGCCCTGGCTTCTGCCGGAGTCAGTGCGGCGACGCCGGTCGGGCGGTTGGCGCGGGCCTCCCGCCTGTCGTTCCGGCAAGCCTGAAGGGCACGGAGCCGGCCCTGGTTGCGCTTTCGCCGCGCGGTGACGCCGTAACGGAGCCAATGCTCCTCGTCGGCGATCCTGCGGTCGAGCTTGTGGCGCTCGAGCTCTTCTTCCTCGAGCAGCCCGTCGCGCCAGGCCTCGAAATGGGCGAAGCCCTTGTCCAAGCGCCGGGTGACGCCACGGTCGAGCCAGACGGTCGCCTCCGACAGCGTCTCGAGGAAGCGGCGGTCGTGGCTGATCATCACGATCGCCGAGCGAAGGCTCTTGAGGGTCGTTTCGAGCTGCTCGATGGCGACGAGGTCGAGATGATTGGTCGGCTCGTCGAGAAGCAGGATGTCGGGCTCCGGCGCCAGCACCCGGGCAAGCGCTGCCCGCCGCGCCTCGCCCCCGGAGAGCCGGCGCGGATCCTCGTCACCGGTCAAGCCGAGCTGCTCAAGCATGAAGCGGGCGCGATGGGGATCGTCGCCGGGCGAGAGGTCGGCCTCGGCATAGGCGAGCAGGCTGTCGAAGCCGTCGAAGTCCGGCTCCTGCGGCAAGTAGCGGACGGTCACGGAGGGTTGGCAGAATCTTTCGCCGCTGTCGAAGCCGGCGAGGCCGGCGGCAATCCGGAGCAGCGTCGACTTTCCCGAACCGTTCCGGCCGACGATGCAGAGCCGCTCGCCCGGCCCGACGCTGAGGTTGGCCTGCCGGAGCAATGGCGTGCCGCCGAAGGTGAGCGTGACGTCACGGAGAAAGAGAAGCGGCGGTGCGGCCAAGGGATCGTGTTCCGTGCGGTCAGGGGACTCCCGGCGCTGCCGCAGTGCGGCGCCGGGGGAGCGGACAAGCGTGGTGTCTTACGTCGGGACGGTCGGAAGGTGAAGATGCCGAATACTCCGGCGCCGCCCAGCCGTCTGGTTCGGCGCTTCTCCAACGTCGGCGCTCGATGATAGGGTAGCCTGCCGGCTGAGGCCTTGACGGGGGAGCGTCTGATGCCGCCGGCGGGGAGGAAGGCCAATGGACGACGCGCTCTACGGAAAAGAAGACGCACGGGGCAACTGGGCGCCGAACAAGCCGGTCAGTTACGGGCCGGCCTTCGATTGGCCGCCGCATCCCGGCGCGCTCCTCAGGTGGTTTTTCGGCTTCCCCGGATACCTTCTGCCCTGGAACGTCCTCTACGCGATCGCCGCGATCCTAATCTGGACCTTCCTGACGCCCTCGCTCGAGGCGATGGCCACCTTCTCGTTGTGGTGGGTCGGGCTGATCCTTCTCCGCAACATCGTGCTGGCGCTGTGCGTCTACGGGGCGTGGCATCTCTGGCTCTACGTCTGGCGGAAGCAAGGCGCAGCCTTCAAGTACAACCGCCAATGGCCGAAGGAGTCATCGTCGACCTTCACCTTCGGGCACCAGACCTGGGACAACATGTTCCATACGCTGGTCAGCGGCGTGCCGATCTGGACAGCCTATGAAGTCCTGCTGCTTTGGGCCTACGCCAACGGCATCGCACCGCTGATCACCTTCGCCGAGCACCCGGTGTGGTTCGTCGCGATGTTCTTCGTGGTTCCGTTCATCCACGAGGTCGGCTTCTACTTCGCTCACCGGTTCATGCATTGGCCGCCGCTCTATCGGGTGGCGCATGCGCTGCATCACCGCAACATCAACCCCGGCCCGTGGTCGGGCCTGTCGATGCATCCGATCGAGCACGTCGTCTATTTCTCGACGATCCTCCTGTTCTTCGTCATCCCGGCCCATCCGATCCACATGATCAACCTCGCTTCCCGGCTCGGCTTGGCGCCGGCGCAGGGTCACACCGGCTTCGACCGGGTGGTGATGGGTGATGAGAAGAGCATGGACACCTCGTACTATGCCCACTACCTCCACCATAAGTACTTCGAGGTGAACTACTCCGACGGCATGGTGCCTCTCGACCGCTGGTTCGGCTCGTTCCACGACGGCACGCCGGAAGCCCACGAGGCGATGAAGGCGCGGCGCCTCCGGCGCGGGGTGTGAGGACGGGTCCCCGTTCGTTCCGTCACCAGCAGGTGTAGCCGCCGTCAACGAGGACGATACTGCCGGTCATGAGGCTTGCGGCGTCGCCGGCGAGGAAGAGCACGACCGAGGCGATCTCGGAGACCTCGCCCATCCGCCCCATCGGCGTGCCGCCGATCCAGGCGTCGTACATCTCCTTCTTGTCGAAGACGAAGGCGTTGAGGGGCGTGTTGATGTAGGTCGGCGCCACCGCGTTGACGCGCACGCCGCGTGCCCCCCACTCGGCCGCAAGGGACTTGGTGAGATGGTGCACGGCCGCCTTGGAGGCGTTGTAGAAGGCCTGCTCCTGGGGCTTGTTGACGATGAAGCCGGACATCGAGCCGATGTTGACGATCGAGCCGGACTTGGCCGCCAGCATGCGGCGGCCGAAGGCACGACAGCACCAGAACGTGCCGTTGAGATTGACGTCGACGACATTGAGCCAGTGTTCGTCGGTGACGGTCTCGGCCGGTGTCTCGCTGCGGGCGATGCCGGCATTGTTGACCAGGATGTCGATCTTGCCGTGGCGCTTGACGATGTCGTCGGCGACCGCCTCGACTCGCGCCGAGTCGGTCACGTCGAGGACGGCCATCTCGACGTCGCGGCCCTTGGCCTTGAGCGCATCGCGGCTCTGTTCCGCCTGCCCCGCGTTGTAGTCGGCGATGACAACGCGGGCGCCTGCTTCGGAGAGTGCGTCGACGCAGGCAAGACCGATCGCCTGCGCGCCGCCCGTCACCAGCGCGACCCGTCCGTCGAGCCGGAACATCTCCATGTACATGCTGCTCTCCTGTCCCTTGCCCGGTCGACGCGGTCAGCCGCCCGGCTGACCTGCGCCGCTCCTGGCGGTCTCGGTGCGGCGGCGGCGGGTCAAGACGCCAACGCCCTTCCGTCCTTGTCGAAGCGGTGGATGCGCCCTTCTTCCGGGGTGAGACCCACCATGTCATCCGGCTCCAGCTCGATCTCGCCGGGCGCGCGCACGGTGATCTCGCCGGTCCCGTCGACGTGGACGTAGAGGAAGGTGTCGCTGCCGACGTGCTCGGCGACCGTCACCTTGCCGCGCCAGGCGCCGCCGTCACGGGTGACCTGGAGGTGCTCGGGACGGATGCCGATGGTGGCGGCGCCGAAGGCGGTCGCGGGCGCACCCCCGATGAGGTTCATCTTCGGCGAGCCGATGAAGCCGGCGACGAACAGGTTGGCCGGCCGGTTGTAGAGCTCGAGCGGGCTGCCGACCTGCTCGATCCGGCCGGCATTGAGCACCACGATACTGTCGGCCATGGTCATCGCCTCGA
>JAGRKZ010000054.1:0-4675 GCA_020442065.1 Bauldia sp.
GACCCCCTCCTTGATCCTCCCCCTTGCAGGGGGAGGGGCGGGCCGGAGGGAAGGCGGTGGCTGCGGCGGCGGGGACGGGCACGATCTTGCCGCGGCGGAGCCGCATGGAGAAACCGAAACGCATGGCGCGGCCTCCCTCAACCGAAGGCCGGGTCGGGCGCGCCGGCCCGCACGAAGCGGACCGTGGCGCGATCGACAGCGGGGCCGCCGTGGGCCTTGATCTCCGCGGGGGTGAAGCCGTAGCGGCGCTCGAGATCGGCCTCGGTGACGCCGTCCGACTTCCAGCGCTCCTCGATCATGGCGTCGGCGAGGAGCTTCTCGATCTCGGCGGCGAGCCGCTTTTCGCGGAAGCGGCGGCGGGCCTCGATCAGGTGAAAGCGGATGCGGTCGACGGATTGCATGGGAACCTCCCGGTTTGGACGAAGCCGGGAGACGGTATAATATGTACCCTTATATGGTCAAGAATGTCAGATACAAAAAATACCCTAAGCCGTTCCTGGGAAAACGATCGCGGCGGTTAGGACGCCGGGGCCTTAAACTCGTTCAGCCATGCTTGGACGCCATCGATGGCCTTCTGGCCGGTCAGAGGGGTGAGGCGCTCGGCGCCGGTTCCGGGATTGGTGACGGCGACCTGTTCGGCAACGATGCGCGTGTCTCCGCCGACCGGGACGAAGGTGAGCGTGAGGCGGATGTTGACGGTCGGATTCCATTGCGAACCGAGGAGCAGATTGGTCGCAAAGTCGGTCGAGGGTTGCTCGATGACGAGGGTATAGGGCGTGTCGGACTTGATGGTGAACTTGCGATTGAGGGCCGCGTTGAGGACGAGCGGCTTGATCTTCTCGGGCGGGCCGGGGACGGTGATCTCCGGACGGCCGCTGGCGGTGGTCACCTGGGCCGTCTGACATCCCGCGACGGCAGCCACCAGCAGAATCGCGACCAGAAGTTTCCGCATCCCGGCTTCTCTCCCGGCCCTAGTGCTTCACCGCGCAGTCACTCAAGCACTAAACCGGGACGTGCGCCAGTCGGCGATCACAGCGCCCTCAACGGGTTGTAAACGCCGAGCACGACGGCAACGATCCGGGCCTCGATGTCCTCGTCGTCTTCCTGCCGGCCATCGGAGAAGACCAGCGGCCGGTTCAGCGCGGCGTCGAGGTATTCGGGCACCAGCTCATAGCGCCCGCCGCCGCGGATCCTGAGACGTTTGGCGGTGCGCTCGACGAGCCCGCCCTGGTGGCGGCTCCGCTCGGCGATGACGAGATCGCCATCCTGGGGCTCGATCGGCGAGCCGTTGCCGAGCACGACGCAGATCAGGGCCTGGCCGTCGCGGGCAAACCGCTCGAGCGAGCGGCCGCGCACGATCCAGACGCGCTGAAAGCGCTGGGCGAAACGGGGGTCGGGCGGCACGAACAGATCGGGCGCGGCGGCCTCGTCCAGCTCGTCGGGCTCGATCCAGGTGCCGGCGGCGACTTCGCCGGCGATCGGGAGTCCGGCGACGAATTGCTCGCGAGGCTCGTGCAGCTCGGCGGCGTCGGCCGGCATGGCTTCCATCGTGCCCGATCCGAAGTTGAGCCAGCCGAGGGCGACACCGAAGGCGGCGGCGTACTTTCGGGCGTCGGCGATGCCAAAGCCGTTCCTGCCGGATTCGTGGGCCTTGTAGGTGTCGACCGGCCAGCCAAACTTGCGCGCAGCGCTGACCGCACCGCGAAGGCCTGCATGGCGCCGCGCCCGCACCAGACGCGTCGCTCGCGCCTGGCGCTCGGCCCGTTCATCCGTGGATAACTGCCTCATGGGCACATGACGTACCCGCGAAGGCGGGTATCGATCATGCCCGTATTGTTGACGATCAAAGGGTATTAAGTGTACCACCTCGGGCATGGGGCACGTCCGAATCATAGAGCAGTGGCCGTCACTCTCCGCCTTCGCAGCGGATATCGGCGTGCCCTAGCCATCTGCGCCGTTGTCTATCTCAACCAGTACGACATCGATGCCATCGAACGATGAACCGCTGTTGAGCCCGATGACCAGCGCCATACTTTTCCTCCTGTGGCAACGCCCTGTTTCAATGCTCCCTTCTTCTACGCTTTACGTCCGGGGGAGCTTTGCGCCCAAGTATGGCACTCCCTCTCAATCACGGTCAACGACCTTTGTTCAATCAAGAGAGCAAATGTCCGCTGACTGACCTGCGCTGTCGCACACGGGCGTACTGAGCGGCGCGGTCAACGCAAGGCCTGAGGCGCCTGCGGAAATCCGCCGAGGTGCCCGCAGGTTTCGGCCGCCGCGCTCCGACCGGCGGCAAGGGCCTCGACCAATCCTGCGCCGGCAAATCGTGCGGCAATGAAAGCTGCAATGAAGGTATCGCCGGCCCCGAGCGTGTCGACGACGGGCACCGACATGGCATCCATCCGCGCGATCGGGCCGCCGTCGGAGGCAAGGCTTCCCGCCGCGCCGCAGGTGACCACGGCAAGCTTTGCGCCCTCTTCGAGGAGACGGACGACCAGTGCCTCGCTCTCGCCGAGGTCCGGCCCGGCGGAGGCGAAGGCGATGGCGAGGCCGGCGGCGTGGCGTCCCGCGGAGGAGGCGGTCACGGACAGATCCTGCGACACGCTCGCGCCGGCTGCGAGCAATGTCCGCCGCGCCGCGTCGCCGTCGTCGAGCCAGCCAAGATGGACGTGGCGGAGGCACGCCATGGTGTCGAGTTCGGCCGGGTCCGGGCGATAGCCGGCGCAGACGCCGAAGTCCTCATGGGCGATGATGCGCTCGCCGCCGTCGCCGAAGGCGATGTCGGTGTAGGCCGTCCGGCCGTCCTGGGTGCGGAGCCCGGCGATGTCGACGTCGCTGGCGCGGAGGGCGGCGATGACCCGCTCGCCGTCGGTGTCGCGACCGACCGCGCCGTAGTAGGCGGCGGGAATTCCGCGGCGAGCGAGATGGACCGCGACGTTGACGGCGTTGCCGCCGACCGTCGACCGCCCGATAGCGAGGTAACGATCGATGCAGTTGTCGCCGAGGGTTGCAACGGCCAACGGCGCCATCGCGCCCTCAGTAGGCCACGCGACGGTAATAGCGTCGCGTCGTGAGCGGGTGGTTCCGCTTGCGGGCGAGATGGTCGCTCACCCGCTCCAGCATGGTCGCGAGCACGATCGGCGAGACCAGGGCGCGCGTCGGCGCGGCGATCCCCGCGAGATCCTCGCCGGCGGTGTCGAAAACGGTGAGCCGGTCGGTCTTGTCGGCGGCGAAAGCCTCCACCCGGTCGGCCAGCGGGCGGTATCCGTCCTCGCCCTTGAGCAGGATCACGCTTACGCCGGGCTCGACCAGCTCCAGCGTGCCGTGGAAGAAGTCGGAGGCATGGACGGGCCGGGTCCTGATCCACTGCATCTCCTCGAGGATGCACATGCCGTAGTAGAAGGCCTGCGGCCAGACCATGCCGGCGCCGGTGACGATGTGCCAGGGCGTGTCCTTGATGCGCTCGGCGAAGTCCTCGGCCTCGGGATCGAAGCGGCGCTTGACGGCGAGCAGTGCCTCGGGGAGCCGCTGGGCATCGGCGACGAACGAGGCATAGCCCTCGAACTCGCCGCGGTGGCGCATGACCGAGAGCGCGACGAACAGCGACTGGAGATAGAAGGACTCCGAGGACGTGTCGTCCTCGGCGAAGTTGACGAAGACATGGTCGCCGCTCTGGCCGAGCGGGCTGCCGGCATGGCCGACCAGGGTGACGATGGTGGCGCCGCGCTCCCGGCAATACTCCATCGCGGCGATGCTCTCCCGGGTCGTTCCCGACAGCGACGGAATGACGACGATCGAGCCCTTGCCGAGATGATGCGAGCCGCCGACCACCAGTTCGGCGGCGAGCGGCGCGAAGACCGGGAAGGATGAATGGGCCGAAAGAAGCTGGGCCGCCGGCTGCATGAGAATGGCGGCGCCCCCGGTGCCGAGGAAGAAGAGGTTGGTGGCGCCGCCCTCGATCAGCTCTCCGATCGCAGCGGCGATCGGCTCGGCGAGCGCCGCTGCGCCGGACTGGATGCGAAGGAAGCGGGCCTCGTCGAAGTCGCGCATGGGGAATGGTCTCGCCGTGGTGGATCAGGGTTCGTCCGTGGTCGCGTCCGACCTACGAGGCGAGGGGACGCAGCGTCAAGGCCGGTGTCGCGGTTGACCGCGGGCCGTGGCGCGTACAGTCTCCATCGCCAACGGCGTCCGCAGGGAGCCGCTCGACAGGAGACGTGGTGATGGGTGCGAACCGCTGGCGGCGCTTCGCCGACTGGGACGATCGTCCCCTCCGGCTCGACCGGTTCGCGATCGAGGACGCCGAGAACGGCTTCGCCGCCTTCCGCAGCCCGCACGACCCAAGTCCCGGCATCGCCATCGAGGGCGGCCGGGTGGTGTCGCTCGACGGAGTCGCCGAAGCCGACTTCGACATGATCGATATCTTCGTCGCCCGCTATCACATCGACCCTGCCATCGCGCCCGAGGCGATGGCGATGCCGTCGTCCGAGATCGCGCGGATGCTGGTCGACATGAACGTCCCGCGGACGGAGCTGACCCGGCTCGCCCACGGCCTGACGCCCGCCAAGCTCGCCGAGGTCGTGGCCGAGCTGAACGCCATGGAGATCGCGTTCGCCTATTCCAAGATGCGGGCGCGGAAGACCCCGGGCAACCAGGGCCACGTCACCAACGCCAAGGA
>JAGRKZ010000054.1:4695-23313 GCA_020442065.1 Bauldia sp.
ATCGCCGTCGCCCTCGGCTTCGACGAGATCGAGACGACCATGCGGGTATCCCGCAACGCCTGGGCCAACGCCGTCGCCTGCTGCGTCGGCGCGTCGGTCGGCCGGGCAGGGACCCTCTTCCAGTGCGCCAGCGAAGAGGCCGAGGAACTCAGGATCGGCATGGCCGGCTTCACTTCCTATGCCGAAACGGTCTCGGTCTACGGCACCGAGCGCGCCTTCATCGACGG
Organism: Bauldia sp.; assembly: GCA_020442065.1. Classification (GTDB taxonomy): domain Bacteria; phylum Pseudomonadota; class Alphaproteobacteria; order Rhizobiales; family Kaistiaceae; genus Bauldia. The sequence continues at coordinate 4,923 of JAGRKZ010000054.1, forward strand.
CGACGACACGCCGTGGTCGAAGGCCTTCCTCGCCACCGCCTATGCCTCGCGCGGCATCAAGATGCGCTGCACCTCGGGCGCCGGCTCCGAGCTGCTGATGGGATTCCACGAGAAGAAGTCGCTGCTCTATCTCGAGGCGCGCTGCCTCTGCCTCCAGCGCGCCATGGGCGTCCAGGGCACCCAGAACGGCGGCATCGATGGCGCGCCGGTGACCGCCACGGTGCCGGGCGGCATCCGTGAGCTGATGGCCGAGAACCTCATCGCGGTCTGGCTCGACCTCGAATGCGCCTCGGGTAACGATGCCCGCTCGACCGAATCCGAGATCCGGGTGGGGGCGAAGATCCTCCCCTACCTGATCGGCGGGTCAGATCTCATCTGCTCCGGCTTTGGGTCGATCCTCAAATACGACAACTCGTTCAATCCTTCGCTGCTCAATGGCGAGGAACTCGAGGATTACCTCGTGCTCCAGCGCGACTTCGAGGCCGACGGCGGCCTGACGCCGATCGGCGAGGAGCGGGCGCTCGACCTGCGCATCCGTGCCGTCGACGCCATCTCGGCGGTGTTCGAGGCACTCGCTCTCGGCGCCCCCAGTCGGGAGATGAAGGAAAGCGTGGTGGTTGCTTCGGGCTCGGAGGAGACCGCGAGCTACACGCCCGGCGAGGTCGCCCGCATCTCCGAAGCCATCCGCGAGCGGAAGATCACCGTGCTCGATGTCATCCGGGCGCTCGACGCGCGGGGCTTCCACGAGGAGGCGGAGAACCTTCTCTATGTCGTCAAGCTGAGGATTTCCGGCGACTACCTGCAGACTTCGGCCGTCGTGCGGAACGGGCGGGTGGTGTCGGCGGTCAACGATCCCAACGACTATGTCGGCCCGGGCACCGGCTACCGACTGTCTGAAGAACGGCGCGCGGCGATTGCCGGCATCCGCGACGTGCTCGACCAGAGCACGGTGATGTCCCAGGAGGCGGAGTTCGCCCGCCATGTCGCGCAGGGGCTGGCGCTTCGCGGCATGGGTCCGGCCACGGTCGGGACAGATCCGCGGGAGGTGGTGATCGGCGTCTCGCCGGCCTTCGGCCTGCAACTGTTCCGGACCCTTTCGGGGATTCCGGTCGACGACCTCCTCAAGGCGCTGATCAAGGGGATCGAGGAGGGGGGTGGCGTCCCCCGCGTCGTCCGGCTCCGACACACTGCCGACACCTCGTTCCTTGGGCTGTCCGCGGCGCGGCTTGCGGGATCGCGGGTCGGGATCGGCATCCAGGCCAAGGGCACCGCCGTCATCCACCATGCCGAGCGGCTGCCGCACAACAATCTCGAACTGTTCTCGAACGCGCCGATCACGACCCTCAAGCACTATGAGATGCTCGGCTACAACGCCGCCCGCCATGCCCAGGGGGAAATCCCGGAACCGGTGGTGGTGCCCCAGCGCGGCGAAGCGCTGGGCTCGCGCTACCACGCCCGAGTCGCCCTGATCTACGCGATCGAGACCGGTCTTACGGTGGACGGCGCCGAGCCGGAGGAACTCGCGGTGTCGTTCGAGGAGGTGGCGGCATGAGCGAGAAACTCGGCGTCGCCGACTACCCGCTGGCGGAGAAACGCCCGGACCTGGTCAAGGGCAAGGGCGGCAAGCCGCTCGCGGCGATCACGCTCGACGCGGTGAACCGCGGCGAGGTGTCGATGAACGATCTCAGCATCACCGCCGAGGCGCTGATGCGGCAGGCCCAGGTCGCCCGCGAGGCGGGCCGGGCGACGCTTGCCGCGAATTTCGAGCGGGCGGGCGAGCTCTGCGACGTGCCCCAGGACGAGATCATGCGCATCTACGAGCTGCTCCGGCCCGGACGGGCGCGCGACAAGGGCCCGCTGCTCGAAGCGGCGAAGACCCTGCGCGAGACTTACGGCGCCGAGCGGATGGCGGCCTTTGTCGAGGAGGCCGCCGCCGTCTACGAGCGGCGCGGGCTGTTCAGGTTCAGGTTCTGAGGCACGGCATGGGCTGGAAGACCGACTACCGCTCGTTCTATTACCGCGACGCGCCCGAGCCGCCGGACCTTGATCTCAAGCCCGCCGAGACCGCGCTGCTCGTCATCGACGTCCAGAACGCCTACCGCCAGCGGCCCGACCGGGCGACGCTGTCGCCGGCTGAGCAGGCGCGCCATGACCAGTGGACGCCGTTTCACCAGCGGCTCGAACAGACGGTGATCCCCAACACCGCCGAAATGCTCGCCTGCTTCCGGAAGGCCGGGATGGACTGCCTGCATGCCCGCATCGCCAGCCACACCAGGGCCGGGCGGGAGCGCTCGCTGAGCCACCGGAAGCCGGGCTGGAACGATCTTCTCCTCCCCAAGGACGACTGGGCGGCGCAGATCGTGCCGGAGCTGACGCCGGTAGGCGACGAGATCGTCGTGACCAAGATGACCGACAGCGCGCTGACCGGATCGCACCTGCGGCTGCTTCTGACCAACATGGGCATCCGGAACGTCGTGTGCTGCGGCATCTTCACCGACCAGTGCGTATCCTCGACCGTCCGCAGCCTCGCCGACGAGAGCTTCAACGTGGTGGTGCTGGAGGACTGCTGCGCCGCCGGGTCGGAGGAGCTGCATCACAAGGAGCTGGAGATCATCAACATGATCTACTGCCAGGTGATGGCGGCGGCCGAGCTGAAGGCGATGATGGGGGTCTGATGCCGGCCGATGGCACGCAACCTGCAATGGATTGCGCGGACGCGGCAGGCGTGTGTCAAGTTTACGAAACGTGAGGTCAAGAGCCCCGGCCGGGACGGCATCATAGTGACCGGTGGGGTTCTATGCTTTCGACCGGCAGGGCGGACGCCGGGGAAACGATGAGTTCTGAAACGCGAGCGGTCGCGGAGACAGCGGCGCTCGCTCGTGCTGTTGGGTTTGGCAGGGAGAGGGAAAAGGTCATGGCAATCAATCGACGCAACTTCATGCAGCAGTCGGCCGTCTGGGCGGCGGCGTTCGCCGCAGGAACCGTGCCGGGCGTGTTCCGCTCCGCCATGGCGGCGCGCGAGAACGAACTGAACATCCTGTGCTGGGAGGGCTACAACTCCGCCCAGGTCCTCGATCCGTTCCGGACCGCGCAAAACGCCACGGTCAAGGCCGAGTCGCTCACCAACGACCCGACCATGATCAACCGCCTTCGCGCCGGCGAGACCAACGTCTGGGATCTGATCAACGTCAACAATCCCTGGGCGCGCAAGGTCATGTACCCCGAGGGGCTGATCAAGCCGCTCGACAAGGCGACCTTCGAGCCCTTCTTCGCCAACATGCTGCCGGGCTTCGAGTGGCCGTACCGCTGGTGCATGAGCGACGACGGCAGCGAGCTCCTGGGCATGATCCAGCGCTTCGGGCCCTACAGCTACGTCGTCAATACCGACAAGATCAGCCGCGAGACCGCCGAGGACACCGGCTGGGACCTGTTCAACGATCCTGCGAACAAGGGCAAGTACGGCATCCTCGAGAGTGACGACTGGAACGTCTTCAACATCTGCGTGATCGCCGGCTTCGATCCGTTCCGCGAGCACACCGACGACGAGGTCGCCAAGTTCAGCGAGACCGCCAAGAAGGTCTTCGGCGGGGCCAAGCTGGTCGGCGACATCGCCACCATGAACCAGGCGCTGATCGCCGGCGAGATCGACTTCCACATGACCGGCGGCACGTACAGCGCGTCGCCGGCGCGTGCCGACGGCTATCTCAACATCCGCGGCATCACCCCCAAGAAGGGGCCGATGGCCGGCGGCAAGGGCGGCATCGCCTGGATCGAGGTGACGTCGACGGTGAACAATCCGGAGCTGTCGCCGCTGGCGCCGAAGTTCCTCGAGTACGTCCAGGACCCGGAGGTTGCGCACACGGTGGCGTTCGCCGAGGGGACGTTCAACCCGGTCACCCAGATGGGCAACTCGAAGTGCTTCGACCTGTTCACCAAGGATGAGCTCGATGCCATCCAGTGGGACAGCCTCAACGAGGAGATGGCGGGCTGCGTCGAGTACGACATCGTGCCCGACTACGACAAGCTCCTCGATCTGATGACCGCCGCCAAGCGCGAAGTGTCCGGCGGCTAGCACACCACTGACGGCGGCGCTTCTCCGCGACGGGGAGGCGCCGCCTTTCGCACGAATGACGATCGGTGCTTTTCGGCAATGACAATCGACCCCCGCCCGGCAACCGCTCTTCGGGTCGAGGCGCTTAGGCTGACCAGCCAACAGGAGCATGCCCACAATGGCCGCAGGTGATGGCGCCATCCTCCTGCTGAAGGGGCTGACCAAGATCTTCGCGGGGCATCGGGCGGTCGACGCCATCGACCTCCAGATCCGCGAGGGCGAGATGTTCACCATCGTCGGGCCTTCCGGTAGCGGCAAGACCACGCTGCTGAGGATGCTCGCCGGCATGGAGACGCCGACCTCCGGCGACATCATCCTGCGCGGCCAGCGGATCAACGACATCCCCGCCAACCGCCGCCCGACCTGCATGGTGTTCCAGTCGCTGGCGCTGTTTCCGCACAAGGACGTCGGCGACAACATCGAATTCTCGCTCAAGATCCGCGGGGTGCCCAAGGCGGAGCGCAAACAGCGCGCGCTGGAGCTGATGCGGCTCCTCCGCCTGCCCGACCACTACTACGACCGGGCGGTGACCCGCATCTCCGGCGGCGAGCGGCAGCGCGTCGCGCTCGCCCGGGCGCTCGCCTTCGATCCAGAGATCCTGTTCTTCGACGAGCCGCTCTCGGCGCTCGACTACAAGCTCCGCAAGACGCTCGAGAAAGAGCTCAAGGACATCCACCGCGAGACCAAGAAGACCTTCGTCTACATCACCCACAGCCTCGAGGAGGCGATGGTGATGAGCGACCGGATCGGGGTCATGCGGGACGGCCGGCTGGTGCAGATCGGCACGCCGCAGGAGATTTACACCGAGCCGAACAGCAAGTTCGTGTCCGAGTTCGTCGGCGACGTGAACGTGCTTTCGGTATCGGTGCTGCCCTCGGGCAAGCTCAAGGCGGCGCAGATTCCGCATGAGATGGTCGCGCCGGCGACGATGAACGGCGTCAAGAGCGCCGGTTTCCTGGTCGTGCGGCCCGAATTCCTCCGCTTCCTCGACGCTCCCGGCGACGCCGACAATCACGTCGTCGGCCGCCTCTACAACGAGTACGCCCTCGGCTCGCGCATCCAGTACCAGGTGCGTGTCGGCGAACTGGTCTTCGTGCTCGAAAAGCTCCGCCACGAGGCGTTCGCCGGCGGGCTCGATCAGGAGGTGCTGATCGGCTGGGACGCCGTCAACACCATCGTGGTGCCCGACCGATGACGGCGCGGACGGAGGGTGCAACGGCAGGCGGTGGAGTCGGTTTCCTCCGCGTGCCGGCAGGATTCCGCGCAGCGCTTCCGGTCATCCTCTTTCTCCTGGTCGGCTTTGCGGCGCCGCTCCTGGCGGTCATCGGCTTCTCGTTCATGCCGGCTCGGACCTTCGGGTTCACGGGACAGCCGACGCTCGAGAACTACATCACGATCTTCGAATCGACGAGCTACATCTCGCTGCTGTGGTCGCTTGGCCTTGCGCTTGCGACCGTCCTGATCCTGATCCTGATCTCCTACCCCGTCGCCTACGGCCTGGTCCGCGTCTTCGGCCGCTGGTCGACGCTGGTGACGCTGCTCTTCGTCATCCCGCTGTTCGTCTCCGAGAACGTCCGGCTCTATGGCTGGCTCCTGTTCCTGATCAAGAACGGCGTGCTGCTCGGCACGCTGAAGACGGTGTTCGGTATCGAGGCGGAGAGCATGCTCTTCACCACCGGCGCGATCCTGCTCGGCATGGTCTACGTCTACCTGCCCTACATGCTGTTCCCGCTCACGCTCGGCATCTCGATGGTGCCCAACGACGCACGCGAAGCGGCGAGCGATCTCGGCGCTTCGCGGTGGCAGGTGTTCAAGGAGGTGGAGCTGCCGCTGTCGATGCCCGGTCTCGTCATCGGCTGCCTGCTGACCTTCGTGCTCGCGGTCGGCGCCATCGCCGAATACAAGGTGCTCGGCGGCCAGCAGGTGATCCCGATCACCCACGACATCGAGATCGCCTTCACCTATGCCCAAAACTGGCCGCTCGGCGCGGCGCTCTCGGTGCTCTTGATGCTGATCGTCGGCGTGCTGGTGATGATCGCGCTCCGCCGCTTCGACCTCGACAAGTTCCTGGGGAGGCGCTGACATGGAGACCCGCGGGGTGCGTGTCCGCCATGCGCTGATCGTCGTCTGGCTGCTGGCGATGATCATCTTCGTCTACATCCCCAGCGTCTGCATCACGCTCGCCTCGTTGACGTCGAGCCGCTACTTCACCTTCCCGATCCCGAAATGGGGGCTGGACTGGTGGCAGAAGACGTTGTCCTCGATCGAGATCCACCAGATCCTCGAGACCTCAATCATGATCGCGGCGGTGGTGACGGTGATCGCGGTCGTGCTCGCCTTCTTCGGCGCGCTGGCTTTCGCCCGCTATGACTGGAAAGGGCGCTCGATCTACCAGAAGCTCGTGCTCCTGCCGATCTTCTTTCCCCAGTCGGTGCTGGGGCTGGCGCTGCTCCTGTGGTTCAACGCGCTCGGCCTCCAGCTCTCGTGGCAGACGGCGGTGTTCGCGCACCTGGTCTGGATCGTGCCGGTGGTGACGCTGGTGATCGCCATCCAGGTCTACAGCTTCGATCCGGCGCTCGAGGAGGCGGCGTTCGATCTCGGCGCGACGCGGTTGCAGGTGCTGCGCGAAGTGACGATTCCGGTGCTGATGCCGGGCATCTTCTCGGGCAGCCTGTTCGCCTTCCTCCTCTCGTGGGGCAACTTCCCGTTGTCGCTGTTCACCACCGGCGCCGACACCACCGTGCCGGAATATCTCTACGCCAAGATGGTGGCGGGCTACACGCCGGGCGTACCGGTGCTCGGCACGATCGCGACGATCGGCGCGATCGTCTTCCTGATCGGGGGCTACCTGGTCATGCTCGCGCTCAACCGCCGCCGCAGCGCGGCCTGACGAGAAGAAACGGAGGGAAGGGATGCTCACGTCGCTCGACGGCAAGTCGGCCATCGTCACCGGGGCGAGCAAGGGGATCGGCAAGGGCATCGCCCGGGTCTTCGCCCGGCATGGCGCGAAGGTCCTGGTGGTCGCCCGCAGCCTCGATGCGGCCGAGGCGACCGCCGCCGAAATCAAGGCCGACGGCGGCACCGCGTCCGCCTTCTCCGCCGACATCCGCGACCTTGCCTCGATGGAGGCGGCGGCGAAGGCGGCGGTCGAGCGTCACGGCGGCCTCGACATTCTCTGTGCCAATGCCGGCATCTTCCCGCAGGCCAAGATCGAGACGATGACGCCCGAGCAGTGGGATGAGGTGATGGACACCAACCTCAAGGGCACCTTCGTCTCGGTGAAGGCCTGCATTCCCGCGCTCAAGGAGAGCGGCGCAGGCCGGATCGTCATCACCTCGTCGATCACCGGCCCGGTGACCGGCTACCCGGGCTGGACGCACTACGGCGCGTCCAAGGCCGGGCAGCTCGGCTTCCTCCGCACCGCCTGCATGGAGGTGGCCAAATACGGGATCACCGTCAACGCGGTGATGCCGGGCAACATCGTCACCGAGGGGCTGGAAGGGCTCGGTGCCGACTATCTCAAGACGATGGCGGCCTCGATCCCGCTCAAGCGGCTCGGCTCGGTCGAGGACATCGGCTATGCCGCCCTGTTCCTCGCTTCGAAGGAGGCCGGCTACATTACCGGCCAGACCATCATCGTCGATGGTGGCCAGATCCTGCCGGAGTCGCTGGAAGCCCTGAACGCCTGAGCGAGGCGCGTCGCGGATCAGGGAAGAATGTCCTTGTCGAGAATCTCGAAGGTGGTGTTCTCGCCGTGCTGCTGCGTCCAGAAGACCCGCCAGCCGTTCTCGAACGGCGTCGGTATCCTGGCGCCGAGGAGGCCCGCCGCCGAGGGATCGCCATCGGAGACATGAATGCCGGTGATCTCGTTGTCGCCGTCGTTCTGGAAGCCGGTTTCGGGCAGCGCCAGGAGGCCGGCGTCGATCGTTGCGGCGGTATCGCGTCCTCCGGCGAGGAAGCGCACTGGCCTGGTGTCGGGGTTGGCGTAGTCGGCGTTGAGGTCGATGACCCAGCCCGAGTCGAGGGCATTCGCTTGCTCATGCAGCTTCTCGCCGCGATCTTCGACCACGAGAACCTCGTCTGCTGACCAGAAGGAGAGGTTATCGAAGGCGCCGTGTTCGGTGTCGCCGCGATAGACCAGCATTATCTCCCCTTCGCTGGCTGAAGGGGTGGCCTGGGTCAGCTTGTGGATCGCGCCGAAGCCGCCGTACCGCGACCCGGCCCCGGTCTTGGCATTGTTGTCGCCGGTCGAGGCGATGATGAATTCGGTGAAGCCGCTGCCCGGACGAAAGACGCCGTTCTCAGGGCGCTTCAAGGGCGTGCCGCCAGCGGCCTTGGCGGCCGCATTGGCATCGAAGGGGGCCATCCCGTCCTTGTCGGTGTCGTGGATGAGAACCCAGCGGGTCTTCAGCTTCAGGCCGTAGGTGTGGAGTTCCTTCATCCCTCGCGACAGGATGTCGGCAATGAGAAAGCCGTCCTGGAAGGTGATCGGCCGACCCCGCGTATCGAGGACCTGAAGGACTTCAAGCTTACCGCCCCTGGTCAGGTCGGTCTTGTCCTTGGGGGTGAGCCGGTAGACGAAACTGTTGGGCTGCAGGCCTCTCGTCGTCTGGTCATATGCGCCGCCAGCATCCTCGACGAGCCAGACCGTGCCGTCGGGATCGACCTGGACGCCCTCGTAGCTGCCGATTCCGACGATGCCCGTCAGGTTGTCGACCACGGAGGGGAAGTCGAGCGTCGCCTGCCAGAGCCCGCCACCGCGGCCCTCGCCGGTCAGGAGCAGCCGGTCGGCGAAGGGATCGAAGGTGCTGCCGTCGATGAAGGGAAAGGGACGACCGTCGCTCACCTCGTCGGCCATCAGGGTGATGCGATGCGCGGCATCTGCATCCAGATTGATGCGTGTCAGGTACCCTTGGGGGCTTCCGTCGGTGGCCCGCGGCCCTGACTCGTGGCCCTGGAACAGGAAATGGGTCCCGTAGTCGTAGGCGGGGTCAGGACCCCTCTGGTTCGCAAGCACGAGATACGTGTTCTTGTCAGGCTCGGTCTTGGAGGCCTCGCCGTTGTCAAGTCCGGGAATGGCGTTTGCCGGCGGCACCATCGGTCCGTCGGCGGCATAGCCGTAGGTGGTGAGCAGCGCGGTCGGGTTCTCGAGCGGCGTGAAGCCCTGCGCGACGACGATCTGGAAGAGCTCGGGCGACAGGCTGTTCGGCATCGCCATCCCAGGGATGCTCGGCGCCGCGTTGGGCACGTGCGTCAACCTCAGGCCTTCGGCGACGGCGGACGCCGGGATCAACGCCAGTATCGCAATGACGCACAGGCCGGGACGCGGGAGTGGTCTTGTCATCGGCGCAGCATATCATTTCGCGCGGCGAAAAGGCTGCGGTGGGCCAGGCTGCGGCGATCAGCCGTTGAGCATTTGCACGCGGTACGCCCGCGGCGAGGCCCCGGTCCAGCGCCGGAAGGCGCGGGAGAACGCCGACAGCTCCGAGTAGCCGAGCAGCATGGCGATCTCCGAGAACGGCAGATGGCGCTGCTTGAGGTAGGCAAGGGCAAGGTCGCGGCGAACATCCTCGACCATGTCCTTGTAGGTGAGGCCCGCCGCGTGAAGATCCTGGTGGATCGCCGCCGTCGGCGCGCGCAGCTCCACCGCGACATCCTCGAACGACGGATAGCCGCGGGGGAGGCGGGTGCGGATCGCGGTGCGCATGCGGTCGAGCAGGATGTCCTCGTCCGTCGCCTCCGAGCCGAGGCGCTCGAGGCAGGTCTGCATCACCGCGAGCAGCCGCGGGTCGTGCGCCGGCATCGCCCGGGCGAGGAGGTCGGGGCGGAAGAGGAGGGCGTTGGTCGGCTGCGAGAAATAGACCGGCGCGCCGAAGGCGGCCTCGTGCTCGCGCGCCATCGCGGGCTTGGGATGCTCGAAATGCACCTCCTCCGGCGACCACCGGCTGCCGAGGCACTCGCGGATGACGTTGAGGAACATGCCGAGGGACAGCTCGGCATCCTGCCGCCGCTCGACGATCTGCGGCGCGACGATCCGGTATTCGAGGCGGACGAGGCCGTTCGGATCCGCGCAGAAGCGCATCACCGAGCTCTCCTGGTGATAGCGGAACAGGCGGACGAGGCACTCGAGCGCCGAACCAAGGGTGGGCGACGAGATCGCCGCGTAGCCCCACATGCCGAGGTCGCGCGGCTGGAAGCGGTTGCCGAACCAGAGCCCGAAATTGTCGTTGCCGGTGAGCCGGGCGGACTCCTCGAACAACTCGACGAAGGCGCTGAGGCGGAGCTTGAGGGTGGGCGAGCCGGCCAGATCCGGGAGGATATGGGCGTTGCCGAAGATGCGATCGACATCGCCGCCGCATTCCTCGATGTAGCTACCGATGCCAGTGGCGGCCGAGGCGAGAACGCCGGGGGCCTCGCCCCCGCTGCGCCTGCCGCCGGTCTCCGCCAAGGTCACATCCATCGTGTCGGCCTTTCCCGGCCTGTTCCCCATACGGGTCCGGGCACCAATGCTTGCATGAGCCATGCCAGCAATCAAGGAAGGGACCTTCGGCCGGGGATTGTCCGGGCCTGGGTCTAGGGTTGGCGCTCGGCGGACGGGGCGCCAAACGTCTCCTGGGCGGTGCGTCCACCTGCGAGGCTTTCGATCCACCTCGCTTCGAGGGCAAGGCGGTCCAGTGCGTCCTTGAGGCGGGTGCGGACTGTGTCCGGGGACAGGACGACAAGGCCGTCATCGTCGCCAATGACGAGGTCGCCAGGGCGGACGATCTGCCGGCCGATCACGACCGGAGCGTTGACGACGCCGCGCTCGGCCGAGAGCGGCCCGCGGGGCGTGACAGACCGGGTGTAGACGGAAAAGTCCGGCCAGCCGGCGAGCGTGGCGACATCGCGAATGGCGCCATCGCAGACCAGGCCCGCACCGCCGCGCCGCCGAAGGTGTCCGCCAAGGATCTCGCCGATCATCGCGAACTCGCGGTTGCCCGCCGCCGCGATCATCACCACGTCGCCGGGACCGATAATGTCCAATACCCGGACGACGGCGCCGAAATCGGGCGGCTCGCACCCCACCGTCACGGCGCGGCCGAACAGGCGGGGCTGGGCGCCGGGCGGGCTAAGAGGGCGGATGGACGGATCAACGTGCCCGACGCCGCCCATGAGGTCGACCGCCACGGCGACCGGTACCGACCGCCACCCCTCCATGTCCGCGGGGGCAAGCGGGTCGGCAGTTGGATGGACGAGGATGGTCATGATTGGCGTTCCTGATCTTCCCGACGCCGGTCGCAGTGACGCTCTGCGCCAAGGCCAAGCGCAGATCAGGATAGCGGCCTCGGCCTCCGGCCGTCGAGCCGTCCCGGCCGCGGGGCCTGTCAAGTAACCCCGTCGGAGTGTCAAGCGGCCGGCGGTCGGCGGGCCTAGCGTCGATCCCAGAAGAAACGGTGGAGGAGAGGCGGCTCGGGGCGATCCCGCCCGGGGGCTGCCGGCGCGTCGGCGGACATGGCTGAGGTGATCGAGAAGCCCGCTGCGAAGCCCGACCCCGCGCGGGTGATGCAGATGGTGGAGAAGGCGCGCTGGGCGGCGGCGTCCTATTCCACCTATCCGCGCGCCGCAGTGATGGAGATCGTCGCGGCCGTGGCCAAGGCCGCCGCGGCCGAGGCGCGGCGCTACGCCGAGTGGGCGGTTGAAGAGACCGGCTTCGGCGTCGTCGAGCACAAGGAACTCAAGAACCGGCTCTGCTCGCTCGGCCTCCAGGCGCACTACGCCGACGCCAACTTCGCCGACTACGTCGTCGATCCCGCGACCAAGACCGTGGCGATCCCGAAACCGGCGGGCGTGATCTTCGCGCTGACGCCGTCGACCAACCCCGTCTGCTCGATCTTCTACAAGGCGATCCTGGCGCTCCTCACCCGCAATGCCATCCTGTTCAGCCCGCACCCGATGGCGAAGGCCTGCTGCGCCGACGCCGCGCGGCTGGTCAACCGCGCCGCGGAGGCGGCCGGCGCGCCGGACGGCATCGTCCAGATCATCGACAACCCGACCATGCCGGTGATCGAGGCGGTGATGCGCTCCGAGCACATCGACCTGATCCTCGCCACCGGCGGCTCGCCGATGGTCCGCGCCGCCTATTCCTCGGGCAATCCGGCGATCGGCGTCGGGCCCGGCAACAATCCGGCCTATGTCGACGAGACCGCCGACGTCGCCAAGGCGGCGAAGGCGATTGCCGATTCCAAGGCTTTCGACGCCTCGATCCTCTGCACCAACGAGTCGGCCGTCATCGCCCATGCCGCCATCGTCGGGCGCCTCGCGGACGAACTGAAGCGCCAGGGCTGCCACATGCTGTCGGCCGAGGAGCGCGACCGGCTGACCGAACACCTCTTCCCGGCCGGCAAGTTCAACATCTCGCTGATCGGCAAACCGGCCGAGACAATCGCCGAAAGCGCGGGCCTCCGGGTGCCGCGGGGAACGCGCATCCTGCTCGTGCCGCTCGAGCGGATCGGCGACGACTACCCGATGAGCCGCGAGAAGCTCTGCCCGGTGCTCGGCTTCTTCGAAGCGCCGACGCGCGAGGCGGCGCTGACCGCCTGCCGCGCGATGGTGCGGAACCGCGGCGCCGGCCACTCCGCCGCGATCCATGCGAACGATCCCGCCGTGGTGCTGCGCTTCTCGGCCGAGCTCGACGTGCTTCGCATCGCCATCAATGTCGGCTGCTCGACCGGGGCCGCGGGTTTCGACACCTTCCTCGCACCCAGCATGACGATCGGCACCGGCTTTTTCGGCCGCTCGTCGGTGGGCGAGAACATCGGCCCGCAGCATCTCGTCCAGTGGACCCGCATTGCCTACGACAAGGCGCCTGACGCGGCCTTTCCGGCCTTCAACGGCCTGAGCCTGCCGGAACCGCCGACGCGGCCGAGGCTGCCGGTCGGCAAGATCGACTATTCGTTCGACTGGGTCGGCGGCCGTCCGTCCCGGCCGACCAACGCCCCCGCCGAGGAGCCGCTCGACCCCGATCTTCGCGCGGAGATCCGGGCGCTGATCCTCGAGGAACTCCGCGCCCTCCGGAACGGGGAGGCGTGAGCCGTGGCGACGATCCGCTCCTACATCTTCATCGACCAGCTGCAGCCCAAGACGATGTGCTACATGGGCTCGTTCGTCCGCGGCTTCCTCCCCCGCACCAACATGGCGGCGCTGGTGGTCGAGGTGGCGCCCGGCCTCGAGATCGAGAACATCACCGACATCGCGGTGAAGATGGTCGACGTGAAGCCGGGGCTGCTCGTGGTCGAGCGCCAGTACGGCTATCTCGAGCTCCACTCGTCGCAGACCTCGGCGGTGAAGGCCGCCGGCGAGGCCATCCTCGACTATCTCGGCGCCACCGAGGCGGATGCGATGAAGCCGGAGGTGCTCGCCTCCCGCATCGTCAAGCGGGTCGACAGCTATCACGCGCTCCTCATCAACCGGAACAAGGGCGGCTCGATGATCCTCCAGGGCGAGTCGCTGTTCGTGCTGGAGATGCAGCCGGCGGCCTACGCCATCCTCGCCACCAACGAGGCGGAAAAGGCGGCGGACATCAAGGTGGTCGACTACCGGATGATGGGGGCGACCGGCCGCGTCTACCTCTCGGGCGAGGAAAGCTCGATCCGCGCCGCGGCCGCGGCGGCCGAGCACGCGCTCCGGTCGAGGGTGTGACGATGGCGCGGATCGATCGCGAAGAGCTGCGGCTGCTGGTCCGCGAGGCCCTCAGGGAGGCGCTCGGCGCCGGCGCGAAGCCGGCGACCGCGGCCGCCAAGACCAGCGTGCCGCCGCCGAAGGCGAACAGCCTCGCGGCGGCCATTCACCGCGCGGTGTCGGCGGGGCGCCGTGCCGAGATCGATGTCGCCATACGCTCGCGCGACGATCTCGATCGCTTCGCCCGCGACATCGCCGAGGCCTCGGCTGAGCCCGGCATCAAGGCGGCGATCCTTGGCGGGCGTGTCGGCTTCCAGCCGGTCGGCGGGGTTGCCGCGGCCGCTCCGCCGCCGCCTGGCCGTCCGGCCGCGCCGGGTCCGGCGCCGGCCGGCGGCGCCTTCGAGATGAAGACGGGCGTATTGACGGAGACCAGGGTGGTCGAGATCGCGCGGAGCCACCGCAAGATCGTTCTGGGCACCGAGGTCGTGCTGACGCCGCTCGCCCGTGACAAGGCGCGGGAGATGAGACTCGAACTCACGAGGCAGAAGCCATGAAAACCGGAGTTGTGGTCGGCAAGGTATGGGCGACGAAGCGGCTCGACGAGCTTCCCGGCGGGGCGCTCCTTGAGATCGCGATGGAGGAGGGCGACGGCAAGGGCGAACACATGATCGCCTATGACCCCCTCGGCGCCGGCGACGGCGAGCGGGTGCTGATCACGCAAGGCTCGGTGGCGCGGGGCTGGTTCAAGGACCCCAAGGCCGTGATCGACGCCCTCGTCATCGGAATCCTCGACGAGCCGCGGCCCGCGGCCGGCAAGGCAAGATCGAAGTAGTTCAAGTTCAGTCCAAGGAGGACAGTCATGTCGAATGCAATCGGGTTCGTTGAAACCAAGGGCTATGTCGCGGCCTTCGCCGCGGCGGATGCGATGGTCAAGGCGGCGAACGTCACCATCATCGGCCGCGAGCAGGTCGGCGCCGGCCTCGTCGCCGTGCTGGTCCAGGGCGACGTCGGGGCGGTCAAGGCCGCGACGGAGGCGGGCGCGGAAGCCGCCGGCCATGTCGGCCAGGTCGTGTCCGTCCACGTCATCCCGCGGCCGCACGCCGACGTCCTGAAGCAGTTCGGGATGGGCAAGTAGCGCAAGTGCGGATCGGACGACCGCCGCTTCGTCCTTCGAGGCTCGCGCATTCTGCGCTCGCACCTCAGGATGAGGGAGAGAGGAGTGCTCCATGAACGGAGAACACGAACCTCCTCATGCTGAGGTGCCCGGCCGGAGGCCGGGCCTCGAAGGACGCACCGTCGCGTACCCACACGCACCCTAGTAATCCCTCAATTCGCCGAAGCTCGCCGCCGCCTTGGCGCCGCCACGCAGCTTGCCGCTGATCCACACGCCGATGACGGTGGCGACGTAGGGCAGCGCCAGCAGGAAGTCGGGCGGCACCCGTTCGCCGAAGAGGAGCTGGGCGCGGATGCCGAGCGCCCCGACGATGGCGAAGAAGAAGGCGGCGCCGGTCGCGCCGAGCGGGTTGCCGCCGCCGAAGATCACCGCGGCGAAGGCCATGAAGCCGCGGCCGGCGGTCATCCCATAGGCGAAGATCTGCAGCGAGCCCATCGACAGCTCCGCCCCGCCGAGCGCGCAGAGCACGCCGCCGAGGCAGAGCGCGGCGAGCCGCATCCGGGCCGGATTGACGCCGACGCTCCGCGCCGCGAAGGGATGCTCGCCGCAGGCCGCGAGCTGCAGCCCCCAGCGGGTGCGCCGGGTCAGGATCCAGACGGCGATGACGGCCACCGGCATCAGCACGACGAGGATCGAGAGCACGCCATATTCGCCGAAGGCGGGCCCGAGCCGCGGCAGGCCATGAGGGGCGTTGACCGAGGCCTGGCTGCCGTAGATCGCCTGCACCGCGAGGTCGGTGCCGCCGAGGCCGAGCCCGGTCAGCCCCAGCCCGGCGATGATCGGATTGGCGCGCAGCTTCTCGATGACGAACCACAGCAGCGCCGAGGCGAGAACGCAGAGCACGATGCCGATGCCGAGCCCGACGATGATCGAGCCGCCCTGCACCAGGCCGAGCACCGCCGAGCAGGCGCCGATGATCATCAGCCCCTCGAGGCCGAGGTGCCAGATGCCGGCGCGCTGGGCGAGGACGCCGGCCAGCGTCACATAGACCAGCGGCGTACCGGAGCGCAGGATGGCGATGATCGTCTCGTCCATGGCGGCGCCCCTCAGCCCGCGTCCTGCCGGGAGCCGAAGAGGCCGGTCAGGCGCTTCGGCCAGGCCCGCGCGGTGATGAACAGCGCGATCGCGGCGTTGATGATGTCGATGGCGGCGGCCGGCAGCCCGGCGAGCACCGGCAGGTAGAGTCCGGCTGCGGCGAGACCGCCGAAGAAGAGGGCGACCACGGCCGTCGCCAGCACCGACAGGTTGGCGACCAGGGCGATCAGGATGGCGGTGAAGCCATGGGTCGGCAGCATGCCGCTCGACAGCCGGCCGATCGGCCCGAGCACCTCGATGGTGCCGGCGAGGCCGGCCAGCGCGCCGCCGATGACGAAGCCGGCAAGGCCGAGCCGCGACAGCCGCGCCCCCTGCCAGACGACCATGATCGGGTTGCGGCCGGCAAGGCTCGACAGCACGCCGAAGGAGGTGCGGTTGACCAGCACCCACATGCCGACGCCGACCAGCACGGCGATGACGATGATCGCCGGCGATATCGAGCTGGTCGCGGCGATCCGGTAGGCCTCGCCGATCGGCCGGCTCGAGGCCGCCTGGCCGGTCCCCGAGGGGTCCTTCAGCGGGCCGGAGGTGACGTAGACGAGGAACAGCCCGGCGATGAAATTGCCCATCAGCGTGGTGATGACCTCGTCGGTGCCGGAGCGGACCCTGAGCAGGCCCGGCCACAGCGCCCAGACCGCGCCGCCGAGGATGCCGGCGGCGAAGGTCAGCGGCATGACCAGCACCGCCGGCGCCCCATTCAGCCCGTCGGCGACGAAGGTCGCGGCGATGGCGCCCATGTAGAACTGGCCCTGGGCGCCGATATTGAAGAAGCCGCAGCGGAAGGAGATCACCACCCCGAGCGCGGTCAGGAAGAGCGGCAGCCCCCAGCGCAGGCTGTTCTCCCAGGCGCGGACCGAGAGGAAGGCGCCGTCGGCGATGCTCTGGAACATCAGCGGCGCCGAGAAGCCGGCGAATTCGAAGATCACGCCACAGAGCAGGAGCGCGATGAAGACGAAGGCGATCGCCCGGATGACCTGGGTGAGATAGCCGATCATCGGTCGGCTCCGGTCATGGCGGCGCCAATCTCGCCGAGGTGGTAGGGGTGGGAGAATTCGCCGTTGATGCGGCCGGACAGCATCACCACGATGCGGTCGCTGATGTCGAAGAGCTCGTCGAGGTCCGACGAGATCAGCAATATGCCGCAGCCCCGGTCCCGCGCCTCGCGCAGCGATCGCCAGACGAAGGCGGTGGCGCCGACATCGAGCCCGCGGGTCGGCTGCGCCGCGATGATCAGCGTCGCCTCGTCGTCGACCTCGCGGGCGAGGATCAGCTTCTGGGCATTGCCGCCGGAAAGCGAGCCGGCCGGCTGGTTCGGCGAGTTGAAGCGCACGTCCCAGACCTGGAGCGCCGCGGTGCAGGCCCTGCGCAGCCGCGCCGGGCTGATCAGCTTGAGCACGCCGTCGCGGAGCAGCGCCCGCGCCGACCAGTTTTCCCACAGCGCGCTCGACAGGCTGAGGCCCTCGCTGTTGCGCTCGAAGGGGATGACCCGGAGGCCGTTGGCACGGCGGGCGCTGAGCGGGTGATGGGTGACCTCGACACCGGACAAGGTGATCGTGCCGCCGGTCAGGTCGGCGAGATGGGAAAGCGCGCGGACGAGCGTCCGCTGGCCGTTCCCCTCGACCCCGGCAATGCCGACGATCTCGCCACGGCCGACGGTGAGCGCCACATTCTCCAGGGCGGGGCCTTCCGGATCGGGGCGGGTCGAGACCCCGCGCATGTCGAGGATCGCCGGTCCCGCGTGATGCGCGGGCTCGGTTTCCTTGCCCTCATCCTCGGCCGCGCCGACCAGGGCGTCGCGATCGGTCTCGGAGAGGATGTCGTCGGTGCTGCCGATGATCGAGGCGGCGAGCCTCGCCGCGTCGACCTCGGCGGTCGGCGTCGGTCCCTCGACCAGCTTGCCGCCGCGCAGCACCGTCACCGTGTCGGCGATCGCCAGCACCTCGCGGATCTTGTGCAGGATGAGGATGACGGTGACGCCGTTCGCCTGCATCACCTTGAGGCGTTCGAACAGGTTGTCGATGCCCGACGGCGACAGCACCGCCGTCGGCTCGTCGAGAATCAGCACGCGCGCGTCGGTGACCAGTGCCCGGGCGATCTCGACCGCCTGCTGGGTCTCGACCGGAAGGTCGCGGATTCGCTCGCGCGGCTTGACCCGGACGCCGAGCGACTCGAGGTGGCGGGTCCAGCGCCGCTCGAGGTCGCGCCGGGTATAGAGGCTGCCGCTGCCGTTGGCGCCGAATTCCATCGCCTCGGCGACGGTGAAGGACGGCGGCAGCGCGAAGCTCTGGTGGACGATCTCGATGCCGGCGGCGCGCGCCTGGCCGACATGGCCGACCGGCACTTCCCTGCCGGCG
>JAGRKZ010000055.1 GCA_020442065.1 Bauldia sp.
TTCCAGTGACCCACGGATGAACAATAGGGGTCACGTCATTTATTCTATGGCTGCGGGATACCTCCCAGGTAAAAAAGCGAAACGCTTTCGGTCGAGTCTGGGACAGATCGCGGGTCATACAATGAACTCCGGCCGCTTGCCGATAGTGGGATCCCGGTGGGACGGGCACCACTACCTCGATGTTGCGGGAACCGCGTGGCCGACAGGCTGCTGGATCCCGGTTCTCTGTTCGCCGGAGGAACTATCGGCCAGTCCATTGTCGCCAGTCATCAAAACGCTTCCAGATTTCTTCCGATGTGCATGGGTAGAGACCCACGATGCTTTCCCCCGCCTCCACCTGCTCGATGACAAAGTCCTCGTAGGCCTCCATGCCGATGCATTCCTCGGCGATTTCCTCTGCCAGATGCTCAGGGATCACCATGACGCCGTCCGCGTCGCCGACCATGATGTCGCCCGGGAACACCGGTGCGTCGCCGCAGCCGACGGGCACGTTGATGTCGACCGCCTGGTGAAGCGTCAGGTTTGTGGGGGCGGAAGGACGGGCGAAGTAGGCGGGCATGTCGAGCTTGCCGATGCCTTCGGCGTCCCTGAGTCCGCCGTCAGTGACAATCCCGGCCACGCCGCGCTTCGCCAGACGCATGACCAGGATCGAGCCCGCGGTGGCGGCGCGGGCATTCTTGCGGGCGTCCATTACCAGCACCGCGCCGGGTGGGCAAGTCTCGACAGCGTGCCGCTGCGGGTGCTCAGGGTTGCGGAAGACGGAGATGTCGTTGAGATCTTCGCGCGCGGGGATGTAGCGCAGGGTGAAGGCGGGCCCGACCATCTTCCGGCCCTTGGGCGCGACCGGCACCACCCCTTGCACGAACTGATTGCGCAGGCCGCGCCTGAACAGCGCCGTGGCGATCGATGCGGTCGATACTCGCATGAGCCTGTCGCGGGTCGCGTCTGACAATGTGTGTCCGGGCATGGCTCTCAGAAGATGTCTGGCTCGCCCGCGGCGCGGCCGAACCTGGTTTCGAGGAAGTCGAAGTCGCAGCCCTTGTCGGCTTGGGTGACATGGCGCGCGAAGAGATGGCCATTGCCGCGCTCGAACCTCGGCGGCGGGGCCACCCATTCGGCGCGGCGCCGCGCCAGCTCGGCCGCGTCCACCAGCATGTCGAGCCGGCGGTTCGGCAGGTCGAAGCGCACGATATCGCCGGTTCGCAGCAGCGCCAGCGGCCCGCCGACATGGCTTTCCGGGGCGATGTGTAGCACGCAAGCGCCGTAGGAGGTCCCCGACATGCGCGCGTCGGATAGTCGCAGCATGTCCCGCACGCCCTGCTTCACGAGTACCGTCGGGATCGGCAGCATCCCCCATTCTGGGAAGCCCGGACCACCGAGCGGCCCGGCGTTGCGCAGCACGAGAACATGGCCCGGGGTAACCTTGAGGCTCTCGTCATCAACGGCGCGCTTCATCTCCGGGTAGCTGTCGAAGACTAGTGCCGGGCCCTCGTGGAGGTGGAGCGTCGGGTCGCAGGCGGCCGGCTTGACCACGGCGCCGTCCGGACAGAGGTTGCCGCGAAGGACGGCGAGCGAGCTGGCGCCGGAGACCGGGTTCTCCGGGTGGCGGATCACCTCGTCATCATAGACCTCCGCGCCCACGAGATTCTCGCCGAGCGTCCGGCCGGTCACTGTGAGGCAACCGGTGTCGAGGTGCGCCTCGATCCGCTTCATCAGCGCCCGGAGCCCGCCGGCCTGGTGGAAATCCTCCATCAGGTAGCGGCTGCCCGCCGGTCGGACGTTGGCGACGAGCGGGACCTCGCGCCCGAGCTTGTCGAAGTCGTCCAGCGTCAGCGGGACCCCGGCCCGCCGCGCCATGGCGATCAGGTGGACGACGGCGTTTGACGAGCAGCCGATCGCCAGCGAGACGACGACGGCGTTGCGGACGGACGCCGGGGTGACGACCCGTTCCGGCGTCAGGTCCTCCCAGACCATATCAACGATCCGCCGCCCGCTGTCGGCCCCCATGCGCTGGTGGGCCGAGTCGACCGCCGGGATCGACGAGGCGCCCGGCAGCGACAGCCCGAGCGCATCGGCGATCGCGGTCATGGTCGAGGCAGTGCCCATGGTCATGCAGGTCCCCGCCGAGCGAGCGATGCCGCCCTGGATGCCCTGCCATTCCGCCTCGCTGACGTTCCCGGCCCGCCGCTCGTCCCAATACTTCCAAGCATCCGACCCGGAGCCGAGGATCTTGCCGGCAAAGTGCCCGCGCAGCATTGGCCCCGCCGGTAGGAAGATCATCGGCACGCCCGCCGATAGCGCGCCCATGACGAGGCCCGGCGTGGTCTTGTCGCAACCGCCCATCAGCACCACGCCGTCGAGCGGGTGGGCGCGGATCATCTCCTCGGTCTCCATCGCCAGCATGTTGCGGTAGAGCATCGAGGTCGGCTTGAGGAAGCTCTCGTCGAGTGACAGCGCCGGAAGCTCCAGCCCGAGGCCGCCCGCGCTCAGCACGCCCCGCTTCACGTCTCGGGCACGCTTGTGGAAATGCGAATGACAGGTGTTGAGCTCCGACCAAGTGTTGAGGATGCCGATAACCGGCCGGTCGCGGAATTCCGCCTCCGAATATCCGAGCTGCATCATCCGCGAGCGGTGGCCGAAGCTGCGCAGGTCGTCCGGGGCGAACCAGCGCGCCGACCTGAGTTCGGCGAGGGACTTGCGCCTCACCATCAGGATGCCTCGACGGCGCATAGGCCCGGCGCCGCGCCCCTGGCGCCGAGAACCCAGGCCGGGCAGGCGACCATGCGCCCGTCGTGGGTATCGTCGGCGCGCGACGTCACCACCACCGTTGCGCCATTGGTCCCGGCGAAGGCGAGCTTGGTCGGGGAGCGGAAGGGCACCGCGACGCGGGTGGTCAGGCGGCCATCCGGCGCAAAGCGGTAGAGCTCGCTGCCGCCGATGCCGGCGATCCAGTATCCGCCGTCGCTGTCGAGCGCGGCGCCGTCCGGGCGCCCCGCAAGCCCGTCGAAGCGGGTGAACACCCGGCGGTTCCGTGGCAGGCCGTCGTCCGAAATGTCGAATGCCCAGACCGTCCGCACGGTGGGATGCGAATCCGAGACGTAGAGGTGCCGGCACCGCTCGTCGACCGCGAGGCCGTTGATCGTGAGGAATCCATCGAGCACCGGCTCCATCGGCCTGCTCCCGCGCACCCGATAGAGCACGCCTACCGGATCGCTATTGGCGAGATCCATGGTCCCGGCCCAGAGCGTGCCCGCCGCGTCAACGCAGGCATCGTTGAACCGGGTGCCGGCTTGCGGGCACGGTCGGATCTCAGCGAATGACCTCGCCTCTACGTCGAACGCGAAGATGCCGCTCTGCATGCCGACAATTGGCCGCGTGTCCCGGCCGATCTGAACGAATCCGGGGATCTCTGGGGTCGACCAGGCCGTCGTTCGGCCGTCGAGGCTGGTGCGGATCAGCTTTCGACCATCGATATCCACCCACCAGATCGCGTCTTCCGACGGCGAATAGACCGGGCTTTCACCCAGCCGGGCCGGCAGGTCCGAGAGCGCGGCGAAGCTGGGCGGCAACATTGTTGCGAGGTGCTCCCCTCCCAGTTCCAACGGGTATTCCCCGAGTTGTTTCAGCGCCTTGACGTGACGCGACTTATCGGTTGACAGAGGTTGTCTGGCATAATTAATGTATCAATACAACTAATATTTTAGATGGGAGGAAAGCATGAGACTTCATGGGTCCGGACGGTTTCTCGCCGTCGCCCTCGCCGGCCTGACGCTGTCTGTACCGGCGCTCGCAGAGACCACGCTTAGGATCGGGACTGTCCTCGCTCCGGACGATCCGATGGGTCAGGGGCTCGAAAAGTTCGCCACGGAGGTCGGAGAGGCGACTGGCGGCGAGGTGGTGGTGGAGGTGTTCCACAACAGCCAGCTCGGCGACACCACCGAGATGCTCGACCAGGCGCGTGCCGGCGCGAACGTCGGCACCGTCACCGACGTGGCGCGGCTCTCGGAATTCGTACCGTCGCTGGCCATCATGTCGGCGCCGTTCCTGTTCGACACCTACGAAGACGCCGACAAGTTCGCGCTCTCGGACGCCTACCTCGGCTGGGGCGACGAACTGGCGGAGAACGCCGGGCTCGTGATGCTGGCGTCGAACTGGTATCAGGGCGCGCGCCACGCACTCACGCAAAAGCCGATTGCCTCGCCGGAGGACCTGTCGGGCGTCAGGATGCGCACCATCGGCGCGCCGGTCTGGATCGAGACGATCCGCGCCATGGGCGCCGAGCCGACGCCGATTCCCTGGGGCGAAGTCTATTCCGCGCTCCAGCTCGGCACAATTGACGCAGCCGAGGCGCAGCCGACCGCGATCCGTGGCGCCAAGCTCTACGAGGTCATCAAGAACGTGACGCTCACGGGCCATATCCAGCTCGTGACCGCGCTGGTCGTCTCGGCCGATTCCTGGAACCAGATTTCGCCGGAGAACCAGGAGATTGTCCGCAACCTCGCTGTCGAGAACGGGCGCTATGCCTCGGGGCTGACGATTGCCATGGGTGACGATGCGATGGCCGAGGTTGCGGCCGCGGGGGTCGCCGTCGCCGAGGTCGACCTCGAGCCGTTCAGGGAGGCGGTTGCTCCCGTCTACGAAATGCTGGACCTGACCAGCGAAGCCGATCTGGTGCACGAGGTCCTCGGCAAGTAGAAAGGGGGACGCGCGGGCGGGTTCCCCGGAATGTACCAACGCATCGAATTCGCCTGTGCAACCCTTCTCCTCGTGGCGATCGTCGGTCTGGTCGGCGTCGCCGCGGTGACCCGCGTGATGGGCGCGCCCATCATCTGGTCGATCGAGGTCGCCACCGCGATGTTTGTCTGGCTCGTGGTGCTCGCGGTCGATCTGGCCATGCAGCAGGACCGGCATTTCGGACTGTCGCTCGTCCTCGACCGCGTTCCGCCGGCCGCGCGGCGCTGGATCGAGGTCGCGAACATCGCGGTGCTGATGGCCCTTCTTATCTATCTGCTCTACTATGCGGTCATCAACGTGCCGCTGATGCACAAGCGCATGCTGGGCGCGCTTCAGATCCCCAAGAGCTACATCCATCTGGCAATGCCCGTGGGCATCGTCCTCTGGCTGCGCACACTCGGCGTTCAGCTCTGGGCGCGGATGAGGAGCCCGGCCTGATGCTGGTCGTCATCGGCTTCCTCTTCGCGTTCTTCCTGATCGTCGGCACGCCCGTCGCCTTCGCGCTGATGCTCGCCTCGGTGCCGGTCTTCGTCTGGACCGGCACCATGCCGACCACCGTGGCGATCCAGAAGATGGTCACGGCGCTGGAGAACTTCCCGCTTCTGGCCGTGCCTTTCTTCATCCTCGCCGGCAACCTGATGAACGCGACCGGGATCACCGAGAGGCTCGTACGCTTCTCGCGGCTTCTGACCGGCTGGATGGCGGGCGGGCTGGCGCAGGTCTCGATCGTCCTGTCGCTGCTCATGGGCGGCATCTCCGGCTCGGCGGTCGCCGACGCCTCGATGGAGGCGCGGCTCCTCGGCCCCTCGATGCGGGCGCAGGGTTTCTCGCCTGCCTTCATCGCGGCGGTGCTCGCCTTCGGCTCGGTCATTACCGCAACCATCCCGCCCGCCATCGGCCTCATCCTTTTCGGCTTCATCAACGAGGTCTCGATCGGGCGGTTGTTCATGGCCGGGATCCTGCCGGGCGTCACCCTGACCGCGATCCTGATGACCACCACCCTGATCGTGGCCAAGCGAAGCGGCTATGCCCCCGACATGACCGAGCTGCCCAGCGCTCGCGCGCTCGGGCGGAGCTTCCTCGAGTCGGTCTGGGCACTGCTCTTTCCGGTCATTTTGATCGTGGGCTTCCGCTTCGGCTTCTTCACCGCAACCGAGGCCGGGGTCTTCCTCGTCTTCTACGCCCTGCTCATTGGCCTCCTCGTCTATCGCGAGGTCACCTGGGCGAGGCTGGTCGAGGCCTTTCACTCCACCATGGGCGACCTGGGCATGGTGATGCTCCTGATCATGATGGCGGCGGTGCTCGGCTACGCGATGACGATCGAGCGCGCCCCGCAGCAGATCACCGAGTTCATGACTACGCTCACGGGTAACCCGGTGGCGCTCCTCGTCATCGTATGCGCGATCCTTGTCGTCTCGGGGATGTTCCTCGAAGGCGCGGCCAACATCCTCCTGATCACGCCGATCGTGCTGCCGGTCCTGACCCATGCCGGCTGGGATCCGGTGCACATGGGCATCCTAATCGTCTCGCTGATAAATTTCGGGGGGCTCACCCCGCCAGTGGGCGTGATCATGTTCACCGTCTGCGGCGTGCTCGACGTGAAGACGGCGGCCTTCACCCGCGCCGCGTTGCCATTCTTCCTCGCTATGCTTGTCTTTTTTATCCTCGTGGCCGCGCTGCCCGCCCTGTCGACTGCGCTGCCCGATATCCTGATCTAACATCGGCCGGAACCGAGAGAATGAGATCCGACACCCTTATGACGAGTTTCAGCGAGACCTCGGCATTTCTCGCCCAGATACCGGCTTCGTCGAAGGTATATAGCGAGCTCAGAACGCAGATCGTGTCGCTTCGACTGCCTCCTGGCACGCGCCTAGCGCGTCAGGAGCTCGCTGAGACCTTCGGGGTCAGCCAGTCACCGGTGCGCGAAGCGATCCAGCGGCTCGAGCAGATCGGACTCGTCGTCTCGTATCGACAGTCGAGGACCGAAGTGACGCTGATCGACAGGACCCAGCTCCGTCAGGAACACTTCCTGCGGTCGGGCGTCGAATGCGAGATCGTGAACCATCTCGCCGGTCAAGCCGGCAAACTCGACTTCGGCAAGATCTCGGCCATCCTGAAGATGCAGCGAGCGCTCGTAGATGAGCTCGACCAGGTCGATATGTTTCGCCAACTCGACGATGCGTTTCACAGGGAGTTGTTCGCCGCCGCGGAGCAGGTGGAACTCCACGCATTCGTCGTGGATAGATCGAGCCAGATGGCGCGCTTGAGGACACTGGACCTGCCTAGTACCGGAAAGATCCGATCCGTAATTGATGGGCACGAGCAAATCCTGGGCGCAATACATGCGGGTGACCGGATGGCAGCGACGGATTGCATGCGCCGTCATCTCTCGGGTTCCATCGGGAGGATGCCGGAAACCCTCGAGAAATACCCGCAGTACTTCCGCTGAAGTTTCGGCGGAATGTCGATCAACGAGCAATTGATCTGCGTTGGCGACAGGAAATGCCACGTCGTACTGGGGATACACCGAGGTGCCATGATAGAGCATGTCGCGTTCGGGCGCGAGATGCCATGCCGTTGCAGGCACCGATGCAGCGCCGAGCGGGTCAGATACGGAATTGTCGGCTAGAAGGCGTAGAGACAGTCG
>JAGRKZ010000230.1 GCA_020442065.1 Bauldia sp.
CGCCGCCGCCGCCCGAGGCGCCGCCGCCCGACACCACGATCCTCGAGCGCCTGCCGATCGGCATCGCGATCCATCGCGACGACAGGACGCTCTATGCCAACCGTGCCCTCCTGGAACTGCTCGGCTACGACGACCTCGCCGGCTTCGTTGCGGCGGGCGGCGCTGGCGCCGTCTTTCCCGGCGATCAGGGGCCGCGCACCGCGACCAACGGCGAGGCCGGAAGCCTCGACGCGCTCCGCCGTGACGGCCGCCGGGTGGCGGTAGAGGCGCGCCTTCATGCCGTTCCCTGGGCGGGAGCGACGGCGATGATGCTGTCGCTGGTCCGGGCGTCGGTCGAGCCGCCTCCGGCCGAGGCGGCAACCGCCGCCGAGCCAGCGGGCGACGCTGGCGCGGCGCGCGTCCGCGAACTCGAGACGATCCTCGATACGGCCACTGACGGCGTCGTGATCATCGACGAGGACGGCACGATCGCCGGCATCAACCGCGCCGCCGAGGCGCTGTTCGGGATCGAGGCCGCCGACGTGACCGGCACGGCCTTCACCGAACTCCTCGCCAAGGAGAGCCGCAAGGCGGCGCTCGACTATATCGACGGGCTCGCCGCGAATGGCGTGGCGAGCGTGCTCAACGACGGCCGCGAGGTGATCGGCAAGGTGCCGCGCGGCGGGCTGATCCCGATGTTCATGACCATCGGCCGGCTCGGCGAGTCCGGCAAATACTGCGCCGTGCTGCGCGACATCACCCACTGGAAGAACGTCGAGGAGGAACTGGTCGCCGCCCGCCGCGCCGCCGAGGCGGCCAATGCCCAGAAGTCGGAGTTCCTTGCCAAGATCAGCCACGAGATCCGGACGCCCCTCAACGCCATCATCGGCTTCTCGGAGGTGATGATGGAGGAGCGGTTTGGGCCGATCGGCAGCGAGCGCTATCGCAGCTATCTCCGCGACATCCATCTCTCCGGCGAGCACCTGATGAGCCTCATCAACGACCTGCTCGACCTCTCCAAGGTCGAGGCGGGCAAGCTCGACCTCAATTTCGAGGCGGTGTCGCTCAATGATGTCATTCGCGAGTGTGTGGCGCTGATGCAGCCGCAGGCGAACCGCGAGCGGATCATCATCCGCAGCTCGCTCGCCACCAGCCTGCCGAGCGTGGTGGCGGACCTTCGCTCGCTTCGCCAGATCCTCCTCAACCTCCTCTCCAACGCGATCAAGTTCACCCGCTCCGGCGGCCAGGTGATCGTCGCCACCGCGCTCGAGGAGTCCGGGGAGGTGGTCGTCCGCATCCGCGACACCGGCGTCGGCATGACCGCCGACGACATCGACACCGCGATGAAGCCGTTCCGCCAGGTCGCGACCTCCGGCCGGCCGGGCCAAGGCACCGGCCTCGGTCTGCCGTTGACCAAGGCGCTGGTCGAGGCGAACCGCGCCAGCTTTTCGATCGACAGCGTCCCCAACCAGGGAACGCTGGTCCGCGTAACCTTCCCGACGACTCGCGTCCTCGCCGGCTGAGGCCTGGCGTCGCCGCCGGTGGTCGCTACACCATCCGCATCGACATGCCGCCGTCGATCACCAGCGTCTCGCCGGTGACGAACGGGTTGGTGAGCAGTTCGACCGAGGCAGTGGCGACATCGTCGGCGCTGCCGAAGCGCCGAAGGGGGATGCGCCGGTCAAGGTTGTCGCGCTCGGCCTCGGGTGTCATGGCGCGGTGGAAGCGGGTGCGGATGATGCCCGGCTCGATGACGTTGACCCGGATGCCCTCCGCACCATGATCGCGGGCGAGCGCCCGGGCGAACTGGGGGAGAGCGCCCTTGACCACCTGATAGGCGACCGTGCCGGGGCATCCGCGCAGGCCGGCGACCGAGCCGATCATGAGGAATCCGCCACCACGCTCGGCGAGGGCGGCATGGATGGCGCGAAAGAGGTGGAAGACGCCGTGGACGTGAACGTCGAAGGCGGTGAGCCACTCTTCGGCGCTGAGGTCGGTGATCTTGCCCGGCGCGGGGCCGCCGGCGGCGGCGACGGCGAAGTCGATGCGGCCGAAGCGCGCGTGTGCGGCTTCGGCAAGTCGAAGGGCGACGGCCGGGTCGGAGGCGTCGCCGGGCACGAGCTCGACCTCGGTCAGCGCCCGCAGCATCGCGAGGTTGGCCTCGACTTCCTCGTCGCTGCCGCGTCCGTTGACGAGGAGGCGCACGCCGCGCCGGCCGAGCTCGGCGCCGATCGCAGCCCCGATGCCGCGGGTCCCGCCGGTGATGACGGCGACGTGGTTAGTGATGTCGGGCATGGGGTGCTTCTCCTGTGGACGTCAACCGGTTCGGG
Organism: Bauldia sp.; assembly: GCA_020442065.1. Classification (GTDB taxonomy): domain Bacteria; phylum Pseudomonadota; class Alphaproteobacteria; order Rhizobiales; family Kaistiaceae; genus Bauldia. The sequence goes on from JAGRKZ010000230.1 coordinate 2,310, forward strand.
TCTTGTGCGGGCATGACGCGGCGTCATGTGAGGGACGCAAGAAGAGCGATGCCTCCAGCTGGTCGCGCGCGCTCGGCCTCGGCGAGGGACACGCTGCGTCAGCTGCGCAACTCCTTGAGGTTCCTGAACAGCTCCAGGGCCTCGGGGTTGGCGAGCGCTTCCTGGTTCTTGATCGGCCGGCCGTGGACGATCTCCCGCACCGCGAGCTCGACGATCTTGTTCGACTTGGTGCGCGGGATGTCGGCGACGGCGATGATCTTGGCAGGGACGTGGCGCGGACTTGCGCCGGTGCGGATCACCTGCCGGATGCGGGCAACGAGCGCTTCATCGAGTGCAACGCCGTCCTTGAGGCGGACGAACAGCACGATGCGCACGTCGCCGTCCCAGTCCTGGCCGATGGCGAGAGCCTCGACCACTTCGGGGATGCTCTCGACCTGGGCGTAGATCTCCGCCGTGCCGATGCGGACGCCGCCGGGGTTGAGGGTGGCGTCAGAACGGCCATGGATGATCATGCCACCGTGGGCGGTCCACTCGGCGAAGTCGCCATGGCACCAGATGCCGGGAAAGCGATCGAAATAGGCGGCGCGATACCTCGCCCCGTCGGCGTCGTCCCAGAACGCGACCGGCATCGAGGGGAAGGGGCGGGTGCACACCAGCTCGCCCTTGCCCTGGGGGAGTGGCTCGCCACCCTCGTCATAGACGTCCACCGCCATGCCAAGCCCGGGTCCCTGGATCTCGCCGCGCCAGACCGGCTTGGTCGGCACGCCGAGGACGAAGCAGGAGACGATGTCGGTGCCTCCGGAAATCGAGGCGAGGTGGAGGTCGGCCTTGATGGCGTCGTAGACGAAATCGAAGCTCTCCGGTGCGAGCGGCGAGCCGGTCGAGAGCATCATCCGCACCGAGCCGAGGTCGTGGCTCTCGATCGGCCGAAGGCCGGACTTCCGCACGGCGTCGATGTACTTCGCCGAGGTGCCGAAGAGGTTCATCCGCTCGGCGACGGCGTAGTCGAAGAGGGCCGACGGCCCGGGATGGAAGGGCGAGCCGTCGTAGAGGAGGAGGGTCGCGCCGGTGGCAAGGCCCGTGACCAGCCAGTTCCACATCATCCAGCCGCAGGTGGTGAAGTAGAACAGCCGTTCGCCCTCGACCAGGCTCGACTGGAGCTGGTGCTCCTTGAGGTGCTGGAGCAGCGTCCCGCCGGCGGAGTGGACGATGCATTTCGGCATCCCCGTCGTGCCCGACGAGAACAGGATGAAGAGCGGATGCGAGAACGGGAGCCGCAAGAATTCGACGGGCCTGGCGTCGTATGGCGCGAGCGTCGCCTCGAGCGTGCGCGCATTGGGGAGCCGCGCGGCGGTCTCGGCGGCCCGGCCGAGATAGGGAACGATGATGATCGGCGGATCGCCGGGCAGGCCGGCGGCGATTTCGGCGAGCTTGTCGCCGTTGTCGATGGTCTTGCCCGCGTAGTAGTAGCCGTCGGCGGCAATGAACAGCTTCGGTGCGATCTGGCCGAAGCGGTCGAGCGCGCCGCGCGGGCCGAAGTCCGGCGAGGCGGATGACCAGACCGCGCCGATTGAGGCGGCAGCCAGGGTGGCCGCGATGGTCTCGGGCATGTTGGGCATGAGACCGGCGACGCGATCGCCGGCGCCGATGCCGAGGCCGCGGAAGGCCTGCTGCAGCCGCGACACCAGGTCGTGGAGGTCGCGCCAGGACAGCCGGGTCTCGACCCTGTCCTCGCCGCGAAAGACCAGAGCGTCGCCATCGTCGGACCGGCGAAGCAGGTTCTCGGCGTAGTTCAGCCGGGCCTCGGGAAAAAAGCGGGCGCCCGGCATGCGGTCGCCGTCGGCGAGACGGACGCCGCCCTTCTCACCGATCACGCAGGCAAAGTCCCAAAGGAGATCCCAGAAGGCGCCAGGATCCGCTACCGACCAGGCGTGCAGGCTGTCGTAGTCTGGCAGGGTGCGGCCACTCCGGGCCTCCGCCAGCCGGGCGAAACGCACGACCGGAAGACCCGCAATGTCGCGGGGTGTCCATAGCGGCTGGAGGTCCGATCCGGGCAAGGGCGCTCCGTCAAAGGCAGGATGATACGGGGGAAACCAAGAAAATCCTTGCGAATCCGGGGATTCCTTCCTATCCGGGGCGCACTAGTCAAGAGGCGAAAGTTGCAAATGGCAGCGGCGAAGCCCCGCGGAACCAGGCGTCTCGCGATCGTCGTCCTTGCGGTCGTGGCGGTGATCGGCGCCGTCGCCATCGCCCTGCCGTCGCTGATCTCCGGCGATGCGGTGAGGAAGCGGATTTCGGACCAGATCACCAACTGGACCGGGCGAACCTTTACGTTCAGCGGGGACGCCAAGCTCCGGCTCTTCCCATACCTGACGGTCCGTCTCGAAGATGCCAAGCTCGCCAATCCCGGCGGCATGGAGGGCAAGCCCTTCATCACGGCCAACGTTCTGGTCGGAAAGCTCGAGATCTGGCCACTGCTTCTCGGGCGGCTGGAATTTGCCGAGTTCCGGCTCGGCAACCCGAAGATCCGGCTCGCCGTCGACGCTGCCGGAGAGCCCAACTGGGTGCTCAACGAGGGGGTGGTCGGCACCCTGGCCTCGAAGAGCGATTCGGAGCTTTCCGACGACGATGCCGAGCCGCCGACGCCACGCGCCGATATCGGTCTCGGTCGTTTCCTGATCCGCGGCGGTATCGTCACCTACGACGATGCACGGAACGGCGTCAGCGAGGTCTTCTCCGACGTCGACGTCGACTTCAACTGGCGGAGCACGATCGAGGCGGCGAAGGGTGACGGAAGCTTCGCCTGGCGTGACCGGAAGGTCGGCTTCCGGGGCGAGATCAAGACGCCGCTGACGCTGCTCGCAGGCGGCGACTCTCCGCTCCGCGTCGCCGCCGAAGCGGATGCGGCAAAGATGTCGTTCGAGGGCACGGCGCGTCAGTTCGACGGCTTGCAGCTCGAGGGTGACGCCAAGCTCGCGGTGTCCTCGCTGGGCGATTTCGCGACCTGGACCGGCATTCCGCTCGGCGCGGCGCCCGCGGTCGAGACGGCGAAGATCACCGGACTGATGTCGTGGACGGCGGCGACACTGACCCTCAACGACATGACCATCGACATTGACGGCGATGTCGGCGAGGGGGCGGTCACGGCGACCTTGGCCGGCGGCAAGCCCAGCGTCCAGGGCACTCTCGATTTCGCGCGCATCGATCTCACGCCGTATCTAGACGCGGGGAAGAGCATCGTCGACGACACCGGAGCGTGGAAGGACAAGGCGATCGAGCTGCCGCTGATTGCCGCTGCCGACCTCGATTTTCGCCTGTCGGCAGGTGAAGCGCTGGCCTATGGCAGCGAGGTCGGGCCGGCGGCGGCGAGCCTCTTGGTCAAGGACAATGCGATGCTGGTCGAGATCGGCGAGGCGCACCTTGGCGATGGCACGGTCGAATCGAGCGTCCGCATCGCCGTCGACAATGGAAGCTACTCCGGCAAGGTCTCGCTCAAGGTCGACGACGCACCGGCGCAATGGCTGGCGTCCCTGTTCGGCGTCGGCGGGATAACCGGCACCGCTGGCGCGAACGTCGACCTCACCGCCTCCGGCGCGACGCTCGGCGACCTGGTTGCAACGCTCACCGGCCAGGGGAGCCTCGCCGTTGCCGATGGCTCGCTCAGCGGGGTCAGGCTGGACAGCCTGCCGCAGATGCTGGCTGACCCGGCGGCGCCACCCGCGGCTGGCGACACGTCGTTCGGCCGTATCGACGCGACGATTGCGATTGCCGCGGGCAGAGTCTCCACCCAGGACTTGCACGCCGAGGGCGAGGGTTACACGCTGACCCTTGCCGGCCACGCGGCGCTGAGCGAGCCGACGGTTGAGGCCCGCGGCGTATTGTCCCTGGCTGACGATCCGCTCCGGGATGTGCCCTTCCTCGTCACCGGCACCTGGCAGGCGCCGCGTCTGCAGCCCGACCTCGGCGGTCCGCTGCCTCGCGGCGGGGCGATGGGCGGCGAGACCGGCCCCACGCCGCACGAGGAAGACATTCCGGCACTGCCCGGCGACGGTTAGGTTGCGGCGGCCCTGAAATTGCCGTGCTTGCGCACGACAGCAGGGCGTGGGGTCCCGTGCCTCGACCCGCTTCCGGTCCAACCTGAAATGAACCGAGTTCCATCATGACCAGAATGGCTTGTCTCGCAGTAGCGCTGGCGACGTTCGCTGCCCCCGTCGGCGCATTGGCGGCGCCGGATCCGGTGCGCGACGTGATCGTGTTCCTCGCCGCCGATCGCAACGGGGACGGCAGTGTCGACCGCACCGAGGCCGACCGTTTCCGAGAAGTCATCTTCGATGCCATCGACGCCAACAACGACGCCCGCCTGACCCCGCAGGAGGTTGGCGTGCAACTGGTGCCGGCCAAAGAGAATGCCGATCAGAAGGAGTTGGACAAGATCGCCAAGCGGCGGGAGGAACTCCTGGTCAAGCTCGATCTCGCCAAGCCCGAGGGTATCGCCAAGGACGAGTATCTCGACCGCAACGGCGAGTTGTTCGCCAAAGCCGACGCGGACAAGGACGGTCGGCTCAGCCCGACCGAGTTCGTCGTGGTCGTCGACGCCTACGGCGTGCTCCTGCCGAAGTAGGAACTGGCCGGGCGTCGATCGTCAGCCGCCCGCAGCGGCGAGACGCTCGGCCCGCGCCCGCTCCACCTCGCGACGCTTGGTAATCAGCGAAGCCGCGATCACGCCCGCGGTTACCAGCCCGATCAGGATCGTGCTGACGGCGTTGATCTCGGGCGTAACCCCGAGCCGCACCTGGCTGTAGATCTTCATCG
>JAGRKZ010000231.1 GCA_020442065.1 Bauldia sp.
GCCTCGACCTGGTCGTGGGTGACATGGACGATGGTGGTGCCGAGCGAATTGTGGAGCTTGATCAGCTCGGTGCGCATCGAGGCGCGGAGCGTCGCATCGAGATTGGAGAGGGGCTCGTCGAGCAGGAAGGCCTGCGGCTCGCGGACCAGCGCCCGGCCGAGGGCAACGCGCTGGCGCTGCCCGCCGGAAAGCTGCGAGGGCTTGCGCGACAGCAGCGGCTCGATCCCGAGCAGCGCCGCCACCCGGTTGATGCGGGTCTCGATCTCGGCCGGCGCGACGTGACGGAGCTTCAGCCCGAACGCGAGATTCCTCGCCACGGTCATGTGCGGATAGAGCGCATAGTTCTGGAAGACGATGGCGATGTCGCGGTCGGCCGGATCGACGTCGTTCACCCGCCGTCCGCCGATCAGGAGGTCGCCCGAGGAGATCGCCTCGAGGCCGGCGATCATCCGCAACGTGGTCGATTTTCCGCAGCCCGAAGGACCGAGCAGGATCATGAACTCGCCGTCGCGAATCTCGAGCGACACGTCGCGCACGGCGGTGACGTCGTTGGGGTAGACCTTGGAGACGTGGTTGAGGGTGATGGACGCCATTGCCGCCTTCAGGTGAGCGTTCGCATGTAGCGGTAGAGGTAGCCGGTGAGGAGCAGGATGAACGCGAGCAGGATCGCCGACATCGCCGACGCCTCGCCGATGTTGAGGCTGACGAAGGCGGTGCGGTAGATCGCGTAGCTCACGAGATCCGTGGCAACGCCCGGTCCGCCCCGGGTCATGATGTAAATGAGGTCGTAGGTCTTCACCGCGAAGATCATGCGGATCAGCAAGGTGACGATGATCACCGGCATCATCAGCGGCAGGGTGATGTAGAAGAACGATTGAAAGACGCTGGCGCCGTCGACGCGGGCCGCCTCGTACGGCTCCCGCGGCAGGGCCGACAGGCCGGCGAGCAGCAGCACGATCATGAACGATACCTGGTGCCAGATATCGACCATGATGATCGTCCAGATCGCGATCTTGGTGCTGCCCAACCAGTTCACCGGCTCGAATCCGATAACGGTCAGCAGGTAGTTGACGATTCCCAGCGAGGGATGGAGGAACATCCGCCAGATCAGGCCGACGATGACCGGGTTCATCAGCAGCGGACAAAGCAGGATGCCGTAGTAGATCGGCTTGAAGCGCTCGACGCTGTTGAGCATCAGGGCGACGAGGAAGCCGATCGCGAATTCGATGAGCACGACGGCAAAGACGAAGAACGCCGTCAGCCACAGGCTGTGGCGGAACGCCGGATCGCTGATCGCGGTGACGTAGTTGTCGACGCCGGTGAAGGTGTCGAAATTCGGCGCGATCAGCGTGAACTCGTGGACGCTGGTGAACAGCGCCCAGAACACCGGGAAAAGAACGACCGCGAGCAGCAGGGCAAGGCCCGGCGCGGACATGAGCCAGCCAAAGCGGCGGTCCGCCGCTTCCATGGACAGAGACCGGCTCATGTCGCGCGTCCGGGTTCCCGTGGCCCTACTTCAGCTTGCCGTCCTTCTTGGCGAGCTCGTTCATCTCCGTCTCGACCGTTGCAAGGGCATCGGCCGAGCTCTTCTCGCCGGCGACCGCGAGGCTGAGCTCGCGTCCCAGCACCTCGACGAGCTGCGGGGTGTAGGTGAAGACCGGGAAGTTGTGGCTGGTCAGCAGCATGTCCTTCATGGCGCCGGTGTAGGGATACTTGGCGTTGACGTCGGCATCGTCGAAGACGTCGACGCGCGTCGGCGAACCGCCCTGCAGCGCCCGCTGCTTGGCGATCTCATGCGACTCGACCCACTTGAGGAAGGTCCAGGCAGCGTCCGGATTCGGGCTCGACTTCGGGATCGCCCAGCCCCAGGCGCCGTTGAGGCTCGCGCCGACGCCCGGCTCCTGACCCGGCACCGGCATGATCTCGACCTTGCCGGCGACCGCCGACTTGGACGGATCGTCGATGGCGGCACGGAAGAAGTTGTAGGTGATGTAGCTGTAGGCGCCGTCCTGGGCCATCACGTTGAAGGCCTCGTCGAACGAGAAGCTCGCCGAGCCGAGCGGCCCGTACTCGTTGACGTTGGTGGTGTACTGGTCGAGCGCGGCGATCCCGGCCGGGTTGTTGAGCGTCGCATGCCAGTCGGCGTCATGATACTCGCCGCCATTGGCGAACAGGTAGTTCGACCACTCCATGGCGATCGGATCGGGGCGCAGACCCTGGTTGACCACGCCCTTCATGTCGCCCTTGGTGAAGAACTTCACCTGCTGGAGATATTCGCCCCAGGTCTTGGGCGGCCCGAGCTCTTCGCCGGTAGCGGCGAGGTAGTCGGCCTTGTTCTGCTCGTCGGCGAGAAGATCGGTGCGGTAGAGCAGGCCCATGGCGTAGTTGTAGAAGGGCAGCATGTAGGTGACGCCGTCGACCTGGCCGACGAGGTCCATCAGCTTCGGCACGTAGACCGAGGTGTCGAAGCCGTCCGCCTTGATCCGGTCGTCGAGCGGCTGCAGCCAGCCCGCCTTGGTGAACTCGCCGACCCAGTAGAAGTCGACGACGATGGCCGAGTAGCTTCCGGTCGGCGCCACCAGCTGCGGGACCAGCTTGGTGTGCATCTCGGCGTAGTTGACGACTTCGAGGTTGACCTCGATGCCGGTCTCCTTGGTGAACTCCGGGAGCAGCGCCTTGACGTACTCGGTATCGGGAACGCCCTCCATGAGGATGTTCACGGATTCGGCGTGCGCCGCGGTCGAGAGGGCGGTGGCCAGCGCCAGGCCCATCAATGACTGTTTCAGCATGTTCATCATCCCCTTGCTTTGCCTATGCCAATTTGAATGCGACGGGATCATTTCAGGGCCCCTAGCGACAGGCCCTTGATCAGGTGTTTGCGCAGGAAAGGCAGCAGCGCAAAGACCGGCAGAAGCGACACGACGGTCGCAGCGGCAAGCGGCGCGATCTCCACGCCGGCATGCGTCTCAAGGCTGGCAAGCCCGACCGGAAGGGTCTGGGTTCCGGGGCCGGACAGCACCAGCACGAACAGGAACTCGTTCCAACTGAGGATGAAGCCGAGCAGGCCGGCGGCGAGGATGCCGGGTGCGGCGACGGGAACGGCGACGTAGAAGAAGGCCTGCCACCGAGTGGCGCCGTCGACCCGCGCCGCCTCCTCGAGGCGGGCCATGTCGCCCTCGAAGAACGACACCAGCATCCAGGACAGGAACGGCAGCGAGATGGTCAGGTGCGCGACGATCAGCGCGATCCGGCTCTGGGTCAGGCCGACCAGCAGGAACACGCCGAACAGCGGCAGCACGAGGATGATCGGCGGCAACATCTGGCTGGCGAGGACCCCGAGCCGCAGCAGCGCGCCGCCGGTGTTGAGGCGGGCAAAGGCGTAGGCCATGGCCGTCGCGAGCGGCAGCGCGATCATCGTCGAGGCGGTCGCGACGATGAAGCTGTTGGTGAACCACGAGACGAAGGGATACTGCTCGAAGATGCCGATGTAGTTCATCAGCCCGAGCGTGCCGATCTCGGGCGGAATCTTGTAGGCGGTGAGCTTGTCCGTGAGGCTGACCCGAAGGATCCAGATCAGCGGCATCAGAATGACGAGCGAGAAGATCGCAAGGATCACGTGCGGGACGATCTTCTTGGCGAGCCGGTTCATGCCCCGTCAGTCCATCCTCACGCCGCCGGTGACATTGATCGCCTCGCCGGTGATGAATCCGGACAGGTCGCTGGCCAGGAACAGCACGGTCTTGGCCACATCCTCCGGCTCCTCGAGACGGCCAAGCGGCGTCTGGGCGACATAGTCGGCGATCACTGCGGCCTCGCTCATCCCGCGCAGCGTCGCCTCCCACGTCACTTCGCGCTCCTGCATCGAGGTTCGGACGAAGCCGGGGCAGACGCAGTTGACGCGAATGCCGTCGCCCGCCACCTCGCGCGCCAACGCCTGGGTGAAGCCGAGCACGGCGAACTTGCTGGCCGAATAGTGGGCGAGCCAGGGCGCGCCGACCTTGGCCGCGAGCGACGCGGTATTGACGATGACGCCCTTGTTGCCGGTCGCAAGGAAGTGCCGGATGGCGCACTGGTTGGTCAGGAACACGCCGCGGGCGTTGACGTCGAAATTGAAGTCCCAGTCCTCGTCGCTGAGGTCGACGACCAGCTTCATGCTCGATACGCCGGCATTGGCGCAGAGGATGTCGTAGCCGCCGAACGACGCTTCTATGGCCGCAAAACACGCCGCCACATTCGCTCGATTGCGCACGTCGATGCCGAAGCCCTGGGCGTCGTTGCCGAGTTCGGCGGCAAGCTCGCGCGCGGCGACCTCGTCGAGGTCCGCGGCGGCCACCCGGACCCCCTCGGCGGCGAGGGCCTTGCAGATCGCCCGGCCGATTCCCCTTGCCGCCCCGGTGACAATGGCCCGCTTATCAGAAAGGCCGGCAAGCATCGCAACACGTCCGATTGACGATCATTATCGATCACTATGGAGGACGACACTGGCTCAATCAAGCCGATATCTGTTACGGTTGCGTCGCACTCCCGTGCATGTCTGTGAATGAAAACGATCATTGGCGATGGCACCCAGTCGCATCAAGGCCGAGACGCGGCAGGCCGACCTGATCGGCAGGCTCAACCAGGCCGGATTCATGAGCGTCAGCGACCTCGCCGACGCCGCGGGGGTATCGGAGATCACGGTTCGTCGTGACCTCGCACTGCTCGAACGGACCGGGGCGATACGCCGCACTCATGGCGGCGCCCTCGGCCTTCGCCGCGGCGACGCCAGCGCCTTCGACGCGCGGGAACCGAGTTTCGAGGCACGACGGCAGCGGAACGGCGCGGCCAAGACCCGGATCGCCCGGGCGGCGGAACGCCTGATCGAGCCCGGCCAGTCCGTTGCCATCGACACCGGCACGACGACCTTCGAGCTGGCCCGGCTGGCGGGGCGCATCTCGGATCTTCAGATCGTCAGCAACAGCACGCGCGTCGCCTCGGTCCTCGCCGATTCGCCCAATCCCGTCTACATCGTCGCCGGCCGGGTCCGCGGCAACGAGCTGTCGGTCTACGGCCAGCGCGCCGTCGATTCGATTCGCGACTACAGCTTCGACGTCTTCTTTCTCGGCATCTCCGGGATCACTGCTGACGGCCTGTTCGACTATTCGCCCGAAGACGCGGAGGTGAAGCGGGCCTTCATGGCCCGGTCCAGCAAGGTCGTCGCCCTGTGCGACTCGGCCAAGTTCAACCGCAAGGCCATGGTGCGGGTCGCCGAGCCGCACGAGGTCCACGCCGTGGTCTGCGATGCGGCCCCCGACGGCGCCCTCGCCGAGGCGCTTGCGCGGGTCGGCATCGAGCTGATCGTCGCTTAGGCCGCTTGGGGACGACCCTCAGTCGTCCTGGACCGGCGAAGCCCCGCGACCGTCCCCCGCCGCCGGAATCGGATGGTCGAGATTCGCGGCATCAAGAAACAGCGCCAGCATTGGGTAGTAGCCGGCGATCGCAACCACTTCGGTCGCCGCCGCCCGGCCAAGGCGGGTGCTGATCAGGGCCAGTGCCTCGCGCGGCACCCGCCTGTTCCGGACGGCGCGGTGGCAGACCGTGATGATCGCCGCGGCGATGTCGCCGCCGCCGAGCGAGGAGACGTCACCCGCGCGGGCGGCGGCGATCGCCGCCTCCGACACGCCGGCGCGCCGCGCGATCGGCTCGTGATAGCCCCACTCGTAGCCCGAGCCGAAGGCGCCCGCCGCAGCAAGGATCGCGATCTCGCGGAGATCGTCGGCGAGCGCACCCGAGAAGCGGAGCGCCGCGCCGATGCCCTGGATGGCGTGGGCCAGTCCAGGGCTGTCGAGCATGGCGAGGAAGGGACGCGGCACGCCGCCGCGCGGCCCCGCCGCGATGCGGTCGTGGACGGCCCTCTGCTCCGGCGTCATCCGGTCGGGGTCGGCGGCGCCGATCGGCATGACGCGCGTCTCTCAGCGGCCGTCGGGACCGCCGGACATCAGGCCCGAGGCGATCTGGCGCGCCGGGAAGATGGCCTTGGCGACATCACCCACCGCCTCGACGTTCTCCTCGATCCCCTGGAAGCAGAGGATGCGGCAGGGGCTCGCCTCGAGGCCCTCGTAGCGCCAAGGGAAGGCGCCGATGACGGCGCGCTGGTTGAGCATCAGCTCGATGTCGCCGCCGACATTCTCGGCGTGGATCAGGTTCTCCTGGAAGGCCTGGGAGTGGAACGGGAAGTAGTCCTCGACCACATGCCGGCCGGAGCGCTTGTGGGTGTATTCGTTCTTGCCGAAGAACTCCTCGCAGCTCATGCCGACCTTCGCCTCGAACTGCTTGGCGAGATCCGGGCGCATGCGGCGGATGGTGGTGTTCATGGCATGGTCGCCGGAACCGGCATCGATGCCGAACCACTTGATCTTCTTCTTCAGCATCCAGTCGAGCAGCTCCTGCTTGCCGCCGGGATGCATGCAGAAGTACTTGACGAGGTCCTGCTGCGGCTTGCCTTCCCAATAGCGATGCCAGCCGGTGTGGATGATGAGGATGTCGCCGTCCTTGACCTCGACCGGGGCGCTCTCGATCATCTCCGGGGTGATGACCGCCCAGTCCTCCATGTGCTGCGAGACGTCGACCACCGCGCCCGGCCCGACCAGGAAGTCCATCGGGTAGGAGGCCATGTCGCCCATGCCGTCGGTGCCGTGCATGGCGCCATCGATGTGCGTGCCGACGTGGAGCGCCGTGTCGATGCGCTGTGCGACGATGTGGATCGTCTGGAGGTTCTGCGCGTAGTACATCTTGTTGCCGGCGTAGCCGACCCAGCCTGGCGTGTGGACGTTCATCAGGTGGGTCAGGTCGATGATCTTCATGGGCTTCTCTCCGTTGCGTGGGGCGGTCGGGCCGCGCCGGGCGTTCAGTGCGACGTGGATCGGGCGCCGAACAGGCTGCGGAACCAACCTTTCAGCGCCAGGTAGATCAGGCGGAAGCCACCGATCGGCGTGGACGCCGCCGGAGCGGTGTTCCGCGGCGGCGCGACCGCCGACGATGACACTGCGGCAGTCTCTGTCGTCCCGATTGCGCCGGATGGCGCGACGGCTGCGGATGACGCATCGAGGCGCGCCTCGACGTTGCGGACGAAATCGGCGACGAGCACGTTGGCGACCTCGGCAATGATGCCAGTCCGGCCGAACTGGGCGATGGCGCCGGAAAGCTGGACGTCGGACTCGGCGCTCACCGTCGTGCCCTGCCCCGCCGGCGTTACCTTGCAGGTCATCGTCATCTTGCCGCGGCTGTTGCCCTTCCTATCGACGCCCTTGCCGTCGCAGATGATCGTCCGCGCCGCTTCGTCGTAGCTGACTTCGGCCTCGCCGACGAAGCTCGCCTGGAAGGGTCCGACCTTGCTGGTGAGCTTGCCGGAGTGCCGGCCATCCTCCGTCGGGCCGAGATACTCCGCTCCCGGCAGGCACGCGGCGAGCGCCGGGATGTCGTGGAAGAACGACCAGACTTCATCCACCGGGCAATGAATCTCAAAGTCCTGCTGCAGCTTCATTCCCTCGACCCTCCAGTCCGCTCCTGCGCCTTGCGGGCCGCCTCAGTCAGCGCCGCCCGCGACGCGAGGCGTCACTTGCCCGGTTCCGCGTCGGCGGCGAGCGCCTTGACCGCCTTGAGCAGCGGCACATCCGCCGGTGCAGGCCCGCCGACGCTGACGATGCCGACGCCACGATTGGCCTTGACCGCATGCTTCACGCCCACCGGCACATGCACGATGCAGCCGGCGTGGAACGGGACCTCGATGTCGTTGGTGTAGTCGCAAATCGTTCCCTCGCCTTCGAGGATGAAGATCGTGTCTTCGGAGAGGGTATGGATGTGGGGAACGTTCTCCTCGCCGGGCTCGAGGCGGACGTAGTTCATATTGGCGTTCCAGGCGCCGACGCCGGGCCACACCACGAACCGCGCGTCCTTGGAGATCAGCGGCAGGCGCAGCGTCGGATGGTCGCGGTGAAAGAGACGGATCGCCATCAGTTCGCCCCTTCCGCCGCCGCGAGGTCTGCGTAGAGCGCCGGGTCAGGCGGGCACGGCCCACCGAGAATGACGACCTTGGTGTCGGAGCGCAGACGGTAGGTATCGCCAGCGTCGATGTGCACCATCGCACCCTCGGCAAGCGGGGATACCGTGTCGCTGCCGAGGTCAACGATCTGGCCCTCGCCCGACACCACGTAGTAGACACAGTCGGAGGCGTGGCTCAGCGCTTGCGTCGCACCGCCGTCAAAAAGTGAGATAAGCTGGAAGCTGCGGAATCGCGAACCGTTTCCTGGCCACAGGACAGCGCGGGCCTCGCCGTTCTTCTCGATGATCGGAATGGTCACACCGTTCGACGAGGTATCAATGACACGCACCGTGTTCGGGGGTGATGACATGCCTTCATCTCGCTTGATTATCGTTGAAGCAATTTTAATATAGTGAAATGTCGAGATCAACCCTATGACCGACCCCTCACCCTCGCGGGTTGAACGCAGACCGGGACGGACCGCACCCGCGCAGAAGAACGTCGCGCTGGAGGTGCCGGCTGAGGAGAGCCTCGACACAGTCGCCGAGACCACCGCCAGCACGCTGGCCGCGATCGGCGGCCGGATACGTAAGGCTCGACTGGCCCGGGGCATGACGCTCCAGACCATCGCCCAGGTGTCCGGGCTGAGCCCGTCGATGCTGAGCCTGGTCGAGCGTGGACGCGCCTCGCCCTCGATCGGCTCGCTGATCGTAATCGCCCATGCCCTCGGCATCACCATGTCGGAGTTGGTATCGACGCCCGAAGCGCGCGAGAACCGGCTGGTGGTCCACTCCGACGAGGCCCCGATCGTGGAGACCGCCAGGCACGTCGTCCGGCGGCTGCTCCGCGAGGATCGCGAGCGCGGCGTCTCGCTCGCCCTCAACGAATACGCACCCCATACCGGCAGTGCCGAGCGTCCGATCTCGCACGAGGGATTCGAGTACGGCTTCGTCCTCGAGGGCCAGCTCACCGTCGAGGTCGACGGGGTCAGCCACCAGCTCAAGGCCGGCGACCTGATCGCCTACGACTCCCGCCGGCAACACAAGATCTGGAACCACGGCACCCAGAAGGTGCGCACGCTCTGGTTCAACATGGACCGGGGCTGAGGCTCCCACCCGACGGCCGCGCACGCCCGGACGGGTGGGCCGGCTTTCACCGGCCGCTGATGAGCGCATGGAGACGCGCCGGCGAGACCGGCAGGCGCGACACCAGGCCCGGCCGGCCAAGCGCGTCGTCGATCGCCGCGGCGATCGCCGCGCCGACAGCGGTGATACCGCCCTCCCCGGCGCCTTTGACGCCGAGCGGGTTGAGCGGGCTCGGGGCATCTTCGCGGAGGAAGGTCTCGACATCCGGGACCTCATGGCAGGTCGGCATCAGGTAGTCGACAAAGCTCGCTGCGAGCGGCTGGCCACCTTCGTCGTAGACGAACTCCTCGAACAGTGCGCCGCCGATTCCCTGAGCGCAGGCGCCGGCGATCTGTCCCTCGACCAGCAGCGGATTGACGGCCCGGCCGATGTCATAGGCGACGATGAAGCGCTCGACCGCGACGCCGCCGGTCTCGCGATCGACCCGGACGCGGGCGATATGGATGCCATAGGGATAGTTCATGTGGTCGGCGGCAAACTCGCCCTCGGCCGCGAGCACCTTGCCCGAGGCCTCGAAATGAGCAGCGACCGCCTGCAGCGAAACGCTCGCGCCGGCGGGCGAAGCGAAGACGCCGCCATCGAAGCCCAAAGCATCGGGGGCGGCCTGGAGCATGGTCGCCGCGGCGGCCCGGGCGGTCGCCAGCAGGCCGGCACTGGCGATCTGCACCGCCGAGCCGGTCATCACCGTCACCCGCGAGGCGAAGGCACCCATGCCGTAGGCGATGCGGTCGGTCTGGCCATGAACGACGCGCATGGTCTCGATCGGCAGGTGCAGCGTCTCGGCGCAGATCTGGGCGAGCGCCGTCTCGACGCCCTGGCCGATCGAGGCAACGCCGGTGACGATCTCGAGCCTGCCATCGCCGGCAAGGCTGATCCGGACAAGGTCCTTCGGCCCGAGGCCGCTCTTTTCGACGAACCAGCCGAGACCGACGCCGACCGCCTCGCCCGCCGAGCGGCGCTCGGCCGCCCGCTTCCGTTCGTCGTCGAAGCCGACATGGGCGAGCGTGCGATCGAGAAGGTCGTGGTAGCGCCCCGAATCGTGGACCACGTGGGTGCCGAGCGTGTCGAGCCCGCGATGGAACGGCATCGCGTCTTCGGGGATGAGATTGACGCGCCGTACTTCGATCGGATCGAGGCCGAGTTCGGCGCCAATGCGGTCGACCAGGCGCTCGCGGGCAAAGGTCGTCTCGTAGCGTCCCGGGGCGCGGTAGGTGCCGGCCGGCGTCTTGTTGGTGAGGCGGACGTGGCCGGCCACCCTGTAGGCCGGAATGACGTAGGGACCCGGCAGCAGCCCGGCAGCAAGATCGGTCACCGTGCCGCCATGCGTCCTCACATAGGCGCCCTGGTCGGTGAAGAACTCGGCGTCGAGACCAAGGATGAAGCCGCGGGCATCGACCGCGGCACGGAGACGATGGGTCTGGTCGCGCGAGTGGTTGGCGGCGAGGAGATGCTCGCGCCGGTCCTCGACCCACTTCACCGGCGTGCGGAGCCGGAGCGCGGCGAGGCAAACGAGCACATCCTCGGGATAGAGCTCGCCGCGAATGCCGAAGCCGCCGCCGACATGCCCCTCCGAGAGCTGCACCCGCTCTCGATCACGGCCAAGCATCCGTGCGATGGCGTCGCGATTATAGTGCGGCACCTTGGCCGCTCCGTGCATGGTGAGGATGTCGCGCGCCGCGTCATGCACGGCGAGCGCGCCACGCGTCTCCATCGGCACGCCGCTGTGGCGACCGACCCGGACGGTCAGCTCGACGACGCGGTGCGCGGCCGCAAAGGCCGCGTCGATGTCGCCATAGCCCTTCCGGACGACGGCTGGCTCGCTGAGCAGTCCCGGCTGCGTCTCCGGCATGAACGGCGACGGATCGGCCAGCGGATCGAGCACGGGGTCGAGCTCGTCGATATCGCAGAAGACGAGATCGGCGGCGTCCTCGGCGACATAGGCGTCCGTCGCGAACACTACCGCAACGGGATCGCCCACGTAGCGCACGTAGTCGGCGGCGAGCACCCGCTGGCGGAAAGGCGCGAGCCCTTCGATGCGAGTCATGCGGAAATCGATCGGCGGGAGATCGGCGACGTCGGCGGCGGTCCACACCGCCACCACGCCCGGCAGGGTCGATGCCTCGCCGGCGTCGACGCCAAGCAGCCGGCCGAAGGCGACCGGCGACCGCACTACGCGCATGTGGAGCTGGCCGGGCGCATTGCAGTCGGCGGCGAAGCGACCCTCGCCGCGCAGCAGCGGCCCATCCTCGAGCCGCCGCGCCGGGACGCCGATCCCGCTCATGCCCGGCGCGCGCGCATCTCGTCGGCCGCGAGCCGCACCGCCTTGACGATGTTCTGGTAGCCGGTGCAACGGCAGAGATTGGAGGAGAGCACGTCGCGGAGCTCCGCCTCGCTCATCGCCGGATTCTCCTCGAGCGCCCCGACGGCGAGCATCAGGAAGCCCGGCGTGCAGAAGCCACACTGAAGGCCGTGATTCTCCCAGAACGCCTTCTGCAGCGGATGCAGCACGTCACCGTCGGCGAGGCCCTCGACGGTGCGGATGGCCTTGCCCTCGGCCTGGACGCCGAACATCAGGCAGGCGCGAACCGGCCTACCGTCGACAAGCACCGTGCAGGCGCCACAGACGCCGTGCTCGCAACCGAGATGGGTGCCGGTGAGACCGCAATCCTCGCGCAGCACGTCGGCGAGGCTGCGGCGCGGCTCGACGTTCACGTCGTAAGACTTGCCGTTGACGTCGAGAGTGATGGCTATCTTGTCAGGCATCGGCGGGCACCTTCGCGTTCCTGATCGCCGCGCGGATCCGCTCGGGGGTTGCGGGCATGACATTGATCTCGACGCCGAACGGGCTGAGCGCATCGGCGACCGCGTTGAGCACCGCCGCCGGCGCGCCGATGGTGCCACCCTCGCCGACACCCTTGGCCTTGGTGACGCTCTCCGGCGAGATCGTCTCCATGTGCAGGATCTCGAGGTCCGGTACTTCGAGCGCGGTGGGCGGCAGGTAGTCGGCCAGCGACACGGTGAGGAGGTTGCCGTCGTCGTCGTAGATCATCTCCTCGTAGAGGGCGTTGCCGATGCCTTGCGCGACACCGCCCGCGATCTGGCCGTCGACGATCATCGGATTGATCACCACGCCCGCATCCTCGACCACGACGAACCGGACGATCCGCACGCCGCCGGTCTCGACATCGACCTCGACCTCGCAGATGTGGCAGGCGTTGGAGAAGGTTCCGGCGGGATCGTAGAAGCCGCTCTCGCGGATGCCGGCCGGCATGCCGAGCCGTTGGCTCTGGTGATAGGCGGCCCGGGCGAGCTCCGGGATCGGCATCGCCTTGTTGGTGCCGGCGACGCGGGCGTAGCCGTCCTCGAGGGCGATATCCTCCTCGGACGCCTCCATCAATTTCGCGGCGATCTTTCTCAGCTTGGTGGCGGCAGCGACCGCCGCGAGCTTGGTCGCGCCCCCCGAGATGACGATCGAGCGGCTGGCGAAGGTGCCCCAGCCATAGGGTGTCGCATCGGTGTCGCCGGAGACGACCCGAACCTTGTCGGGCGTCACGCCGACTTCGTCTGAGACGAGCTGGGCAAGGCTGGTCTTCAGACCCTGGCCGTGCGGCGAGGCCCCGATCCGCACCTCGACATTGCCGGAGGGGTCCATGACCAGATCGACGCTTTCGTAGCCGGGAACGATGCCCATCATGCGCTGGGCGAAGACCGGCGTGCCGTACCCGGTGCGCTCGCTGAACACCGAGACGCCGAGGCCGAGACAGCGCCCGTGGCGCCGCGCCTCGGCCTGGCGGGCACGGAAGGCGGGAATATCGACATGGGCCACCGCCGCCTCCATCGCCTGGAGATAGGAGCCCTCGTCGTAGACCACTCCGGTGGGCGAGCGATGCGGGAAGGCCGTGATGAGATTGCGGCGGCGGATGTCGACGGCATCGATGCCCAGTTGCGCCGCCGCCTTGTCCATCAGGCGTTCCATGGTGAAGGTAAGCATCGGCCGGGCGACGCCACGATAGGGCGCCATCATGCAGGTGTTGGTCGTGACGCCCCGGGAGCGGACCTTGTACTGCGAGAATCGGTATGGCCCCGGCAGTTCCCCGAAAGCCATCAGCGGCTCGACGCCGCAAGTGACCGGGTAGCAGGAGAACGCGCCGACATTGGAGCGAAGATCGGCCTCCAGCGCGAGCAGCTCGCCGTCGGCCGCGAAGGCGCCGCGCACCGTGAAGGCCTGGTCGCGGCTGTGGGCGGAGGCGAGGAAATTCTCCCGCCGGTCCTCGATCCAGGCGACCTTGCCGCGCAGGCGACGGGCGAGCCAGACAAGGACGACGTATTCCGGGAACAGCGACATCTTCTGGCCGAAGCCCCCGCCGACATCGGGCGCCACGACCCGCAGGTCGGATTCCGGGATGCCGAGGCAATCGGTAATGCCGGTGCGGAGCATGTGCGGCATCTGCACGGAGGCGACCAGCGTCACTCGTCCGGTGGCCTCGTCGAAGCTCGCCACACCGCCGCGTGGCTCCAGCGGCATCGCCGACTGCCGCCGGGACCGAAGCTCCAGTTCGACCACGGCGTGGGCGCTGGCGACCGTCTCGGCAAAGCCGGGCGTCTCGAGCCTGCCCTCGACCAGAACGTTCTCGGGCGCCTCGGGATGGACGGCGCGGGCGTCCGCGGCCAGCGCGGCATCGAAATCGAGGATCGGTTCGATGGGGTCGATGTCGATGAACACCTGCTCGGCAAGGTCTTCGGCCTCCGCTGCGGACGCGGCAACCGCGACCGCGACCGCCTGACCGGGGAAGACGACACGCTCGACCGGCAGGACCGGCTGGCCGACGGCGCGGTAGTCGGGCCGGTGGAGCACCGGCCGGATCGGACCGACGCCGTCGAGATCGGCGCCGGTGAACACCAGCCCCTCCGCCGGACGCTCGATGCCGACGATGTCGCCGGCCGCGAGCGCGCTGCGCACGAAGGTGACGTGGAGCGCGCCCTTGGCATGATCCGCCACGTAGTTTCCCCGGCCCTTGAGAAGCGCCGGGTCCTCGAGGCGCGGCAGCGACCGTCCGATCCACGTCATGCGGCGGCCTCGGCCAGCGCCCGGCGGACGACCGTGCCGAGGAGGTCGCTGCGATAGGCCTCGGAGGCGTGGATGTCGGCGGTGACCGCGACCGCGCCGCGCGCCAGCTCGGCGGCCTCGGCGAACGTCGCCGGCGTCGGGGGCTTGCCGGCGAGGAAGGCTTCGACCGTCTCCAGCCGGCGCGGCCGGTCGGAGACGCCGCCGACCCCGAGTCGGACGGCACGGATCGCGCCGCCGTCGATCTGCAGCGTCGCGAGCGCCATGGCGAGGGCGAAGTCGCCCTTGCGACGGGAGAACTCGTAGAACCCGGTCCGCCAGCCGGCGGGAAGCGGCGGCAGGTCGACGCGGACGAGGATCTCGTTGGGCGCCAGCGCGGTGGTGAAGGTGCCACGAAAGAAATCCGCGGCGGCAACGGTGCGTGTGCCGGCGACGCTGGCCAGATGCATGGTTGCACCGAGGGTCGCGGCGACCAGGCACCATTCCGAGGCAGGATCGGCGTGGGCGAGACTGCCGCCGAAGGTGCCGCGCTGACGGATCGGATAGTGGGCGATGTCGCGGACGACCTTGGCCAGAAGCTCGGCCAGCGGTCCCTCGAACGGCGGCGCATGGAATGCGGCGTGGCGGACAAGCGCTCCGATGACGACCCCTCGGTCGCTGTCGCCGGATACGTGGTCCAGCTCGGACAAGCCGTTGAGGTCAACGAGCGTTGCCGGACGCGCCAGCCGGAAATTCATCGCCGGCACCAGGCTCTGGCCGCCGGCGAGGACCTTGCCGTCGTCCTGGACCCCGTCGAGCATGGCAAGCGCTTCGCCCAGCGTCGTCGGGGCGAGATAGGCGAAGGCAGCCGGTTTCATGCGACGATCGATCTCCGAATCGTGGCGCCCGCCAGGCCCACTGCGCGAGGCGAACTCATCCCGGATCGCCCTTGAGGGCAAGACTACCAGCGGCGCGCGCGCAAACCCAAAACCCCGAACCGACGCCCGCACTCACGTTTAATGACATTAAGGTCTGCCGACGTTTTTTTATCAACATCTAAATTGATCGCGGGCTTGATTTGAGGGTCCGACACCGGAGCGGGCCCGGAAAATCGGCGAAACAGCTCGGTTCCGCCTCCCCCAAAGAAGATGGAACCCGCCGACGACGACCCTCACAGGGAGACGCTCGGCCACACCGGCTTGAGCGATCGGTAGAGCGTGCGGAACGCCTCGACCCGAGGCCGGTAGGCGTCATGCAGCGCGAGGTCGGGATCGATGACGTCGGCGATCGCGGGCTTGACCACCACGCTGGCGGGGTCTTCTCCGCCGCTCGCGAGTCGCGCCAGCCGCACCGCGCCGAATGCCGGACCCCGCTCGGACGAGGCGTACCGGACCAGTTGCACGCCGAGCACCGAGGCGATCAACCTCGCCCAGAATGCGGAGCGGGCGCCGCCGCCGATCAACGCCAGGCGGGTGGGCGCCGAGCCGCCCCCGCCGCCGAGCACATCGAGACCATCGACCAGCGAGAAAGCGACCGACTCGGCGATCGCCTGTACCACGTCGGCCCGCGACGTGTCTCTGGTCAGCCCCACGATCGCGCCGCGCGCCAGCGGGTCGTTGTGGGGCGTCCGTTCGCCGGAGAGGTAGGGAAGCGCGAGTAGCTTGGACGGACCGGCATAGGCCGCCTCCACCTCGGCGAGCAGCGTGGCGACGCTGGCGCCTCCGGTCCACTGCGCGGCGGCCGCGAGCGGGCTCGCACCGTTGAGAAGCGCCGCCATCCGGAACCAGCGCGCCGGGAGGGCATGGCAGAAGGCATGAACGAGGAGTTCAGGCTGGGGCCGGTGCGCGTCGTCGGCGACGAAGATCTGCGACGACGTGCCGATCGAGATGAACGCGTCACCGGGATCGACGGCGCCCACCCCGATGCCGCCGGCGGCGACATCGCCCGCCCCGCCGGAGATGACGACGCCGCGCGGAAGGCCCCAGCGCGCCGCGAGTTCGGGACTGAGCATGCCGCAGGGCTCGGGCGACTCGACCAGCCGCGGCAGCATGTCCGGCCGCGCGCCGCAGGCCGCGACCGCCTCGTCGCACCATGTCCGGCGCGCCTGGTCGAGAAGCCACGTTCCCGCCGCGTCGGAGACATCGGTCGCGCGCTCGCCCGAGAGCCGCAGCCGGACATAATCCTTGGCAAGCATGATGGTCCGCGTGCGCTGGAAGGTATCCGGCTCGTGCCGCGCCATCCACAGGACTTTCGGCGCGGTGAGTCCCGGCATCGGCAGGACGCCGGTGCGGCGCTGGAGGTCCAGTCCGAGCGCGGCAAGCTCCGCTGCCTCCGCCCGGGAACGGCCGTCGTTCCACAGGATCGCCGGACGGACCGGCCGGTCTGCAGCGTCAAGCGCGACCAGCGTGTGCATCTGGCCGGAGAGGCCGATCGCCCGCACCGCTGCCATCGCCTTCGGCGCGTCTGCCGCAAGCTTGTCGAGGCCGTCGCAGAAGGCCTGCCACCAGGTGTCGGGATCATCCTCCGACCATAATGGTGCCGGGTGCGTGGGACGCAGCGGCAGCTCGGCATCGGCAACGACCGTCTCGCCATCGTCGACGAGCACGATCTTCACTGCCGAAGTGCCAATATCGACGCCGATGAGCATGCCCGGATCATCCCCCTTTGAGCCGCCGTCGGTTCAGCTTACCCGTCTTCGGCTACGGAGACAGTCCTCCTGTCGGCGGGTGGAATTTCTGCGGCAACTGAGACAATGTTGATCTGTCGATCAATGTCGGGAAATCCTCTAGGAGCGTTGGGTCTGAGAATTCGCCAGCCGCAAAGAGCCTGATTTTTCAACCGCTCTCCATAGGGAGGCTTTGATGTTTGCCAGACCGTTTGTGCTCGGCTGCCTCATAGCGGCGCTCCTTCCCGACGCCCTGTCGGCGCAGCAAATGGCGCAAGCCGCCGTGGACACCGCCTTCGACCAGATTGCCCAGAACGTCGGACAACAAGGATTGACAGTCGTCGCAAGCATTGACCATGCCCGGCTGGCGGAAGCGGAGGGCGTACAGATGCCTGCTTCGCGAGTTCTGATATTCTCGGACCCCACGACGAACACCGCGATCCTGTCCTCGGTCTTGCGCGCCGGACTCGACCTTCCCTTCCGGGCCTTGGCCTATGACGACGACGGCAAGACCGCAGTTGTCTATACCGGCGCGGACTTCCTTGGGGCACGTCACGGGGTCACCGATGCCGGGGTGCTCGACGGGTTCGACAGGACGGTCTCGCACGCGGTGGCGGGGCTGACCGATGCGGCGGTTCGGCCGGCGCCCACAGAGGGGCTGACCACGGACTATGGCGTTGTCGAACTCCAATCGGCCTATGACTTCCGGACCACGGTGGAACGGCTGAAGGCAGTGATCGCGGCACAATCCGATACAATCTGGTTCGGATCTGTGGACTTTTCCGCAGACGCAAATGCGCTTGGGGTCGATCTGCTGCCGGCGACGATCCTACTGTTCGGTGGTCCCAAGCCCGGAGGGGTGGCGATGGCCGAGTTTCCCGCGATCGGTCTCGATGCCTTCTGCCAGAAGCTGTTCATTTTCGAAGACGACGACGGAGAGGTCTTCGTGTTGTTCAACGACATCGAGGCCCTGGCGAGACTCCACTACGGACGCTCGATACCGCCCCACGCGATCTTGAATCAGCGGCTGGTGAGTGGCTTCGCGGATGCGATCAAGTAGGCCCATGCGGTTCTCTTGTCACCCGAGCTCGGTTCCGCTCGGTCAGGTTGCCGCTGGCACACCGCGTCGATCGGCGCAAATCGCCTCCGTGATCGCCTCCGGTGTGAGGCCGAAGCCGGCATAGAGCTCCGGTCCCGATCCCGAGTAACCGAACCTGTCGACGCCGAAGACCCGGCCGGTTTCCCCCGTGTAGCGGTGCCATCCGTACGGAGACGCCGCCTCCACCACGTAGCGCGGAGCAGGGCCGAGGACCTCGGCGCGGTAAGCGCCGGACTGGCGCTCGAAAACCTCGACACAAGGCATCGAGACGACCGCCGCCCGGATATCCCGCCCGCCCAGCAGCGCCCGCGCCGCCACCGCGATCTCGACCTCGGATCCGGTGGCGATGAGCGTGACATCGCGGGTCCCGTCGGCCTCGTGCAGGACGTAGCCGCCGCGCCGCGATGGCATGTCGTCACGGCGGACGATCCGCGCCGGAGCGACCTTCTGGCGCGCGGCCACCATGACCGAGGGCCCATCAGAGGCGACGGCGTCGTACCAACATTCGAGCGCCTCGACGGCATCCGCCGGGCGGTAGACCCGAAGGCCCGGCATGGCGCGGAGCGAAGCGAGGTGCTCGACCGGCTGGTGCGTCGGGCCGTCCTCGCCGACCCCGATCGAATCGTGGGTGAAGAGGAACACCACCTTGATCCCCATCAGAGCCGCAAGACGGATGGCCGGGCGGGCATAGTCGCTGAAGGTGAAGTAGGTCCCGCCGTAGGGGATGAAGCCGCCATGAAGGGCGATGCCGTTCATCGCCGCCGCCANNGCCATGCCGTGCTCGCGCACGCCGTAGGGCACGTGCCGGCCGACGAATGCGGCGGTGTCGAGCTGCGCCATCCCCGCCGGCCGCGACAGCACGCTGCCGGTCAGATCGGCCGAGCCGCCGACGAGCTCGGGCAAGTGGCCGGCGAGCAGGCCAAGCGCCCTCTGGCTGCCCTGTCGGATCGGCAAGGCCTCGGCCGCCGACGCCAGCTCATCGACGCCGTGCCTGACCGCGTCCTCGAGTCCCGCCGGGAGGATGCCGCCGATCCGGCGCTCGAATTCCGAGCGAAGCTCGGCCGGAGCGGCGGCAAGCCGGGCCTGCCAGGCCGCCCGAACGGCCGCCCCGCGACCGCCCGCTTCCCGCCAGGCCGCCCGCAGCGGCTCCGGCACCTCGAACGCCGGATTGGGCCAACGGAGTTTCTCCCGCATGCCCACGAGCTCGCCGGCGCCGAGTGGCGAGCCGTGCACCACCGACCGGCCCTCCTTGGTCGGCGCCCCGAAGCCGATGCGGGTGCGGGCGGCGATCAGCGTCGGGCGGTCGGACGCGCGGGCGAAGGCGAAGGCGCGGTCGATCGCCTCGAGATCGTGTCCATCGATCGCGATCGTCGCCCAGTTCGAGGCCGCGAAGCGTTTGAGCTGGTCATCCGAGGTCGCCAGCGACGTCGCGCCGTCGATCGTCGTGCCGTTGTCGTCGAAGACGACGGTCAGCTTGGCCAGCCTCATGTGTCCGGCAAGCGAGATCGCCTCCTGGCTGACGCCCTCCATCAGGCAGCCGTCGCCGGCAAAGACCCAGGTGCGATGATCGACAAGGCCGGCCCCGAACTCCGCCCCCAGAAGGCGCTCGGCGATCGCCATGCCGACGGCGGTCGCGAGGCCCTGGCCAAGCGGCCCCGTCGTCGTCTCGATGCCCCCCATATGGCCGTACTCGGGGTGCGCAGCGGCACGGGCATGGGAGGTCCGGAAGCGCTTCAACTCGTCGAGCGTCGCATCCTCGTAGCCGGTGAGGTGCAAAAGCCCGTAAAGCAGCATCGAGCCGTGGCCGTTG
>JAGRKZ010000232.1 GCA_020442065.1 Bauldia sp.
GGCGACGAACGCCTTGCCGCCGGCATCGGCGTCGAAGACGTAGCGCTTGTCGCAGACGGCGACCGTCGGGGGCACGTGCGTCACCTCGAAGTGGTCGTACCCCTCCTTGAGGTTCATCCAGAAGTCCATGTTGGGGTCGCCGCGGTGCTTGGCGATGTTCTCCGGCGTCATCCGGAACGGGAATGCCTGGATCTGGAACTGGCGCTGGCCGCCCTTGAACGCGTCACGGGCGAGGGCGAAGATCTCGCCGGCGTTCTCGTCGCTCATCGAATAGCACCCGGCCGAGGAGCAGGCGCCGTGCACCATGATGTTGGTGCCGGTGCGGCCGTAGGCCTTGTCGTAGGTGTTGGGGTAGCCGATGTTGAACGAGAGGTAGTAGCTCGAATTCGGGTTCATCTGCGCGGGCGTGACGGTGTAGAAGCCCTCCGGCGCCTGGCGGTCGCCTTCCTTGGTCTTGGGGCCGAGGACGCCGGACCACTTGCAGATGTCGTAGGTCTTGAGCAGGGCGTACTTGCCGTTGCCCTGCTGCTTCCAGATCTCGAGCTTGGATTCTTCCTTGTAGAGGCGGACGAAGATCGGCGAGGTCTCGCTCATCCCGTCCGATTTCATCTGGTAGACGAGCTTCTGCGGCACCGGACGGAGGTCCTTCGGCACGCTCGATTCGCTCGTGCATGCGGCAAGCGCCAAGGCAGCGGCGCCCAGGAGGACCGCACGTCGCATCGAAGATACGCTACCCGACCTCATTCACTACCCTCGCCACACCCGGACAGAGCCGCCCAGCCTCGCGGCCTTCATATCCCGGTAACCTTGACGGTTCGTTACCCCGCCCGGCGCCCTCCGGCACCCTCGCGCCGACCCGAACGCCTTCCTGCCCCGGTTATGGGGCAAGAGCAAGGCAAGTCAAGCTTGCCCTGTTATTTCAAAGGCTTCGGCCGATGGCCAGGTACTTGTCGCGCCGTTGGCGCCGGACGTCGTCCGGCGACAGGTTGCCGAGCGCATCGAGCGCGTTCTCGATCGCATCGCCGGTGGCGTCGATCGCCTGATCGGGATGGCGGTGAGCGCCGCCCACCGGCTCGCTGATCACCGCGTCGATCACACCGAATCGCAGCAGGTCCTGGGCGGTGATCTTCATGTTGGTGGCGGCGTCCTGGGCGCGGCTCGAATCGTGCCACAGGATCGAGGCCGAGGCCTCGGGCGAGGCCACGGTGTAGATCGCGTGTTCGAGCATCAGCACCTTGCTCGCGGTGGCGATCGCCACCGCGCCGCCCGAGCCGCCCTCGCCGATGATCACCGAGACGTTGGGAACGCCGAGCCGGAGGCACGCTTCGGTCGAGCGGGCGATCGCCTCGGCCTGGCCACGCTCCTCGGCGCCGATGCCGGGATAGGCGCCGGCGGTATCGACCAGCGCGATCACCGCTAGGCCGAAGCGGTCGGCCATCTCCATGATCCGCACCGCCTTCCGGTAACCCTCCGGCCGCGCCATGCCGAAATTGTGGCGGATGCGGCTTTCCGTGTCGTTGCCCTTCTCCTGGCCGACCACCGCCACCCTCCGGCCGCGGAACCAGCCGACACCGGTGACGATCGCGGCATCCTCGGCGAACTTGCGGTCGCCGGCGAGCGGGGTGAAATCCTCGATCAGGCGCTTGGCGTAGTCGACGAAGTGCGGGCGGTCGGGATGGCGGGCGACCTGGGTCTTCTGCCAGGGCGTCAGCTTGCCGTAGATGTCGGCGAGCGCCTGGTCGGCCCTTGCCTCCAGCCGGCCGACCTCGTCGTTGACGGCAACGGCGTCGCCCTGGCCGCCGAGGGCGCGGAGCTCCTGGACCTTGCCCTGGAGATCGGCGACCGCTTTTTCGAAATCGAGATAGGTTCGCATCCACTGGTCCGGAACTGCAGCCCGGGCCGGAGCCCGCTGCCCTCACGGGCCGGCCGAACGGCGCGCAAACTGGCCTTGCGCCGGCATTGTGTCAAGCGAAGTGCAAGGCCGCTGGCCGCCATCGCTGCCGAAGCGCGGAGGATGACTGATCCTGGAAGCTGTGAACTTGATCAGCTGGCACCGACTGTCGGCCTAGGGCAATCTACACGAGCCGCTGTCGTATTCGCTTTTTGAACAGGACCAAATTCGCGCAGTGCCGGGCAGGTGTGGGCTAGCTTCCATAAACGTGCTGTGGCCTAGTGCCCGAATAAAGTCGACGCCACAGTCCCTATCTTCATGAAAACATACTTCTACCGCTACCGAGAACGAACAGTTGTTCGACACTCTGACCCTTTCGAAACCAACATCCTGAGAGATGTACCCGCCTGAAACGCACCAGACACCGCCATCTGCTGCGGAAGTATCGATTCCTCCGAAGGTTCCGATGAAAAGACCAGCGAGTGCCAGCCAAGTTTTGGTCGATGTGGAAGACCTTTGCACGCTCACCTCCCCAGTCAGCCTGTCAAAAGCACGACAACAATAGGCTGTAGCGAGGCTATAATCAAATCTGACGGCGAACTCCGACAGGTCGTCGAGTGTTTCTAGGGCGCACCCGTTGCCTCTACCGCTCCGACGCCAGCGGATGATGGGCCGTCACCAGCGCCCGAAGCCGTTCTTCGAGGACGTGCGTGTAGATCTGGGTGGTGGAAATGTCGGCGTGGCCGAGCAGTTGCTGGACGACCCGGAGGTCGGCCCCGTTCTGGAGGAGGTGGCTGGCGAAGGCATGGCGGAGCACATGCGGCGAGACCTTGGCCGTCGCGATGCCGGCCGCCGCCGCGAGCCCCTTGAGGTCGCGGGCGAAGGCCTGCCGGGTCAGATGGCCGCTCTCGCTGAAGGCGGGGAACAGCCACGGGCTGTCGCCTGCGCCGGCGGCCTTTCGCGCCGTGAGGTACGCCGCGGTCGCCGCCCGCGCCTTGTCGGTCAGCGGCACGATCCGTTCGTGGCCGCCCTTGCCGCGGATCGCGAAGTAGCGGGCATCGCCCCGCACCACGCTCGCCTTCAGCCCGACCAGCTCCGACACCCGGAGCCCGGTAGCATAGAGCAGCTCGACCAGCGCCTGGAGCCGTAGCGCCCGGGCCGCCTCGGTCGGCGACATCCCCTCGCGCCGGGTGAGCGCAGCGGCAGCATCGATCAGGCGGTCGACCTCGGCTTCCGACAGCACCTTCGGCAGCCGTGCCGGTTTCCGCGGTCCCTCGATCGTGCCGGTCGGGTCGTCGCCGCGCACACCCTCGGCGAACAGGAAGCGGTGGAACTGGCGGATCGCCGAGAGCCGGCGCGCCACCGAGGGCGCGGCAAAGCCCCGTCCGTCGAGATCGACGAGGTAGGCGCGGACATCGGCGACCCGCACCCGCTCGAACGGGCCGACGAAGGCGCCGTAGTCCTCGAGATCGCGGCGGTAGGCGGCAAGGGTGTTCCGCGCGGCGCCGCGCTCCGCGCTCATCATCTCGAGGAAAGCCTCGACGTGATGGGCGCCTGTCCGTGCCGCGCCGGCGCGGCTCATTGCGCGGCCGGTTCGTCGGCACCGTCCGCGTCGGCCCCGTCCACGACCACGGCAGGCGCCGGCGCGGGCGTCGGATCGGGCGCCCGCGGGCGGGGCACGATCTTCCCCGGCGGAATGCGGATCGTCATCTGGCGCACGTTCGGCTCGACAAAATTGCCGAGGGCGAACACGGCCGCGGCGATGATGCCTGCGATTACCACGAGCGAGAACAGGAACCGGGCGAGGGTCGGCATGGCAGGTCCATCTGGCCGGGGCCTTGCGGCAGGCGAGGTCCGGGCGGCCCGCGACCGCCGGCTGCCCCGTCCCTTTTCGACCAGCCGCAAGCGCGATTCAAGCCGCAGACTTCCACTTGCCTTGACATCAAGGCCGGAAAGCGGCTCTAGCTCGGCCAAGGGGGAACAGGGCACGAATGGCGAGAGCCGGCGAAGCGACGACCACCGACACCGAGACCACCGAGGCGCGCATCACGCGGCGCCTCGGCAGTCGCACCATCGTGCTCGTCGGCATGCCGGGCGCCGGCAAGTCCTCGATCGGCCGCCGCCTCGCGGCGCGGCTCGGTCTGCCTTTCGTTGATGCCGACGCCGAGATCGAGGAGGCCGCCAACGCGACCATTGCGGAGATCTTCGAAACTCACGGCGAACCCTATTTCCGCGACGGCGAACGCCGCGTCATCCAGCGCCTGCTCGACGGCAGCCCCAAGGTGCTGGCCACCGGTGGCGGCGCCTTCGTCAGTCCCGAGACGCGCGAGTCGATCCGCGCCGACGGCCTGTCGATCTGGTTGAAGGCCGATCGCGACGTCATCCTTCAGCGTGTGCGGCGCCGCTCGAACCGCCCGATGATCAAGGCTGGCGACGCCGAGGCGGTGATCGATCGCCTGCTCGCCGAGCGCAGCCCGATCTATGCCGAGGCCGATATCCACATCCAGTCGCGGGAGGTCGCCCACGATGTCGTCCTCGGCGACATCCTCGCCGCGCTCGACGCCTGGCTCGCCCGCGAGACCGAGCCGGTCTGACGCCGATGACCGAAGCCGCTGCGTCCTCCGCTCCCCGTTCGCCGACGACCGTCGTGGTCGATCTCGGCGACCGCTCCTACGACATCCTCATCGGCCGCGACATCATCGACCGCGCCGGCGGCGAGATCGCCGAGCGCCTGCCCGGCGCCCGCATGGCGATCGTCACCGACGCCAATGTCGCCGACACCCATCTCCGCACCCTTACACGGTCGCTCGAGGCGGCCGACGTCGAGTACGTCTCCATCGTCGTGCCGCCCGGCGAAGGCACCAAGAGCTTCGCCGCCTTCGAGACCGTGATCGAAGCGCTGCTCGAGGCCCGCATCGAGCGCAGCGACGCCGTGCTCGCTCTCGGCGGCGGCGTGGTGGGCGACCTCGCCGGATTTGCCGCCGGCACGGTGCTGCGCGGGATTCGGTTCGTCCAGATGCCGACCTCGCTGCTCGCCCAGGTCGACAGCTCCGTCGGCGGCAAGACCGGGATCAACTCGACCCTTGGCAAGAACCTTGTCGGCGCCTTTCACCAGCCGAAGCTGGTGCTCGCCGACATCGATCTGCTCGACACCCTGGCGGAGCGCGATTTCCGCGCCGGTTACGCCGAGGTCGTCAAATACGGCCTGCTCGGGGATGCGGGCTTCTTCGACTGGCTCGAGGCCGAGGGCGGCCGCCTCGCCGCGGGGGATTCCGCCGCGCGGACCCGGGCGGTGCGGCGCTCCTGCGAGATGAAGGTCGACCTCGTGGTGCGCGACGAGACCGAGCAGGGCGACCGCGCGCTCCTCAATCTCGGCCATACCTTCGGCCATGCGCTCGAGGCCGCCGCCGGCTATTCCGGCCGCCTGCTCCACGGCGAGGGCGTTTCGATCGGCATGGTGCTGGCCTTCGGCCTGTCCGAGAAGCTCGGCCACTGCACCCGCGCTGACGTCGAGCGCGTCATCGCTCACCTCTCCGACGTCGGCCTGCCGACCCGCATCTCGCAGATTCCCGGCAAGCGCTTCACGGCCGACGAGCTGATGGCGCTGATGGCCCAGGACAAGAAGGTGAAGCGCGGCCGCCTGACCTTCATCCTGGTCAAGGGCATCGGCCGCGCCTTCATCGCCAGCGACGTCCCCATCGAGACGGTGCAGTCCTTCCTCGAGGAGAGCTTGCGACAATGAGCCGGGCCGGGCGGCGGACACGACGATGAGCGACACGGCCCTCAGCCTGCTTCTCGCCGTCTTTCTGCTTGCCGCCAACGCCTTCTTCGTCGCCGCCGAGTTCGCGCTGGTGAAGTCGCGTGGCTTCCGGATCGACGGCCTCGCCGCCGAGAACCGTTTCGGCGCGAAGCTCACCCAGCACATCCTGCGCAACGTCGAGCCCTATCTCGCCTGCTGCCAGCTCGGCATCACCATGGCCTCCCTCGGCCTCGGCTGGGTGGGCGAGCCCACCGTCGCAGCGCTGCTGACGCCGGTGCTCTCGCCCTTCGGCATGCCCGAGGCCGCGCTCCACGTCACCGCCTTCATCGTCGGCTTCCTGGTCTTCTCCTCGCTCCACATCGTCATCGGCGAGCAGGTGCCGAAGACCCTGGCGATCCGAGTGCCCGAGCCGGTTTCGCTGTGGATCGCCTACCCGCTCCACGTCGTCTACCTGATCTTCTTCCCTCTCAACTGGCTGCTCAACGGCGCCTCGCGCGCCATCCTCCGCCTGCTCGGGGTGCAGGAGGCCTCGCACCAGGAGATTCTCACCGACGTCGAGATCGAGGGCCTCGTCGAGGTCTCGGCCGAGCACGGCAAGATGGAGGAGAGCCAGGCCGAGTTCATCCACAACCTCTTCCGCCTCAGTGAGCTCGAGGTGTCGGACGTGATGATCCACCGCACCGCCATGCACGCGGTCAATCTCGCCGAATCGAACGAGAAGATCGTCTCCGATGTCCTCGCCAGCCCCTACACCCGCGTGCCGCTGTGGGAGCGTGAGCCCGAGAACATCGTCGGCGTGGTCCACACCAAGGATCTCGTCCGCGCCATCAAGGCCGCCGGCGACGACCTCTCCCGCGTCAACATCCGCGCCATCGCCAAGAAGCCCTGGTTCGTGCCCGACACCACCCAGGTCACCAACCAGCTCAACGCCTTCCTCAAGCGCAAGTCGCATTTTGCCCTGGTCGTCGACGAGTATGGCGAGGTGCAGGGGCTGGTGACGCTCGAGGACATCATCGAGGAGATCGTCGGCGAGATCTCCGACGAGCACGACATCGTCGTCCAGGGCGTCCGGCCGCAGCCCGACGGTTCGGTCAATGTCGACGGCGCCGTGCCGGTCCGCGACCTCAACCGCGCCATGAACTGGGACCTGCCCGACGAGGAGGCGACCACCGTCGCGGGCCTCGTCATCCACGAGGCGCGCATCATCCCCGAGCCGGGCCAGGCCTTCACCTTCCACGGCTTCCGCTTCAAGGTCCTCCGCCGCAGCAAGAACCGCATCACGGCGCTCCACGTCACGCCGCTGGCCCGCACCCCCGTCGCGGCGGCGGACGCAGCCGCTTCAGGTCCGGGTCGATCGCGATCGCCGGGCTAGTTGCGGTCCTCGGGCACCGGCGGGAGCGGCGCGAACTCGATGCCTTCCTCGGCGAGCGCTTCCGCCTCTTCGCGCGATGCTTCGCCGTAGATGCCGCGGGGCTCGGTCTCGTTGTAGTGGATCTTCCGCGCCTCCTCGGCGAACTTGTCGCCGACATAGTCGGCGTTCTCGGTGATCTTGGCGCGGAGCTCGCGCATCGCCTGGATCAGGGCCTGCCGGCGCGGATCGGCGACGAGCTGAACGGCCCCCGCCGGCGGTGCGGCGGTCTCGGCGGCCGGGCCCGGGACCGGCTCCGGTTTGCCCTTGTCCTTGCCGGCGCGGCCGATCGCCGGCGCCATCAGCGCCTTCTCGACCTTGGTGTCGCCGCAGACCGGGCAGGGGACGCGCTTCTTCCTGGCCTGCGCGTCGTAGTCGTCGCTCGAGCGGAACCAGGCCTCGAATTGATGGTCCTTGCGGCAGCGCAGCGTATAGCGGATCACGGCGGCGACCCTAGGCCACGGCCCGCGCCGCCGCCGGGATGGCCGGCGGCGTGAAGGACCGGGTGTTGGCGAGCGCCGGGATGCGCCGGCGGGAATCGGCGCTGTGGGCGGTGTCGATGGTGGCGATCACCACGCCCGGCGCGGAGCCGCCCTCGGCGAGGATCTGTCCCCACGGGTCGACGACCATGCTGTGGCCATAGGTGTCGCGGCCGTCCTCGTGGTGCCCGCCCTGGGCGGCGGCGATCACGAACGAGCCGGTCTCGATCGCGCGCGCCCGCAGCAGCACGTGCCAGTGCGCCTCGCCGGTGGTGCGGGTGAAGGCCGCCGGCACCGTCATCACCTCGGCCCCGGCAATGGCGAGCGCATGGTAGAGGTCCGGAAAGCGCACGTCGTAGCAGACCGTCAGCCCGAGCCGGGCGATCGGCAGGTCGGCCACCACGGCGGCGTCGCCGGGGCGATAGAGCGCCGATTCCTGGTAGCTTTCGCCGCCGGGAAGGTTGACGTCGAACATATGGATCTTGTCGTAGCGGGCGATCACCCCGCCGTCCGGGCCGATCAGGTAGGAGCGGTTGGCGACCGATTCCGGGCCGAGCTTGACGGCCATCGAACCGATGTGGACGTAGACGCCGACCTCGCCGGCGAGGGCCGTGAAGCGGGCGAGGGCGGCGTTGCCGTCCTCGGGCTCGGCGGCCGCGAGCAGCTGGTCCCGGTCGCGACAGAGGATGTTGGTCATCTCGGGCGTGAGGACGTAGTCGGCGCCCTGCGCCGCCGCTTCGCGGATCAGGTGCTCCGCTTCGGCGAGATTGGCCTCGATCGAGATGCCGCTCCGCATCTGCGCCGCGGCGGCCTTGAACACAGCCATGTCAGGATGTCTCTTTGGATTGCGGTCTGTCGCCTAGAATATCGTTCAGTCGGCGCCGCGGACAACCCGGGCGAATGTCAGAACGTCGACGGCCGCCGCCCCGCCGCGAAGGAGCGCCCGGGTGGCGGCCTTGACCGTCGCCCCGGTCGTATAGACGTCGTCGACCAGCAGGACCCGGCGGCCGGCCACCGCCATCGTTTCGTCTGCCGCCACGCGGAACGCGCCCCGGACGTTGGCGTCGCGCTCGTTCGCCGACAGCCCGACCTGCTGCGCCGTCGCCCGGATGCGGCGGAGCGCCGTCGGCGCGAAGGGCGTCGCGCCGGCGCCGGCGACGGCCTGGGCCAGCGCGGCGGACTGGTTGAAGCGCCGCGACCATAGCCGCACGCGGTGAAGAGGCACCGGGACGACGACGTCGGCGTCCGCCAGCAGCTCCGCCCCGGCCCGCGCCATCCAGCCGCCCATCCAGCGAGCCAATTCCATGTGGTCCCGGTACTTGAGTCCGTGCACCAGCCGACGTGCGATCGCATCAAAGTGGGCGACGGACCGGCAGCGATCGAAGGGCGGCGGATCGGCGATCGCCTCGGCCGACAGCGCGCCGGGCCCGAGGTCGTAGGAGAAGGGGATGCCGAGCCGCTGGCAATAGGGACGCTCGATCAGGCGGAGCTCGCCCCAGCACACGGCGCAGAGCCCGCCATCGGCGGCGACATGCCGGTCGCAGGCGAGGCACTGCGGCGGCAGGGCGAGGTCGACGAGGCCGCGGCCCACCGCCGCGGCGCCGTCCCGGAAGCTCAGGCGCCAGGCCGGCCGGCTATCGTCACGGCGGGTCTCGGTCTCGTCCATCGCATCCCGAGCCTAGCCCGCGATGCGGCCGGGCGCCATCGGCGGCTTTGACGGGACGCGGGCGACCGCCCCATATAGCGGCCATGAACGGCCTGCCGATCGTCTTCGACCGCGACCTCCTCGCGCTCCGCCGCCAGCGGGCGCTGGCCGCGCCCTCCGATTTCCTCCTCGCGCACGTTGCCGCCGACCTCGTCGAGCGGCTGAGCGCGGTGCGACGGGACTTTGCCATGGCCGCCGACATCGGCACGCCGCTCCCTACGCTTGCGGCGGCACTTGCCGCCAGCGGACGGGTCGAGCGCACCCTGTGGCTGGCGCCGTCCGCCGCCGCCGCCGCGACCTATCCCGGCGCGTCCGTAGTGGGCGACGAGGAGGCATTGCCTTTCGCCGACCACAGCCTCGATCTGGCGGTCTCGGCGCTTTCCCTCCATTTCGTCAACGATCTTCCCGGCACCTTCGCCCAGATCCGTCGCGCGCTCCGGCCCGACGGCCTGTTTCTCGCCGCCCTGCTCGGCGGCGAGACGCTCCGGGAACTCGGCGAGTCGCTGGTCGCCGCCGAGGCCGAGATGGCCGGGGGAGCCTCGCCGCGGGTGGCGCCGTTCGTCGAGGTACGGGCGGCGGGGGCGCTGCTGCAGCGGGCCGGCCTCGCGCTGCCGGTGGTCGACCAGGACCGCCTGACCGTCCGCTACGCCGATCCGATCGCCCTGATGCGTGACCTCCGGGCGATGGGCGCTGGCAATGTGCTCGCCGAGCGGTCGCGGACGCCGCTCCGCCGCGACGTGCTGGCCCGGGCGCTGGCGATCTACGGCGATCGCTTCGCCGACGCCGACGGGCGGATCCGGGCGACCTTCGACGTGATTTCGCTGTCGGGCTGGGCCCCGCATGAAAGCCAGCAGAAGCCGCTGCGACCCGGGTCGGCGAAGGCGCGTCTCGCCGATGCGCTCGGAACGGTCGAGCGCCCGGCGGGGGAAAAGGCGGGCGGGTCGGGCTAGTCGCCGGCGACTGTACCGGTGACGATGGTGTCGATGCCGGCGTCGGCGACCTCGTGACGGGCAGAGATGCCGCCCAGCAGGATCGCGGCAACGCCAAGGACGGCAATCGTGATGGGAACGAAAGCGGCGAGGCGTACGCGGAGCGGGCGATCGCCGGCGGCTGCCGGCGTGGCCGGCTCGATCAGGATGTCGTCGCGCACCGTCATGGCGAACCTCCGGCCCTGTCCAGTGGGCTTCGAAGGCTCGAATTTTCGGAAGATTCTATAAAAGTTCGATTAATGGCGCGATCAAAGGCAGGTCCGCCGGCGGCATCTCGTAGCTGCGCAGGTCGCGCGCCCGCACCCATCGGGTCGCCTGACCTTCGGTGGGGCGTACGATTCCGGTCCACTTGCGGCAGACATAGAGCGGCATCAGCAGGTGGAAGTCGGGATAGGCGTGGCTGGCGAAGGTGAGCGGTGCGAGACAGGCCGCCCCGGTGTCGATGTCGAGCTCTTCCCGGAGTTCGCGGATCAGCGTCTCCTCCGGCGTCTCGCCGGGTTCGACCTTGCCGCCCGGAAACTCCCACAGGCCGGCCATGGCCTTGCCCTCGGGCCGGCGGGTGATGAGCACGCGGCCGTCGGCGTCGATGAGGGCCGCCGCGGCGACGAGGAGGAGCTTGCGGGTCAAGGCCGGACGTCTACTGCTGGAAGATGCCGGTGGCCAGCGCGCCGGCCCGCGGCACGCCGAAATCGGGCTCGAGCGCGGCGATGCCGACGGGGGTCATGCCGATGACGAAAGGCTCGCCCTCGGCGTCCTGAAGCAGGAACATGTCGAAGCCGTTCTGGTAGCGGATGATGTCGCCGAGCTGGGGCGTGTCGGTCTCGGGCAGCGAGGTCAGCGTCTTGCCCCGCGCCACCCGGCCGAGCACGTAGCCGGTGAAGCCCGGGGAATTGAAGCCCTCGCTGGGCTTGTTGGCGCCGCTGTAGCGGATGTTCTGGGCCCGCATGTCGAGGACGCGGGAAAGCAGGCGGCCGAGCCGGTCGGAGCTGTCTGCGAGCTTCTCGGCATCGGCGGAGCCGACCGGGTGGAGATGTTCCGACAGCGCCACCGTGAGGCCGATGTGATCCTTCAGGGCGGCGACCATCGCCTGCGCCTCTTCCAGCCGCGTGTCGGCATAGGCGACGTCGGCGCGGAGCCGGCCGATCCAGATGTCGGCGATCGTCGCCCGGCCCATGCCGCCGAAAGCCCGGAGAGTGGCCGTCGCATAGGCGCCCTGCAGCGTCGCGATTCGCTCGTTGGCGGTGGCAAGCGAGGCCGTGAGCTCACGGGCCTCGGCACGGGCCTTGTCGCGCTCAAGGGTGCGTACGGCAACGACGCTGCGGGTGCGCAGAAGCGCGCTCTTCACCGATTCGAGCGAGCTGGTGGCACGGAGGAGGTCGCTCTTGGCGCGGTTGACCGTCGCCACGCCCTCGGCGAAGCGGGCGCGGCCCGCCTGCAGTTCGGCCATGGCGCTGCTGGCGCCGAGCCGGGCCGCTTCGGCGTCGCGGCGGGCCGCCGTGGCCGCTGCGTCGGCGACCTCGATCCGTTCCTGTGCGTGGTCGAGCGCGAGCATCGTATTCCATGCGAAGCCGCCAGCCGCTGCGACCAGGGCGACGACGACGAGCGCGACGATGATGGTGATCCGGCGTTCGCGGGCGACAAGGCCGGCGATGTCCGGCGCGGGGGCAAGGGCTTCTCTCACCGTACCCCCACCCGGGCGACGACGTCGTTGGCGATCAGCCCGCCATAGGCGCGCCGGAGCGTTGCGATCTGGTCGTCGGGATCGCCGACGCGGTCGAGCTGGATCCAGCGGTCGCGCAGCCTTCCGAGGAAGGCGACCCGCCGGATCCGGCGGTAGCCCAGCGCCAACGGAAGCAGCGACACCACCAGCATGAATCCCGCGGCGTAGACGAAGATGAGCCAGGCGGAGCCGGTCACGCCCGACATGCCCGCAGCGAAGAAGACAAGGCTGGCCGCGGCGGCCAGGAAGCCGATGGCGGCCAGCCATTGGCCGGACTGCCGGAAGGCGCCGGCGACGCGCTCGTAGCCGGGTGGCTCGCTCCCTGCCTTCCGTATCGGGGACCCCGTTCGGGCCCGGAAAAGCTCCCCGGTCATGGCCGCATCCCGGAAAAAATCGCCCGGCCCATGCCTAGCATTTCCGGGGGGCCACTTCCACCGTCGCGGCAAGTCCCGGATCGCGCCGCTATGGCCCTGTGAACTGCCGTTCGGCGATGAATCAGGCCGCTTGCGGCGCAAACACCCTGTTCTTATATACGACCCGAACCCGCACGCCTCCGGGGAGCCCCTGACAGAGGGCGTGCGAAACTCATGAGTGGGGACCGGCAACTCTTCGCGGTCGGCTTGACAGTGCGGGGAGACGCGGGGGCCTGTTCGGACCCGCCCGGTCTGCCGAAAGGAGATGGGAAGAATGGCTAAAGTCATTGGTATCGACCTTGGCACGACCAATTCGTGCGTGGCCGTCATGGACGGACGCGACGCCAAGGTGATCGAGAATTCCGAGGGCGGGCGGACGACCCCGTCCATCGTCGCCTTCACCAACGACAGCGAGCGACTGGTCGGCCAGCCGGCCAAGCGCCAGGCGGTGACCAATCCCGAGCGCACGATCTTCGCCGTCAAGCGGCTGATCGGACGGCGCTACGACGACCCGATGGTCGAGAAGGACAAGAAGCTCGTCCCCTACAAGATCGTCAAGGCGCCCAACGGCGACGCCTGGGTCGAGGTGGACGGCAAGACCTATTCGCCCTCGCAGATTTCCGCCTTCATCCTCCAGAAGATGAAGGACACCGCCGAGGCCTATCTCGGCGAGAAGGTCGAGCAGGCGGTCATCACCGTCCCGGC
>JAGRKZ010000233.1 GCA_020442065.1 Bauldia sp.
GGGCCGTATTCGCGGCGGTTGACGGGGCTCTTGGGACGGCCCCAGATGTTCTGTCCGTGGCGGCGATCGATCTTGTACTTCGCCGAGGCGCGCTTGGTCATTCGCTGTTCCCTATATCCGTTTCAGGGTCTGAGCGCCCTCCTCTGCCGCCCGTCTCCGGGCCGCCGACAGGAAGCCGGGGGCAAGCACCCCACACCTTCCACGGGTCGCATGAAAACACCGCCCGTGCCCAACGGCCCGCGCGGCTGCCGGCTAGATAGGCGGTCGTGGCGGTCCTGTCAAATATCAGGCAAGCCCGGCCGCCCGGATCGCAATGCCGAGCGCAGCCGAGATCGCCAAGGTTATCGGGACGCCGAGATGGAGGCGGAACAGGGCGACGCCCGCGACCAGCATCAGACCGAGCGACCAGGGATCAAGGGTCGACCACACCGGCCAGGGCACGGCGGCGAGGCCGAGATCGAGCGTCCCGACCTGGCCGAAAAGGACATGGAGGCCGAGCCAGACCGCAAGGTTGAGGATGACGCCGACGACCGCAGCGGTGATCGCGGCAAGCGCCCCGGCAAGGTTCCGGTTGCCACGAAGCCGCTCCATGTAGGGCGCGCCGAGGAAGATCCAGAGGAAGCTCGGCACGAACGTGACCCAGGCGGTGAGCAGCCCGCCGAGGAGGCCCGCTACCATCGGATCGAGGCCCGTCGCCTCCCGGAACGCAGCGAGAAACCCGACGAAGGAAAGGACGATGATCAGCGGCCCGGGCGTCGTCTCGGCCATGGCGAGGCCATCGAGCATTTCGCCCGGGGCGAGCCAGCCGAAGGTGGTCACCGCGGCGTCGGCGATATAGGCGAGGACGGCGTAGGCGCCGCCGAAGGTGATCACCGCGAGCCACGAGAAGAACAGCGCGATCTCGGTGAAGACCGTATCGAAGCCGAGGACCAGCCCGAGCAGGACCGCCGGCGCCGCCCACAACGCCAGCGACAGCGCCGACACCCGGACGACGCGGCCGAGGCTCGGCTCGACGCGGGTGAGCCCGACATCGATGCCATCGCTTGCGGGCGCGGGCGCATTGGGGACAAGCAGGCCCGGCGCTGCCCGTGTCGCGATGTATCCCAAGAGGCCCGCGCCGATGACGATCACCGGGAACGGCACGCCGAGGACGAAGATCGCGACGAAAGCGACGGCCGCGATCGCCACCGCCGTCCGCGTCTTCAGCGCCCGCCGACCGATCCGCAGCAACGCCTCGAAGACGATGGCAAGCACCGCAGCCTTGAGGCCGAAGAACAGCGTGTCCAGCCACGCCGTCTCGTGGAAGGCAGCGTAGAGCGCCGAGAGGATCAGGATCACAGCGAGGCCGGGAAGGACGAACAGCGTACCGGCAAGCAGACCGCCGCGCGTGCCGTGGAGCAGCCAGCCGACATAGGTGGCGAGCTGCTGCGCCTCCGGCCCCGGGAGCAGCATGCAGAAATTGAGGGCGTGGAGGAATCTCGGCTCGGAGATCCACTTCCGCTCCTCGACCAGCATGCGGTGCATCAGGGCGATCTGCCCGGCGGGTCCGCCGAAGCTGAGGACGCCGATCGCCGCCCATACCCGCGCCGCCTCGCCGAAGGCCGGATGCCTCCGGGTCGCCTCCCCCGGTGCGACCGCCTCCGCTCCGCTCACCGTCGCTGCCCCTTGGCGCTCGGCCAGTTGTGGGCCTCGTCGACGGCGTCCCGGCACCAGAGATAGAGGGCATCGTACAGCACCATGCCCGCCTCGAGTTGCGCGAGGTCGTCCGAATGGAGGCGCGACAGCCCGAGCGACACGGCGAGCACGCCGGCGGCCTGGGGCGCAAGGTCGAGCCGCGCCGTATCCGCACCTCGCACGATCGTCGCAAGGCGAAGCATCGCCTCGGTAGCGAGCCCCAGTTCCTCGACCATGACATCGAAGGTGCAGGCCTCGCCACGGTGGCTCCAGAACACGCCCTCGATATCGAAGGGGGTCGCGCCGAAGCGCTCGGCAACCGCGGAGACCTCCGTCGGCGCCACGAACAAGAACACCGCCGCAGGGTCGACGAAACGTCGGATCAGCCACGGGCAGGCAATGCGGTCGACCTTCGGCCGGGCGCGCGACACCCACACCGTACGGCCGGCGCGATCACGCGGCGGCAGGTGGTCGGCACGGACCAGCGGCAGGCCGGCGTCGCTCCACGCCGCGAAGCCGCCTTCGAGCACATCGGCCTCGCCACCCGCGTGGCGAAGCCAGGCGGCGACGCCCTCGCTGAGCTTCAGGCCCTTCTGGCAGACGACGACGGCCGGCGCGCCGGCCAGCGCCGGAGCCCACTCCGCGACCGCGGCGAAGGGACGGCGGACGGAGCCGGGAATCAGTCGCGGGTCGGCGGCGAAATCCTCGTCGGTGCGGACGTCGACAATCGCCGGGCATTTCGGTGTTCCGACGAGGCGGGAGAATTTTTGCAGGGATATCGTCGTCGGTGACGGCATGCGTGCGCCCTCCTCTAAGGGAATGGACGCGATGCTTCGGCCTGTCGCCTGGTGGGGAGATCGCTGGTCCCCATGAGCGTGATGTGTATTCCCCGGCGCGTCGGTGTCAAGCTGTCGCGTCTGGAACGAGACAAAGACCGGGAGGCGACAATGACCACCCTCCGCCTGAGCAAGGTCGCCCTGGTCGCGACCATTGCACTGTTCTTCACGCTGGTGGCCTTTGGCAACCTCACCGACTATCACTCGAACGAAGCCTTCGTCCGGCACATCCTGGCGATGGATACGATCTTCCCCGATTCGACGCTTCGCTGGCGGGCAATCCCCGACGCGAACATGCAGACGATCGCCTACTGGGCGATCATCGGCTGGCAAACGCTGACGGCCGTCGTTCTCTGGGCCGGGGTTGTCCGCCTGCTGGGCGCGATCCGCGGACCGGGTTTCGCCGGCGCGCAACCGACGGCCGTGCTCGGGCTCGCGATGGGCTTTCTCCTCTACGCCGGCGGGTTCGTTGTCGTCGGGGGCGAGTGGTTCGCGATGTGGCAGTCCGAGGAGTGGAACGGTCAGCAGACCTCCTTCGGCTTCCTGACCATGATCGGCATCGTGCTGGTGGTTCTGCTCGTGCCGGAGCAGGAGACCCGGCCGTCGGCCGACGGCAAGGGCTAGGCGGCGCCCGGCGCAAGCCCCAGCGTCGCCAGCCGTGGCAGGAGCGCCGCGGGCCATGGTTTGCCCGAGGTGAGCATTGCCTCGCCGCCGCCGGGACCAGCTGCCGCCTCTCCGACCACGGTCGCCACACGCCGCGCGATCGCCGGGGCCGGATCGATCCAGTCGACCGGCCACGGCGCGAGCCGCTCGAATTGCGGTAGCAGGAAGGGAAAGTGCGTGCAGGCCAGCGAGACGATGTCCGTGCGGCGGCCGTCGATCGCGACGAAGGCCGGGGCGATCTCGGCGAGGATCGCCGCGTCCTCGACCGGCTCGCCGCGCATGTGCTGTTCGGCGAGGGGCGCGAGATTGCCGGAACCGACGAGGCGCACGTGGCAGTCCTTCGCGAATTGCTCGATCAGCGCGCGCGTGTAGTCGCGCCGGATGGTGCCGTAGGTGCCGAGAACTGCGACCACGCCGCTCCGGGTCCGCTCCGCCGCGGGCTTGATCGCCGGCACGGTGCCGACGAAGGGGACCTCGAAACGGGCGCGAAGCGGAGGCAGCACCAGGGTCGATGCGGTATTGCAGGCGATCACGACGGAATCGGGCCGATAGCGGCCGATGAGCTCGGTGACGAGCGCCACGACCCGCTCGGTCAGCGCCGCATCCTCCCATTCGCCGTAGGGAAAGCCGGCGTCGTCCGCGACATAGATCATCTCGGCCTGCGCCAGTGCTCGCCGGATCTCGGACGCGACCGAAAGCCCCCCGACACCGGAGTCGAAGACGAGAAGCCTGGTCATGCCTTCGCCTTCCCCCGGGCGGTGGTGACGGTGCCGTCAGGCAGCTGGCGCGGCCGGGTCGGGCGACGCTCGAGCGCGGTGATCACGCCGCGGAGGGTGCGCACCTCCTGCTCGGAAAAGCCGGCCCGCTGCAGCATCGAGCGCAGCGCCTCGACCATGTGCTGGCGCTTTTCGGGCGGCCGGAAGAAGCCGGCGTCGTCGAGCGCGGACTCGAAATGCTCGAACAGGCGGACCAGCTCCTCGCGCGGGGCCGGCTCGGGCCGCGCATCGGCGAGCGGCAGCGCCTGCGTCTCCGCCTCGACCCCGGCGAGCCGCCACTCGTAGCCGAACAGAAGCACCGCCTGGGCGAGGTTGATCGAGGGGAAACCCGGATCGACCGGGAAGGTCAGGATCTCGTCGGCGAGAGAGAGATCCTCGTTGGTGAGGCCGGTCCGCTCCGGTCCGAACATCACGCCGCACCGGCGACCTTCGGCAGCGAGGCGGCGGACGTTGCCCGATGCCTGGCGCGGTCCGGTCACCGGCTTCGACACTTCCCGCGCTCGCGCCGTCGTGGCGTAGACGAAGCGGAGGTCGGCAATGGCATCGGCAACCGAAGCGAAGGTGCGGATGCTCTCGATCACCCGATCGGCGCCGCTCGCCGCGGCAATCCCCTTCTCGTTGGGCCAGCCCTCGCGCGGATTGACCAGCCGGAGATCGGAGAGCCCGAAATTGGCCATGGCCCGCGCGGCCGTGCCGACGTTCTCGCCGAGCTGCGGCGCCACGAGCACGATCGCCGGCGAGAAGGGCGTGGGCGGGCTGGGCTGGCGCATGAGCTGGCAGACGGGTCCGGGTGATGCGGCGAGGTACGGCGAGGCTCGTAGTCCGGTCAAGCCAGCAGCGCACGATAATTGCCGTTGCGTGCGGTCACGCGCTGTGATGTTCTTGTTATGTACCAATTCATGGAGGACCCCATGGCGAAGCAGGAACTCGCTGACCGCGTTCGCGTCCGGCTGACCGGCCTGCCCGTGTCCGAGCAGAAAATGTTCGGCGGCATCTGCTTCATGCTCAACGGCAACATGCTGGTGGGCGCTTCGCCGCGCGGCCTGATGGTGCGGGTCGGCAAGGAGGCCGACGGGGCGGCGCTGGCGCGGCCCCACGCCCGGCCCATGCAGCAGGGCGGCCGGACGATGCCAGGCTACATCAACGTCGACAACGAGGGCGTCGCGACCGATCGGAACCTTCAAGCCTGGCTCGACATGGCGACGGCCTTCGTCTCGACGCTGCCGGCCAAGGACAAGAAGGCGCCGCCCCCCGGCAGGGGCGCGAAGCCCGCCACCAGGACGGGCCGGAGGCCGGCATGATGGAAGTCGTCAAGGCAGCGCTCTGCTACATCCTGCCGACGTTTCCTCTCGGATTTGTCTGGCATCTCGGACCTCTCAAGGCGCACTACCGCGAGTTGGGAGTCTACCGGGAGAACGTATCCCCGCCCCTCGGCCTCGCTTCGATGATCGTCCAGGGCGCGATCTTCGGCTGGGCCTACGTTGCCGCAATCGCCCCGCTCGCCGCAGGCTGGCCGGCAAAAGCGGCGATCTACGCGGCGCTCGGCGGCATGCTGTCGTGGAGCTTCACGACGCTGGCCTGGGCGGCGAAAGCGCGCCTCACGGCGATCGGCAAGTTCGCGGTGCTGGAGACAGCGTTCACCGTGGTCCAATGGGTGATCGTCGGCCTCGTGACCGCTCTCTTTCTGGGATGAGCCCGGGCCTGACCCCGCGGGTTGTGTCGGAAAGTCGCAGCTTGCTCTATCCTTGCCATGCACGAATCGCGTGAGGAGGGGCAAATGTCCAACGCGGCTGCAATGCGGCTCAACGCAATCGAGTCGATCCGTGAGCACTGGGGCTGGTTCCTGGCGCTCGGTATCATCTTCATCATCGCCGGCGTCTTCGCCATCGTGGCGCCGATGGTGGCCGGCCTGACGGTGACCATCGTCTTCTCGATTGTCCTCGTCTGGCTCGGCATCATGGCGATCATCCAAGCCTTCGGCACCAAGAGCTGGGGCGGGTTCATCTGGGAACTGCTCATTGGTCTGGTCCTTTTGGTCGGTGGCGTCGCGACCTGGATCAATCCCGTGCTCGCCGCCCTGTCGCTGACCATCGTGGTCGGCGCGGTGTTTCTCGCCAAGGGCGTCATCCAGGCGGTGATGTCATTCCAGATGCGGCCTCATTCCGGCTGGGGTTGGATGCTGACGGCCGGCATCCTGTCGGTCATCGTCGGCCTGATCATCCTCATCCAGTGGCCGCTCTCGACGGCCTATGCGCTCGGCTACCTCGCCGGCATATCGCTGATCTTCAGCGGCTGGAGCTACGTGATGATCTCGCTCGCAGCGAAGCGGGTCTGAGCGGTCTCAGTCCTTCGGCGGGCAGCGGCCCCTCGCCCTGCCCGCCACCTGCCGCGACCGCCTCGACACGATCGACAAGCGCGTCGAGCCCGAGCCTGAAGGTCGCCTCGTGCTCGGAC
The DNA here is from genome assembly GCA_020442065.1 of Bauldia sp. Classification (GTDB taxonomy): domain Bacteria; phylum Pseudomonadota; class Alphaproteobacteria; order Rhizobiales; family Kaistiaceae; genus Bauldia. Next base: position 6,404 of record JAGRKZ010000233.1, read on the forward strand.
GGCTTGAACCACGGGTTCACTGCGGCGACGTTGGGATAGGCATCCGCCGCGACGGAGTCGGGGACGGGATCGGCCGCACTGTGTCCCTTGGCATAGCCCGACGTCTCGTCGATCAGCGCGCCGATGACGTAGTATCCGATCACCCGGAAGAAGCGGGCCGTCTGCTCGGAGTCGAGACCGGCGTCGCGGAAGATCGTCAGCATGCGCTCGAGCCAGGCGAGGCCCACTGCCGTATTGTGCCGGTGGAGCGCGATGTAGGGAAAGAATCGCGGGTTGCGGTGAGCCATCCCGCGGTAGGCGAACACGGTCCTGTCCAGACGCTCACGCCATGACAGGGTCAGCTGGTCGGCCGGCAGCCCGCCGATCAGCCGGTCGAACAGGGCATCGAGCAGATGCGCCTTGCTCGGATAGTAGTGATAGATGCTCATCGCCTCGCAGCCGAGCTCGGTTGCGAGCTTGCGGGTCGAGAACCCCTCGAGCCCGACCTGTTCCACGAGCGCCAGCGCCACCTCCTCGATCCGGTCCTTCGACAGGGCGTCTCGTGGCTGGCTTCGCGATCTCGGCATTGTGATCCCCTTCACACTCAACTTACACCGTAAGGCTTGACGCGCCTTGCGGTGTAAGTTTATACCACATCCATAGCCTTACAACGTAAGGCCTCTTCCAACAGGAGACAACCATGTCGCATCACACCACCTTGCGGGCGTTTGCCCGCTTCACCCTGGCGGCCGCCGCACTGGTAGCTGTCGCCGGCACTTTCAGCCTCGCGGCAGCGCCCGCCGTGGCCGATGAGCAGCCCTCGAAGCAGGAAATTCTCGACGGGGTCGAACAGATGCTCGGCTTCGTCCCGACCTTCATGCAGCAGATGCCGGCCGCGACCCTCCCCATCGCGATCACCGGCTATACGAGCCTGGAGGCCGGAGACACCGTGCTCCCCGCCAAGACGAAGTACCTGATCTCGCTGGCCGTCGCCGCGCAGATCCCCTGCCAGTACTGCATCTGGGCCGACAGCCTCGCGGCGAAGGCGGCAGGCGCGACGGACGAGGAGATCGGCGAAGCCGTCGGCGTGGCGGCGATGACGCGATTCTGGAGCACCAACTTCAACGGGCTTCAGGTCGACCTCGCCACCTACCAGAGGGAACTCGGCCCGCTCTTCGCGGGGCAGTGACGACCTCGGAGACACTCACCAAGACCAGAGGCGGCCGGTGCGACACGCAGCGACCGCCTTGGTTCCAAGGGGGACAGCCCAGCGCCCCACCCCCATGTCAATAATACCAATATGCGGCTAGGATGCTCCGTATCCACGCGGGGACCGCATTGGCGTCACCCTTTCGGCGCCAACCCGATCGGAGCGCGTTCCACTTCTTTGCTGTGGGATCAGCGTGGCCGCAGGGACCGGCCGGCCGGCGCTCCGACCGGCCTCCCGGGACGCACCAAGGGAGGATGAACATGACCGCATACAACGTCGTGCGCTTCAGGGCCAAGCCCGGCAAGGACGAGGAAGCGATCGAGACCTGGCGCCAAGAGGCCCGGCCTCCGGGAGCCCGGGGCGGGCACCTGATCAAGACCGGCGACCGCACCTATTGCTTCATCGGCGAATGGGAGTCGATGGATTCGATCGTCGCGGCCCGGCCACAGATGGTCGCGAGCCTCGACAAGATCCGTCACCTCCTCGAAGACCTCGGCGGCGGCCTCGGCGTCACCGACCCGGTATCGGGCGAGGTCGTGCTCGAGGTGTAGTAGCGCCGCACGGCCGGGCACGAGGCCGCAAACGCCGTTTCACACAGCCTCGCGCCGAGGACGGTTCGGACGTATCCTCTCGCGGCGCCAAAACCGCGAGGGGATTCGTCTTCGATGACCGCCGCGACCTGGAAGGACTATGCGCTCCGCGACGACGACCCCAACGCCGCGACGGCGCTGAACCGCGACGACTTCGAGGAGAAGGTCGAGCAGGCTTGGTATTCCTGTCCTGTTGACCGCAAGCGCTTCAGGGAACTGATCAAGCGCTCGGACGCACCGGCTCTCCGAGTCCTCGGGCTGTGGCTTGCTCTACTCGTCGCCTCGGGCGTCATCGCCTATTTTGCCTGGGGCACCTGGTGGGCGGTGCCCGCCTTTGCCGTGTACGGCGTTCTCTACTCAGCCGCCGACCACCGACATCACGAGCTGTCGCACGGCACGCCGTTCCGAACGCGATGGCTGAACGAGCTCCTGTTCCATCTTTGTGCCTTCATGACGCTCCGCGAGGGCTACTACTACCGCTGGAGCCACACGCGCCATCACACCCACACCATCATCGTCGGCAAGGACCCGGAGATCGCAGCGCCGCGACCGCCCGACGTGATCGGACCGTTCCTCGACTTCCTGTTCCTCAAGGACGGCTTCAACCAGTTCCGCAGGCTGATGCGGAACGCGACCGGCGACCTCACCGAAGCCGGCAAGCACTTCGTGCCGGAGAGCGAGCGCGGCAAGGTGGTGTGGGCCTCGCGCGTCTATCTCGCCATCATCGCCGGGGTGATCGTTTGGTGCGTGGCGATCGGCAGCATCCTGCCGGCGATGTTCATCGTGCTCCCGCGCTTCTATGGCGGCGCGCTGTCGCAGCTCTTCAACTTCACGCAGCATGCCGGCCTGAGCGAGGACGTCCATGACCACCGGCTCAACACCCGTACGGTGATCATGAACCCGGTCTTCAGCTTTCTTTACGCCAACATGAACTACCACATCGAGCATCACATGTTCCCGCTGGTGCCGTTCTACCGGCTTCCCGAACTCCATGAGATGATCAAGGCCGACTGCCCTCCCCCCTATCCCGGGGCGTTCGCCGCCTGGGGCGAGATCATTCCGGCGCTTCTCCGCCAGCGCCGCGATCCCGCCTGGTGTGTGACGCGCGAGCTGCCCCGAGGAGTGCGCAGCACCAATGCCGTGACCGGGGCCGCAGCCGGGTAACATCGGCGTCGCTGACGCTGTCCCTTCCCCCACATGGAATCGCGGCAGTCCGCGACTTTCCCGTCGTGCTGACGGGTGCTATAGGGCGGCATTCCTTCCGCGCGCCCTCCTCAAGCGCGTCTCCCGCAACGTTCGGACTCAGAAACGCGAGGCCCTGCCATGCCCAAGATCAAGGTTGCCAACCCGGTCGTCGACATCGACGGCGACGAGATGACACGGATCATCTGGCGCCTGATCAAGGAGAAGCTGATCTTCCCCTATCTCGACATCGACCTTCTCTATTTCGATCTCGGCGTCGAGAACCGCGACGCCACCGAAGACAAGGTCACGGTCGAGGCGGCGGAGGCGATCCAGCGCGTCGGCGTGGGCGTGAAGTGCGCCACGATCACGCCAGACGAGGCGCGCGTCGAGGAGTTCGGCCTCAAGATGATGTGGAAGTCGCCTAACGGCACCATCCGCAACATTCTCGGCGGCGTCATCTTTCGCGAGCCGATCATCTGCAAGAACG
>JAGRKZ010000056.1 GCA_020442065.1 Bauldia sp.
TCGTCGAGCGACAGGGTGAAGGCGAGCATCCAGCCGGCCACCACCGCGGGCGCAATCAGCGGCAGGGTGACGACCAGGAAAGTCTTGAGCGGCGGGCAGCCGAGATCGAGGGCGGCCTCCTCGAGACTGCGGTCGAAGGTGACGAGCCGCGACTGCACCACGACCGCGACGAAGCACATCGCGAATGTGATGTGCGCGAGCACGATCGTCCAGAAGCCGCGGGCGAAGTCGACCGAGACGAAGAGCAGAAGAAGCGACAGCCCTGTGATCACGTCCGGCATCACCAGCGGCGCATAGACCATACCCGAGAACAGCGACCGTCCGCGGAAGCGGCCGTAGCGGACAAGGGCGATTGCGGCAAGCGTGCCGAGCACGGTGGCGACGGTCGCCGAGATCAGGCCGACCCGGAGCGTCACCCAGGCCGCATCGAGCAGGGACTGGTTGCGGAACAGTTCTCCGTACCATTGGGTGGAGAAGCCGCCCCACACCGTCACCAGCTTGGAGGCGTTGAAGGAGTAGATGACGAGGAGAAGGATCGGCAGGTAGAGGAATGCCAGTCCCAGCGCGACCGATGTGACGTTGAACCACGACGTGCGCTTCACCGCGCCGCCTCCTGACGCCGCGCCTCGAAGTTCTGGAAGATCACGATCGGCACCACCAGGATGAGGAGGAGGATGACCGCCACCGCCGAGGCGATCGGCCAGTCGCGGTTGTTGAAGAACTCCGACCACAGCGTTTTGCCGATCATCAGCGTGTCGGAGCCGCCAAGCAGATCGGGAATGACGAATTCGCCGGTGACCGGGATGAAGACCAGGAAGCACCCGGCGATGACGCCGGGCAGCGACAGCGGAAAGGTGATCTGCCAGAACGAGCGGAGCGGCGTGCTGCCGAGGTCGGCGGCGGCCTCGAGCAGGGTATCGTCAAGGCGTTCGAGCGCCGCATAAAGCGGCAGCACCATGAACGGCAGGTATGAATAGATGATGCCGATATAGACCGCCCAGTCGGTGTTGAGGATGGTGAGCGGCTGGTCGATCAGTCCGCTCCAGAGCAGGAACTGGTTGAGCAGCCCCTCCTTCTTGAGGATGCCGATCCACGAATAGACGCGGATCAGAAACGAGGTCCAGAACGGCAGGATGACCAGCATCACCAGGGTCGCCTGCCAGCGCTTCGGCGCGCGCGCCATGCCGTAGGCAATGGGATAGGCGACCAGCAGCGTGAGCGCGGTCGACACCAGTGCGATCCACAGACTCGACAGATAGGCGCTGAGATAGAGGGTGTCCTCGGTCAGCCAGACGTAGTTGTCGACCGTGAACTCGCCGATCGCCTCGATCACCCCGGCGATGCCGTTGGCGAAGTCGATCACCGGCGTATAGGGCGGCTGCGCCACCGCCGTCATCGAGAACGAGATCTTGAGGACGATCAGGAACGGGACAAGGAAGAGAACCACCAGCCACAGGTAGGGGATCGCCACCACGACCCATCGCGTCCAGCGGTTCTGCATGGATGCGGCGGCAGGAATGGGTGGGGAGGCGGCGTCGCTCATGGATCGACTGTAGCACCGGGATCCGCTGGTTGAACATCGCCCCCGAACAAACGTCCGGTGCATTTTGCCGCTAGCGGTTCCGACGACCGGGCGAGCGCGCCGGGTCCAATCCGCCAGCCGGCAATCGCACCGCCAACGCCGCCCGTCCCCCACCCGCGCCGACGATGCTTCCGGGGCCCGTCACCTTGGCGTCGCCGGCATCCAGAAGCTGGCCGGCATCGATTCCGGCGACATCATCGCGATGAAGCTCAAGAGCGGCGGCCACACCTACTGGGCCTTCGCCAACGCCAACGAGACCGCCCACGGCGACCATGTCGGCCACGTCTGGAACTATGGCCTCAACACCTGGGGCTGGGAGAGAGACTACAAGGGCGGCGGCCGCGACTTCAACGATCTCGTGGTCCAGCTCGACTTCACCAGCGCCTACGGGCACGGCTGGCTGGTCTGAGTCGCTCCCTCCTGCCCGAGCCCCGTCGCCTATGGTCACGTCACACATGGGCTCCCTCGGACATGATCTCCCGTTCCCGCGGGCGCTCTCGCTCCGGGTCATGATCCTTCCGGT
>JAGRKZ010000234.1:0-6563 GCA_020442065.1 Bauldia sp.
CCTTCGCCCAGGGCGGCTACGCCAATCTCGAGAACGTGCACCGCTGGATGCTGGGCTTCGTCAAGGACAGCCCGCAGGCGCACCGCTACGAGCAACTGGCCAACCGCATCACCGAGGCGCTCGATTTCATGCGCGCCTGCGGCATCGATCCGGAGTCGCATCCGGAGATGCGCTCGACCGAGTTCTATACCAGCCATGAAGCCCTGCTGCTCGGTTTCGAGCAGGCGATGACCCGCATCGATTCGACCAGTGGCGACTGGTACACGACCTCGGGCCATATGATCTGGATCGGCGACCGTACCAGGCAGTGCGACCATGCCCATGTCGAGTTCGCGCGCGGCATCAAGAATCCGATCGGCCTCAAGTGCGGTCCGTCGCTCAAGCCCGACGACCTCATTCGGCTCATCGACATCCTCAATCCCGACGACGAGCCGGGAAGGCTGACGCTGATCTGCCGCTTCGGCGCCGACAAGGTGCAAGACCACCTGCCGCAGCTGGTCCGGGCGGTGAAGCGGGAAGGACGGAACGTGGTGTGGTCGTGCGATCCGATGCACGGCAACACCATCACCCTCAACCGCTACAAGACCCGGCCGTTCGAGAACATCCTGCGCGAGGTCGAGAGCTTCTTCACCGTTCATCGCGGCGAGGGCACCCATCCGGGCGGCATTCACATCGAGATGACCGGCAAGAACGTGACCGAGTGCACCGGCGGCGCCCGGGCGATCTCGGCAGAGGATCTCTCGGATCGCTACCACACCCACTGCGATCCCCGGCTCAACGCCGACCAGGCGCTGGAGCTTGCCTTCCTCGTGGCCGAGCTTCTCAAGCAGGACCGCGACGCCAACGCCGCGCGCAAGCCGGTGATGGCGATCGTCTAGACGCGCACGGTCCCGCCCTCCATCTCGGGGGGCGGCGCTTGCCGACCGGTGCTGCCGGGGTTACGAGTCGGCGGATGTTCGCCGACCTCCTTGGCCCACCGCAGATTGCCGCGGCCATCCTTCTGCTCCAGCGCGGGCTGGAGGAGCTGTATTCGGCGCGGAACACCCGGCGCCTCCTCAAAGCGGGCGCGCACGAATCCGGCCGCGAGTACTACCCGGTGGTCGCGGTCACGCATCTTGCCTGGATCGCCTCGATCTTCTTCCTCGTCCCGCCGAGTGCGCCCATCGTCTGGCCGTTCCTCGTGCTCTACGTGCTGCTGCAGCCGGTGCGCTACTGGGTCATCGGCACTCTGGGCCGCTACTGGACGCATCGCATCATCGTGCTCCCCGCCGCCCCGGTGGTCGTCCGCGGGCCATACCGCTTCGTTCGGCATCCCAACTACGCCGTGACCATTGCCGAGACGCTCGTGCTGCCGCTCGCCTTCGGCGCCGTGGCGCTCGCACTGATCATGACGGCGATCTGGTCGGCGGTGGTGGGGTACAAGATCGTCCTCGAAAATCAGGCAAACGCCGGGCGCCGCCCCGAGGGGAACGGCTGATGTGAGCGTCGCCGACGCCGACAGATCCTTCGATGCGATCGCGGTTGGCGGTGGGCTCGCCGGTGCGGTCTTCGCCACGGTCCTTGCCGAGCGCGGTGCGCGTGTGCTCCTGCTCGAACGGACCCGTGAGCCGACGCTGAAGGTCTGCGGCGATTTCCTCAGTGCCGAGGCGATCGGGCTGCTTGACGGCGTGGGCATCGACACGGGCGCGATGGGGGCAACGTCCGTCGAGCGCGCCAGCTTCGTCTCAGGGGCGCGCGCGGCGGAGGTGACGTTGCCATTCACAGCCGCCGGACTGTCGCGGCTGATCCTCGACGAAGCGCTGCTCCTCCGCGCGGCGGAGGCGGGTGCGATCATCGAGCGTGGAGTGACGGTCGGCGGGCTGGCGCCTGACGGCGACGGGCACGTGGTCGTCGAGGCCGGCGGCAGACGATTCCGTGCCCCTGCGGTGGCTCTTGCCACCGGCAAGCACAATCTCCGCGGCTGGCCGCGCGACCAGGGCAGCGTGACGGCTTTCAAGATGCAGTTCGAGCTCGGTGCCGCCGCGCGCGCGGACCTCGCCGGGCGCGTCCGCATGGTGCTCTTCGACGGCGGCTATCTCGGCGCGTGTCTCGTGGAAGGCGACCGCGCGACGTTATGCTGGCAGCTCGACCGGGCGGCCCTTTCGCGGTTCGGCGCCGACTGGCGGGGCCAGCTCGACGGCATCGCCGCCGGCTCCAACCTTCTTGGCGATCTGCTGCTTGGCGCTGTGCCGCTTTCCGGTCGGCCTGCCGCGGTTGCCGGACTTCCGTTCGGCTATCTCCGCTCCGGCGGGATTGCCCGCGGCGTGTACCCGATTGGGGACCAACTGGCCGTCATCCCACCCTTCACGGGTGACGGAACTTCGATCGCGCTCGCCTCCGGCATCCAGGCTGCCCAGGCAGTGGCGGACGGCATCCCGGCAATGGCCTTCCAGCACGCCTTCATCCGGGGCCTCCGGCGGCAGTTTTTCGTCGCGCGGTCGGTCGCCGCGGTGTTCCGCTCGGCGCGGTTGCGGCAGGTGGCGGTTGGAGCGCTGGATATGCTGCCTGCGGCGGGCTCGATGATTGCGCGAGGCACCCGGCTCGGCGGCGAGAGCGCAGCTCGCCTCACAAGTCGAGTATGACGAAGTAGGCCGAGAATCCAGGACCAAACGCAGCCGTAAGGTGACGACCCTTCCGTCCGCTTGCGATCGCTCGGTCGAGGACGAACAACGCCGTCGCCGAAGACATGTTGCCGAAGTCACGAAGCGTCTGGCGCGTCGGGTCCAGGGCCTGGGGAGGCAGTCCGAGAATGGTCTCGGCGACGTCGACGATCCTGCTGCCGCCGGGGTGGAGGAGGTACCCGTCGAGATCGTCACGGCTCAGGCCGTTCCGGGCCAGGAAGGCGTCGATGGCAGGGACAAGGTTCTCGCGGATCAGCGCCGGCAGCTCCGCACTGAGCACGATGCCGAACCCGTCGTTTTTGATGTCCCAGCCCATGATGTGCTCGGTTCCGGGCCAGAAATGCTCGCCGATCGCCACCACCTGTCCCAGCACCGGAGCATCGTCCGACGCGCCGCGGGAGTTGCGTAGCACTATGCCGGCGGCGCCGTCGCCGAACAGGGCAAGCGCCACGTACATGGCGATGGCGGGGTCGTTGACGCGCAGGCACAGCGAGCAGAGGTCGATCGTCAGAAAGAGGACGTTGCCTCCCGGGAACGTCTGGGCGAGGCGGGCCGCTCGCGCCAGCCCTGCGATGCCACCGCCGCAGCCGATCCCGAAAATGGGGAGCCGCTCCGTGTGCTGGGAGAAGCCGAGCCGGTTCATCAGCATGGCGTCAAGGCTCGGAACGGCCAGCCCGGTAATGGTGTTGGTGACAACGGCGTCGATCTGGTCAAAGCGCAAACCCGCTTTCGCGACCGCCTCGACCGCGACGCGCTCGAGGAGCTCGATGGCGTGTCGCTGGAACACCGCCGTTCGCTCCTCCCATGTCCGTGGCGCTTCGTACCACTCGTGCGGCATGCAGAAGTACCGTGTGCCCACGCCGGTATTTGCGTAGAGGTCGGCCATGTGACTGAACTGCGGATAGAAGCGCCGCGAACGCTTTTCCACGTCTGCCTGCGGCATGGTGTGCTTCGGAACCGCAGTAGCCACCGAGGCGAGCTCAACGTCGAATGTCATCGCCCGCAAGCGATGCGTCCCCATCGTACTGACTGCATCCATGACGGCTTTCCCCCCGGCCCGTGGCGGCCGCGCTGGTCAGTCCAGCGCCGTCACGGAGCATGCCCGGCTCGATATGAACACAGGCCGCCGCAAATCGCGAACGCGTCTTCCGCGCCGCTGTCGAGTTGGTGGAACCGGTGCGGCCAGCGCGCGGTCCGAGGCAGGTGGCGCCAATCGGTGTCGGAGTCTCGTTTCACCTCCTTGGCGCCAGATTCGAAGACCCCACTGGACTCGGACTTGCCGTTGCGCCTTATGAATTCGATACGGTCACGGCCGTCCGCGGCATGGGAAGCAAATGCAACAAGTGAACCCCTCAGACGGGGAGGGCCGGCCTTGATCTCGCCCGCAGAGGAAAGGCGCGTCCACCAGGTCTTCATCTTCAGCATTGCGATAAAGGCCGCGGACGCGGTGCTCGAGATCCTGGCCGCCGTGGTGCTCGCGGTCTTCGATGCGGGGGCACTTACTCACCCCATCATGCGCCTGCTCGCCAAGGAGCTTCTCCACCACCCCGAAGACCGGCTTGCCGCCTGGGCGATGCATCTGGTGCAGGGCTTTTCCCTCAACACCAAGACCTTCGCGGCGCTCTATCTGGCCAGCCATGGCGCCATAAAGCTCTTCTTGATGATCGGGCTTTGGCGGAACCAGGCGTGGGCCTATCCCGTGTCGCTGGTGGCCTTCGCCGCCTTCATCGTCTACCAGCTGTACCGCTTCACCTTCACCCAGTCGGTGTTCCTGATCGTCCTCACCGTGTTCGACCTCATCGTCATCGTGCTGATCTGGCACGAATGGTGGATGCGGAAGGCGGCGGGGACGATCTGACTGGACCTCCTCCCGATCGGGATGGGTTGGGGTTATGATCGGCTCCCGCCGGAGGAGAGAACCCATGGGCCGCATGATCGAACTGACCGCCCGCGACGGGCACAGCTTTGCTGCGTACGAGAAGGTGGCCACGACCACGGTGCGCGGCGGCCTCGTGGTCGTCCAGGAGATCTTCGGGGTCAACGCCCACATCCGTCGCGTCGCCGATGGCTATGCGGCGGACGGCTATCGTGTCATGGCGCCCGCGCTGTTCGACCGGGCCGAGCCGGGCATCGAGCTCGGCTATGAGGGATCGGATCGCGACCGCGGTATTGGCCTGATGCGGGCGATCGACAAGGACCTGATGCTCGCCGACGTCGCGGCCTGCGTTGCGGCGCTGGCGCCGGCCGGGAAGGTCGGGATCGTCGGCTATTGCCTCGGCGGCTCGCTCGCCTGGCTCTCGGCCGCGCGCGTCGGCGGACTGAGCGCGGCGGTCGGCTACTACGGGGGGATGATCGCCGGGCTGCTCGACGAGACGCCCAAATGCCCGGTGATGCTGCACTTCGGCGAGGACGACCCCAGCATTCCGATGGCCGACGTGGACCGGGTGCGGGCGGCGGTTGACCCGGCCCGCGTCCAGGTCTTCGTCTACAAGGACGCCGGTCACGCCTTCAACCGCGACGATGGCGTGACGTTCCGCGGCGAGGCCGCACGCGTCGCCCGCGAGCGCACGGTTGCCTTCCTGAGGCAGCATGTCGGATAGGCCGATTGCCGACGTCGGCGGCTCGCGCTAAACCCCGCCAGTCATGGCCGCAACGCTCACCGATACGATCCGGATCTCCGTCGCCCAGCTCGACTCCGTCGTCGGCGACATCGAGGGCAACCTCAAGAAGGCCCGTGCTGCGCGCGCGCAAGCCGCGGCGGCCGGGGCCGACCTGCTCGTCCTGTCGGAACTGTTCATCGCCGGATATCCGCCGGAAGACCTCGTGCTCAAGCCGGCCTTTCAGGACGCCTGCCGCGCCGCAGTCGAAGCGTTCGCGGAGGACACCGCGGACGGCGGTCCGGGCGTGGTCATCGGCACCCCGTGGCCGGAGGCCGGCAAGGTCTACAATGCCGTGGCCCTGCTTGATGATGGAAAGGTCCAGGGCCTCCGCTACAAGGTCGAGCTGCCCAACTACGGCGTCTTCGACGAGCTGCGGGTGTTCGCCGTCGGCCCGCTGCCCGGCCCGGTCGGGTTTCGCGGGCTTCGCCTCGGCCTGCCGATCTGCGAGGACATCTGGTTCGAACAGGTCTGCGAATGCCTGCTCGAGACCGGCGCCGAATTCCTGGTCGTCCCGAATGGGTCGCCCTACTGGCAGGGCAAGGCTGACGTCCGCCAGCAGGTGGCGATCGCCCGGGTGGTCGAGACCGGCCTGCCGATGGTCTACGTCAACCAGTGCGGCGGGCAGGATGAGCTGGTGTTCGACGGCGGGTCTTTCGGCCTTCACGCCGACCGCACGCTCGCCTTCCAGATGCCGCAGCTCGAGGAGGCCATCGCCACCGTCACCTGGAAGAAGGACGGGGCAGGGGCCTGGCGCTGCATCGACGGCACCTTCGCCGCCCTGCCGGGCCTCGAGGAGGCCAACTGGCGCGCCTGCATGTTGGGCCTTCGGGACTACGTCAACAAGACCGGCTTCCCCGGCGTCGTGCTCGGCCTCTCCGGCGGCATCGACTCGGCGGTGGTGGCCGCGCTCGCGGTCGATGCGCTCGGCAAGGACCGGGTCCATTGCGTGATGCTGCCCTACCGCTATACCGCGCAGGAGAGCCTGACCGACGCCGCCGCACTCGCCGCCACGCTCGGAGTTCGCTACGACGTCGTGCCGATCAAGGCGCCGGTCGAGGGTTTCGAGGCCGCGTTGCAGCCTGTCTTCGCCGGTCGCACGCCCGACATCACCGAGGAGAACCTCCAGAGCCGGGCCCGCGGCACGCTCCTGATGGCGATCTCCAACAAGTTCGGGCCGATGGTGCTGACCACCGGCAACAAGTCCGAGATGTCGGTCGGCTACGCCACGCTCTATGGCGACATG
>JAGRKZ010000234.1:6573-9907 GCA_020442065.1 Bauldia sp.
CGATCAAGGATCTCTACAAGACCGAAGTCTACGATCTCGCCCGCTGGCGGAACGCTCACCGGCCGACCGGCGGGATGGGGCCTGCCGGCGCCGTCATCCCCGAGAACATCATCACTCGTGCCCCCTCGGCCGAGCTTCGCGAGAACCAGACCGACCAGGATTCGCTCCCGCCTTACGGCGTCCTCGATGACATCCTCGAATGCCTGGTCGAGGGCGAGATGCGGGTTGCCGACGTGGTCGCGCGCGGCCACGACCTCGAGACGGTGCGGAAGGTCGAGCGGCTCCTCTACATTGCCGAGTACAAGCGCCGCCAGGCCGCCCCGGGCGTGAAGATCACCCGTAAGAATTTCGGGCGGGACCGCCGCTACCCGATCGTCAACAAGTTCCGCGATCGCGGCTGACGCCGCGGGTTTGCCTTAGCCGGCAAAGCAGGCATAACGGCCCCACGGAGCGAATCGTGGGGGTTTGTCGGCTTTGGCGCATCTCGACAAGCATCTGAAGAAGGTTGGCCACCTCGAGGAGGCGAGTTCCTCGGTTGCGCGGCCTTTCGCGGCCCCCGGCCTTGCCGTCAGCTTCCTGATTGTCATCTTCGTTTTCGCCATTGCCACCACGGCCACCGGGCCGCTCTCCCTCTACGTGGTCGCGGCAGCCGTCATCAGCGGCTACATGGCCCTCTATGTCGGCGCCAACGACGTGGCCAACAACGTCGGTCCGGCGGTCGGTGGGCGGGCGATGACGCTCGCGACGGCGCTCGCCATCGCGGCCGTGTTCGAGGCGGCGGGTGCGCTCATCGCCGGCGGCGACGTGGTCGCGACGATATCCAAGGACATCATCCGCCCGCACGAGGGCATGGACGCCGTCGATTTCATCCTTCTGATGATGGCGGGCTTCCTCGCCTCCGCCATGTGGATCCATCTCGCCACCTACCTTGGCGCTCCGGTCTCGACGACGCATTCGGTGGTGGGCGGCGTGCTCGGGGCGGGCATAGCCGCGTCGGGAACCGATGTTGTCTCCTGGCCGACCATGGGCGCGATCGCGGCGAGCTGGGTCGTGTCGCCGGTGCTCGGCGGTTTGCTCGCTGCCGGGCTCTATTGGGTGGTGCGGTCGCTGATCGTCGACCGGCCGGAGCCGTTCGCCGCCGCGCGCCGGTGGCTGCCGGCAATCGTCGCCGCGATGGCCGGCGTCTTTGCGGTCTATCTCACCACCAAGGGCCTCTCCCACGTCTGGAAGCCCACCGGCCTGACGGCGCTCGCCATCGGTCTCGTCGCGTTCGTGGTGGTGGCGGCGGTGTCGATGCCGTGGATCAAGCGTCAGTCGGCCATGATCGAGCGGACCGGACGGCCGGTCACCGCCCTGTTCAGCTTTCCCCTGATAGCCGCGGCCGCGCTGCTCTGTTTCGCGCATGGCGCGAACGATGTGGCCAACGCCATCGGCCCGCTTGCGGCGATCGTGGCGGCAGCGGAGTTCGGTGTGGCGGCGCCGCAGCAGGTCGCCCTGCCGTTCTGGGTGCTGTTCATCGGGGCCGCCGGCATCTCGCTCGGGCTCGCCCTGTTCGGACCCACGGTGATCAGGACGGTGGGCGAGAAGATCACCAAGATGAACCCGAGCCGCGCCTATTGCGTGGCCCTCTCGGCGGCGACGACCGTTCTCATCGCCTCGGCGCTCGGGCTGCCGGTCTCCTCCACCCACATCACGGTCGGCGGCGTGTTCGGCATTGGTCTCCTCCGCGAGGCGATCACCAACCGCGGCATTCCGAACCCCGGCGTGCAGCCGCGGATGCGCTCGCTGCGGATCTCGGAGTTGAACGAGACGCCAGAACAGGCGGTTTCTCGCACCAAGCAGCGGGAGCGCCGGAAGCTCGTGCGGCGGCAATACGCGCTGTCGATCGGGGCGGCGTGGGTGATCACGGTGCCGGCCACCGCGGCCCTCGCTGTCGCCCTCTATGCGATCCTGTCCGCCGCAGCCGGCGTTTAGGGGGCTCCGCCTTCGCGAAGCTGACGAGCCAGGGCTCTGACCAGTGCGACGATCTGCTTGTCGGTGATCAGCCGGACTGCCTCCGCGAGCGTGACCCAATGGCGATGCCGCTCGGCGGTCTCGCGCCAGGCGTCGTGCTGGTGCACGACGCGGAGCGGATAGACGTCGACCTCGATCACGAAACGCCGCATCCCCCGGGTCTTCCAGGCGCGGTACGAGCCGATTGGCCGGATAGCGACCTCGCCCTCGACACCCGCCTCCTCATGGGCTTCGCGCCGGGCTGATTCCCACGGCTCCACCCCCTCGGGGATGCGGCCCTTCGGGAAGATCCACAGCCCACGTTGCCGGGAGGTGATGAGGAGGAACGTCGGCTGACCCTCGACGATAGCGTAGGGGATCACCCCGCTCTGCCGCTCGGCCACCGGCGCGTGGGGAGGCGGCGGCGGCGTGATCCGCTCGAGGAGGGCAATGGCGTTCTCTACGATCATTCCCGGCCGAATCGCTCCCTGACTGCCGAAGCAGCGTATCGGCGCGGCTGTCCAAGGCAATGATCGACGTCTCACGTCCTTCCGGGTGGCCGATCCGGTCGCTTGCACGCGTGTGGTGAGGCCCTCGACGGTTCGGGCCGCTTGGCGGGAAACGCACCAGGTCGGCTTTTGGAATTTCCGCCGGTTGACACCGCTTGACCCTTCGGATTTACGAAGGGCCGCTTTTCCTGAACCGGTGCCGATATGCTTGAGAAGACCTTTGACGCGGCGGACGTCGAGCCGCGGATCGCAGCCCTGTGGGAGGAGGCCGGCGCCTTCAAGGCCGGTGCCGGCGCTGCGCCGGGAGCAAAGCCGTTCTCGATCGTCATCCCGCCGCCCAACGTCACCGGCTCGCTCCACATCGGCCACGCGCTGAACAACACGCTCCAGGACGTGCTCGCCCGCTTCGAGCGCATGCGTGGCCGCGACGTGCTCTGGCAGCCGGGCATGGACCACGCCGGCATCGCCACCCAGATGGTGGTCGAGCGGCAGATGATGGAGCGGCAGGAGCCCGACCGTCACAAGATTGGCCGCGATGCCTTCGTCGAGAAGGTCTGGGCCTGGAAAGGCGAATCCGGCGGCCAGATCATCAACCAGCTGAAGCGGATCGGCGCCTCCTGCGACTGGGGCCGCGAGCGCTTCACCATGGACGAGGGCCTGTCGCGCGCGGTCACCAAGGTCTTCGTCGACCTCTACCGCGCCGGCCTGATCTACAAGGACAAGCGGCTCGTCAACTGGGACCCCAAGCTCCGCACCGCGATCTCGGACCTTGAGGTCGAGCAGGTCGAGACCAAGGGCAAGCTCTACCACTTCAAGTACCCGATCGAGGGCGA
>JAGRKZ010000235.1 GCA_020442065.1 Bauldia sp.
CCTTGTTGACGACCTTGTCCGCGTATGGGCTCGTGTAGACGTTTCCTATGATCTTGCCGTCGTTCTTCAGCTGGACGGGCGACAGGCTGTACACCGCGTCAACCCCGCCACCGATCACCCCGTCCTTGTGGTTGGTGACCTTCGCCATGACAGTGGACGGGCCCGAGATGTAGGTGCCGTAGATCGCCCCCTTGGCGATGCCGTTGTTGTCGATCACCGTGCCGTTGGCGCCGGCGCTGCTCGCGGCGACGAAGATCGCGTAAATGCCGCTGAGGATGGTGCCGTCGTTCATCACCTTGACGTCGGTCGAACCGAGGGCGTAGACGCCGAAGATTGCGCCGAAGATGTCGCCGTCGTTCTGGACGAGAAGCGAGCCGAGGAAGCCGTTGACGTACACTCCATAGAGTGCCGAGATCTCGCCGCCTTCCGCGTTGACGACCTTGTAGGTGCCGGCGAGCCCGCTGACATCGTACAGGACGCCTGTGCTGTTGCCGACGAGGGAGCCCTTGTTGACGAGCTTGCTACTGGCGAAATTGCTGTACACCGCACCCGCTACTCCGAGCAGGTCGGCGTTCTTGCCCACCTTCCAGGTCTGGCCGGCGCCCGTGTACATGAGCGCATACGAGGTGCTGTAGATATCGCTGTTTTGGTTTGGCATGCCGCGTCTCCCTGGCGTTGTCGAAAACGCGGCGCGAACATCGTGGCGACCGCGTCGGTAGCCCCCAGCTCGCGGGCACCCTACTCCGGTCCGGGCCGCCCGCCAAGGTAGGCACGACAGGCGATGCACACCGTCGGCCGGTACTCCGGATAGACTAGGAGACGATCGGGCAACACGTTGCCGCCGAGCGTGAACTCGGAGGCCTCGGTCTGCGCCGAAGCAAGCTGCCCCACACCATGCTCACCCGGACCAAGGCACGCCCTGGCCCGGATGACACGATCGACGATTGCAGTCCGACCGACGCCAACACCCACTGGCGCGCGCCGACCGGCGAGGACGATCAGACGAGCGGGATCGAGTACTCGCCGACAGTGAAGTCCGATGCGACGATCTTCGTCCCTGGCTTGAACTGCGCGAACTGGATCTGCGACTGGATTCCGTTCCCGTCCGGGTCGTAGTAGAGCGCGCCCGACGCCTTGTCATAGATGATGAAGTCGTCGGCGTCCGATGCCGAGGTTCCGATATGGAACTGCGACGACGGCAGGGCGCCGGGCGTCAGCGCGGTGAAGATGTCATCGTCGAGATACATCATGTCCTTGCCGGACGCGAACTTCTTGATCGTGTCGACATTGGTCAGCGAGTCGAGCGTCGAATCGAACAGCAGCTTGTCCTTCTTGTCGCCGAGGACGATCTTGTCGTTCCCTTCGTTGCTGTCGATCAGACCGGCCTTGGCCTTGCCCTTGTTCTTGAAGACATCGAGACCCTTGCCGAGCCAGACGTCGCCCTTGATCTTCCCCTTGTTGATGATCTTGTCGTCGTAGGAGTAGGTCTCGACGAGGCCTTCGATCTTGCCGTCGTTCTTTACGGTGAGGGGCGACAGGTCGGTGATCGCAGCGAGACCGCCTTTGAGGAGCGCGCCCTTGTCGTTGTTCAGCATGACCCGGACGTTGCTGGGCCCGGAGGCATAGAAGCCATACTGGCTCGACTCGATCATGCCGTGATTGTTGACGACCTGACCTGCCCCGCCGGCGCTGGACGCGGCGAGAAACAGTGCAAACGTGCCGCCGCTGATTTCGCCCGTGTTGTCCACGCGCATGTCCGAGGAGCCGACGGCGTAGATGCCGAACGTTCCGCCCTGGATGTCCCCGGCGTTCTGGACGATCAGCGAGCCCAGGAAGTCGCTGACATAGACGCCGTAGATGCCGCCGGAAATCTCCCCGCTGCTCATGTTGTCGATCGTATAGGTTCCGAATGCACCGCCGGGACCCCAGGCGACGCCATAGTCTCCTCCGAACAGCGAGCCTTTGTTGATCAGCTTGCTGTTCGCGAACACGCTGACGATCGCCGCCGCCGTGCCGGTGACGTCGACACCATTGGCCACCTTCCACGTCAGGCCCGGTCCCGCGTAGGTGATCGCGAACGGATTTCCATTGATGTCGCTGTTCTGCGTCGGCATGCCGCGTCTCCTCGTGTATGGCGAATGCGCGGCGTCCTGATCGTGGCGACCGCGTCGATGGCTCCCAGCCGGTGGCGACACTACTGCGGTCCGCGATGGCCGCCAATCTCATCCGCTCGGACCGGTGTGACCGCCGTCACACCTCTCCGAGCAGGTTCTTATTGCAGCGCCTCCAATCTGACAGAACCGAGGTCCCAGCCGGCGTCTGGCGCCTTACCTGAGGGATACCGGTCGCGGTCCGTATCGCCGGCGTCGCTGGTGACAGAACCGGCGCGAGGCGGCATTGTCCCCGCCTCCACCCACTGCCGGGACGACCGCCATGGCCGACACGCCCTACGACGACCAGAACATCTTCGCGAAGATCCTGCGCGGCGAGATCCCCTCTCATCGCGTCTACGAGGACGATCATGTGATCGCTATCATGGATGTGATGCCGCAAGGCGTCGGCCATGCGCTCGTGGTGCCGCGGCAGCCGTCCCGGAACCTCCTCGACGCCGATCCGGCGGTGCTCGCCTCGGTGATCAGCGCTACCCAAAAGGTGGCGCGGGCTGCGATGCGCGCCTTCGACGCCGACGGCGTCACCATCACCCAGTTCAACGAGGCGCCGGCCGGGCAGTCGGTCTTCCACCTCCACTTTCATGTGATCCCGCGCTTCGCGGGGGTGCCGCTGAAACCGCACACGGGCAAGATGGAAGACTCGGACGTACTCGCGGTCAACGCCGCCAGATTGAGAGCGGCAATCGACTCGACATAGCCTTTCACCGAAGCCGCCGCCGCTCCGGGCGACGGTAATTGCGGCGCCGCTACGCGGAGATGATCGTGTACTCGCCTACCGTGAAGTCCGTCGCCTTGACGACGGTGCCCTTCTGAAAACTTGCGAACCGCACCTGCGCCTGTCCGCCCGCCCCGTCCGGGTCGTAGTAGAGGGCGCCGGATTTCTTATCGTAGATGATGTGGTCGTCGGCATCCTCCGCCGTTGTCCCCTTGCGGAACTCCGAAGCGAGGAGCGGGTCTGCGGTCAGCGCGGTGAATATGTCCTCGTCGAGAAACAGGCGGTCTTCGCCGGACGAGAATTTCCTGACCGTGCAGTTGTTCGAGGTGGCGTCGAGCGCGGAATCGAAGAGCAGCTTGTCACTGCGGAAGCCGAGCACGACGATGTCGAGGCCGGGACCAGGATCGATCATCCCCGCCTTGGCCTTGCCCTTGTTGACGAACAGGTCGCTGCCGCCGCCGAGCCACACGTCGCCCTTGACCTTGTTCTTGTTGATGACCTTGTCGTTGTAGCCGCCGCTAACGATCCTGCCGCCGATCAGGCCGTCGCTCTTGACGACCAGTCTTTCCGCGACCGCGATCGCCGCATCGCCGCCCTTGATGATGCCGTTCTCGGTGTTAACGATCTTGGCGGTGCCATAGGCCAGGGTGGCGACCTCGATGGCGTAGGTGCCGCCGACGATCTTGCCGGCGTTCTTGAAGGAAATGCCGTCGGACGACCCAAGGGCCTGGAAGTTGATGGCGGCGAGATCGGCGCGGACCACGCCCTCGTTCCGGATGTCGGCGCTGAACGAACCGGAGATCGACACCGCGTATTCCGAGCCCTCCACAAGCCCCTTGTTGAACAGCGATAGCGCCCCGTCCATGTCCAGGATCAGGATGGCGCGGTAGGCGTCGATGACGCCCGCGCCGCCGTTGACGATGTCCACGTCCCCCGTGCCGCCGGGTGCCAGGTAGAGTCCATAACCCTCGGAGGATGCCGTTCCGCGATTGATGAGTGTCGAATCGGGAAACTCGCTGAGCACGGCGCCCGACGTCCCGCTCACCGTGACGCCCTTGGCGATCGTCCAGGCCTGCCCGGCGCTCGTATAGACGATGCCGTAGGAACCGCCGCTCACATCCGTGGTCTGCTTGGGCATTCCGTCTCTCCGCTGGCGGTCTCGCGTCTGTCTTGCGCCGCCGCACGCGCTCTTTGCAATCCGCCTTTCTGACAGAGGATGGGACGCCGGACGCGAAAAAGGCGGCCCATGGGCCGCCTTTTGTCGTCAGCTGGTCTTGAGCGGCACCTTCGGCACCAGCCCGCGGGTTCCGCCGCCCGGCGGCTTGCCGCCATTGCTTGGGCCGCTCGGCTTCTTGGCCGCCTGAACCGGCTTCCGGCGGCGTGGGCGCTTCGGCTTCGGGATCGGCTCGGGCTTTGGCTTCACCGGACCGTCCTCGATCGCCTCGAGGTTCAGCGCCTCGCCGCCGTCCTTGACGGTGATCTTCACCGTGCCGCCCTTGCGGAGCTTCCCGAACAGCACCTCGTCGGCCAGCGGCTGCTTGATATTGTCCTGGATCACGCGGGCGAGCGGGCGCGCGCCCATCCGGCTGTCGTAGCCCCGTTCGGCAAGCCACTTCACCGCCTCGTCCGAAAGGTCGAAGGTGACGCCGCGGTCGGCAAGCTGGGCCTCGAGCTGGAGCACGAACTTCTGCACGACCTGGTGGACCACTTCCGGCGGCAGGTTACCGAACGCCACCACCGCATCGAGCCGGTTCCGGAACTCGGGCGTGAACAGGCGGTTGATCGCCTCCTGGTCATCGCCGTCCCGAACCGAATTGCCGAAGCCGATCGCCGGCCGCGCGAGGTCGGCCGCACCGGCATTGGTGGTCATGATCAGGATGACGTTGCGGAAGTCGATGCTCTTGCCGTTGTGGTCGGTGAGCTTTCCGTGATCCATCACCTGCAGGAGGATGTTGAACAGGTCCGGATGGGCCTTCTCGATCTCGTCGAGCAGCAGCAC
>JAGRKZ010000057.1:0-20319 GCA_020442065.1 Bauldia sp.
GAACATGCGGATCACCGTCGACGGCGCGCTGCCGTCCGGCGTGACCGCCAAGGACATCATTCTCGCCATCATCGGCGAGATCGGCACCGCCGGGGGCACCGGTCACGTCATGGAATATGCCGGCGAGGCGATCCGCGCCCTGTCGATGGAAGGCCGGATGACGTCTGCAACATGTCGATCGAGGGCGGTGCCCGCGCCGGCCTGATTGCGCCGGACGACGCCACCTTTGACTACATCCGCGGCCGCCCCAAGGCGCCCAAGGGTGCGGCCTGGGACATGGCGCTCGCCCACTGGCGGACCCTCTATTCGGAGGAAGGGGCGGCGTTCGACCGCGAGGTGCGGCTCGACGCGTCCCGGCTGCCGCCGATCGTCACCTGGGGTACGAGCCCGGAGAACGTCGCCTCCATCGACGGCAAGGTGCCGGATCCGGCCGCGATCGAGGATCCCGACCGCCGCCGCGCGGTCGAGCGGGCGCTCGCCTACATGGGTCTGGAGCCGAATACGAGGATCAAGGACATCGCCGTCGACCGGGTCTTCGTCGGCTCCTGCACCAACGGCCGCATCGAGGATCTCCGCGCCGCCGCAAAGATCATCGCCGGCAAGCAGGTTCACGAAAGCGTGAACGCAATGATCGTGCCCGGCTCGGGCCTCGTCAAGGAGCAGGCCGAGGCCGAAGGTCTCGACGCCATCTTCAAGGCCGCCGGCTTCGAATGGCGCGAACCGGGCTGCTCGATGTGCCTGGCCATGAACGACGACCGGCTTCGTCCCGGCGAGCGCTGCGCCTCCACCTCGAACCGCAACTTTGAGGGCCGGCAGGGCTTCAAGGGCCGCACCCACCTGGTCTCGCCGGCCATGGCGGCGGCGGCGGCGATCGCCGGCCGCTTCGTCGACGTGCGGGAGCTGGGGTAGGCCCTACACGGCCTGCCACTGCCAGCGGCCGTCGCGCCCGCGCCAGCGGACGCGGCGAGCCGGTTCGGTCCGGGCGTCATGGGTGCGGAAGAGGGCGGCTGCGGTCTGGAGAAGGGCGATGATCACGGCTTGGCTCCCCGAAATCGATGCGGGGAGACTAGCCGCGCCAAGCTGAACGGCCCTTGAGTCGGCCGTTTATCTGCGGTTCAGGATGGTTGACGCGCGTCAACCCTGCGCTGAAAAGGCGAACGGCCCGGTGGGGGCGCACCGGGCCGTTCTCTCAACTGGC
The DNA here is from genome assembly GCA_020442065.1 of Bauldia sp. Taxonomy (GTDB): domain Bacteria; phylum Pseudomonadota; class Alphaproteobacteria; order Rhizobiales; family Kaistiaceae; genus Bauldia. The sequence goes on from JAGRKZ010000057.1 coordinate 1,199, forward strand.
AGCTTTGGAGGTCGGGGTGGGGGATAAAGCCGCGCAGTGATCTCGTTGAATTCGTTCAGTGATAGGTCTGGCCGGGGATGAGCTTCCGGGCTGCCTCGGCGGACTTGAAGCCTGGACCGAAGCTGACACGGATCGGCTCGCCCTGGAGGCCGAGCGGGTAGGCGACATCGGCAAACCGCGCAGTCTGTGCGGGAGCCGGAGCCGTCTCGACGGCGCGTTCCGCGAATTCCGCGGCCGCTGCCAGTTCGTGAGGAAACCTGATGCTCATTGCCTTGACCCCTGTTGGACGGTCGCCCGTCCTTGCTTGAGTGAACCTTGCCGGTTTCTTGCGTTCTTTGCAGTGAACGCCGTCACACCGGCTTTCGTTCCCTCATGTCCGGCAGCGCCTCACGCCACCTTTCATTCCGACATATAAGTTCAGGAAAGCGACTCTGTAAGGGCCGGGTCGTGAAATAATTTGGGCATTTTCGGGACTGGGTCGCCGGCCAATTGTGGCGAACCCGGCCACTTTGACCCATTCCGTTCGCGCCTCTTGACCGGCGGCGTCGGGCCGTAGAGGTTGCGGGCCATGACGAATATCGTTGTCGACAGGCTCGATCTCAAGGCCGCCCACGAACTGGCGCCGCTGATCGCGGCCAGCGTGCAGGACCGCAAGCGCGGCGCCCCCCGCGCGCCGGACCAGTACTACGCCGAACTCCTGCTCAAGGATCGGACCGCGAAACTCCTTGGCGCCCGGCTCGATGGCCGCCTGGTCGGCTATGCGGTGTTCTTCGATCTGCCCGACACCATGACCGGAATGCGGGCCGGACAGCTTGAGGACCTCTTCGTCATCCAGGATGCGCGCGGCAAGAAGGTTGGCAAGGCGCTGATCGATGCGTTGACCGCCGAAGGCGCCCGGCGTAGCTGGGAGCAGATCCGCTGGATGGTGCCCGAGAAGCCGGCCACCGCGCGGCGCTTCGCCGATCACCTTGCCGTGAACGGCGGCTGGTTGACCTATACCGTTCCGCTTCCCCGGCGATGAGCCGACGGCCGCTCCGCGCCGGGCGGCCCGCCTCTTGCACTTCTTCCGGCGACAAAGGCGACGTTTCGAACCTGACGGTCCACGCCCATGCATCTCGATCTCGACTCCGCCTTCTCCACCGGGGCGATGGTCGGCCACGCCGGCTATGTCCTTCTGATCCTCTCGATGCTGATGACGCGGATGCTGTGGCTGCGCGTCATCGCCATCGGTGCGGGTGTTCTTCAGGCGCTCTACTACGGCGTCTGGCTGTCGGACCCGGTCGGCACCTTCTGGGAGTCGATGTTCGTGCTGACCAATGTCGGGCAGATCGCCTACATCGCCTATCGCAACCGCATGGCGAACTTCACGCCGGACGAGCGCGCCTTCTATGAGATCGCCATCCCCACGCTCGAGCCGGCCGATGCCCATCGCCTGATCCGTGAGGGGCGCTGGATGACCGTCAATCCCGGTACGGTGCTCACCCGCGAGGGCGAACTGCCGGACGACCTCGCCTTCATCGTCTCGGGCGACATCGAGATTTCGGTGGGCGGCCGCAAGGTCGGCGCCTGCAGCGCCGGGAGCTTCATCGGCGAGATCAGCGTGTCGACCGGAAGCCCGGCCAGCGCCACCGCGACCGCCGTGACCCCGGTCCGCTATCTCGCCTTCGCGCGGCCGTTCGTGGCCGCCACCCTCGATCGCCGTGGTGAGATCGGCCAGGCCCTTGAGGCCGCCTTCCGCCATGGTCTCCGCGACAAGCTGCTTCGGACCAATGCGGCGATGCTGACCACCCCGCCGGCCGCAGCCCCGATCACGCCATGACCGGAAGCGGGAGGGACGAGGGCCGGGAGCCGCCTCCGGACCGGCTCGAGACCTGGGCGAAGTGGACCGGCCGCACCCTCGGCTTCGTCGCGCTGTTCCTGCTCGCCCTCCACCTCCTCAACACCTACGCGCCGCGATGAGCAGTCCCACGACGATCCGGGACTGGACGGCTGCCGAGGCGCCTTCGCTCGACGACTTCGAGGCGATAGGCCACGCCGCCTTCGCGGCCCTTCCCGAGGAGTTTCGTGCGCTGACTGGCGGCGTCCTGATCCGCGTCGCAGACTTTCCCGAGGACGACGTGCTCGACGATCTCGGCATCGACTCCGAGTTCGGGCTTCTCGGCCTGTTCCAGGGCGTCGGCCTCGCGCACCGGGGCTCGGTGCCCGAAACCGGTCAGATGCCCAATATGATCTGGCTCTACCGCCGGCCGATTCTCGACTACTGGGCTGAGCACGAGGAATCGCTCGGCAGCGTTGTCACCCACGTCCTCATTCACGAGATCGGCCACCATTTCGGCCTCTCCGACGAGGACATGGACGCGATCGAGGCGGCGGCCGGTTAGCCGGGCTTCGTCGCCGTGAGCGAAAGGCTGAGCGGAAGCCGCGGGTGCCCGGCCGGCAACCGCCACAGGCGGTCGGCGCCCTTCGTCATCATCGGGAACATCTGCCAGGGCAGTCCCTCGTGTTCGACCACGCGGCTGATCGCAAGGCCGCTGTCGATCAGCGCCATCAGGATGTCCGAGAGCGGGTGGACCCACTCGAAGTTCTCGGTGTTGAGAAACGCCCGGGTGTCGCCGGTATAGGTCTGGTTCGCGGTGAAGGCGAGTGGCACGCCGGTCGGCGTCCGGTAGCCGAAGGTCGGCACCAGCCGGCCATCGATCTCCTCGAGCGGCTGGATCATCGGGTGGGTGTCGGCGAAATAGAGGCGGCCGCCCGGCTTCAGCAGTGCCGCCACGACCTGTCCCCACCGACGAATGTCGGGCAGCCAGCAGATCGTGCCCCACGTCGTATAGACAAGGTCGAAGGCGCCGCCGACGCGCTCCGGCGCCTGGTAGACGTCGCCGAGCACGAAGCGCGCCTCGAGGCCGGCCCGGTGGGCGAGGCCGGCGGCATGGCGAAGCGCATTCTCCGAGAAGTCGAGGCCGGTTACCCGCGCGCCCCGCCGGGCGAGGCAGAGCGTGTCGACGCCGATGTGGCATTGCAGGTGGAGGACGTCGAGCCCGGCGATGTCCCCGATCTCGGACGCCTCGATGGGAAAGAGCACGTCGTCGCCGGCGAGGAAATCGGCGATCGAGTAGGCGCCGGTACTGTCCTCGATGTGGACGTCGGCCCGCTCGTCCCAGTTGGCGCGGTTGGCGCTGAGATAATTCGGCATGGCGCGATTCTGCCCGCGTGTGTCGATGCCGCCAAGGGAGATCGTTCCCTTTACGACGACGCAGGAAGCCCGTTCTGTCCACCGACCTTCGTTCGGCACGCCCTAGGACGTCTCGGGAGCTGTCGGTCCCCGCTCCGGACAGGGTGAGCCGTTTTCAGGGTCATCGACGACGACGCTGGCTTCGCCGCTGGACATTGATCTCGCAAGTGCATCCGCTGCGACGACATCGTCGATTGGTATGGCAACCATGAACGATGGGTGCGTGACCGGCTCGTTGACATTGGCCGTCACCACAACGCGCCCATCGACCAGAAGGTCCAAGAGACATCCCACCCGGCGGCCGGTGTAATCACCAAATTCCGCAGCAGACGTGGGTGAGAGTTCAATTGATAATGTATTCCCATTGAGGTCGTCCCGATAGAAATCGGCCGAGACGACATCAAGCACCAAGGGCTCGGCCCTCGCCGGGCCGGCACAAAGGGATAGCGTGAGGAAGGCGGCGCGGAGCGTGCCGCGCATGGCCTACTCGGCGGCGGTTGCCGCCCCGGCTTCGCGGCCGTGGTCCTGCTTTTCGGCGATGCGGGCCGACTTACCGCGACGGCCGCGGAGGTAGTAGAGCTTGGCGCGGCGGACTTTGCCGCGGCGCACCACCTCGATCGAATCGATCACCGGCGAGTAGATCGGGAAGACGCGCTCGACGCCTTCGCCGTAGGAGATCTTGCGGACGGTGAAGTTCTCGCTGAGGCCGCCGCCGGCGCGGGCGATGCAGACGCCCTCGTAGGCCTGGACGCGGCTGCGGGTGCCCTCGGTCACCTTGACGTTGACGCGGACGGTGTCGCCCGGGGCGAACTCGGGAACGGCGCGCATGTTGGCAATGACCGCGGCCTGCTCTTTCTCGAGCTGCTCGATGATGTTCATTTTCTTGACCTTTCTGTCATTGCGGGCGCGTCTCAAGGCGGTGACCCGAGGGGCTCGCCGCACTGCCCAGCGCATCTATGGCTGAAATTCGAGCGGTTCCATACTCTAATCGCTTGGCTTTGTCGATTCCCCCGGGCGTTCGCCGGGGTCATCGTCCGCCTGGCTCCCTCTCCCGCCCGGCGATCAGATCCGGCCGTCTTTCCCGCGTGATCCGCTCCGCGGCCTCCTGCCGCCAGCGGGCGATCCGCCCGTGGTCGCCGGAGAGCAGCACTTCCGGGATGGGCCGGCCCTCGAACACCTGCGGCCGGGTGTATTGCGGGTATTCGAGCAGGCCTGCGGAAAAGCTCTCGCTCGTAGCGGAGGCGACATTGCCCATGACCCCGGGCAGCAGCCGCACCACGGCGTCCAGCACCGCCATCGCCGCGATCTCGCCGCCGGAGAGGACATAGTCGCCGATCGAGACTTCTTCGAGGTTGCGGGCCTCGATCACCCGTTCGTCGACGCCCTCGAACCGCCCGGCGACGAGGATCACGCCGTCGCAGGCGGCGAGCGCCTCCACCCGGGCCTGGGTCAGCGGCGTGCCGCGCGGCGTCATCAGCAGCCGCGGGCGGCCGTCGCCGGCCGGCGCGGCCGCATCGATCGCAGCCGCCAGAACGTCGGCACGAAGCACCATGCCCGGGCCGCCGCCGGCCGGGCTGTCGTCGACCGGGCGGTGGCGGCCGGTAGCCGAGGCGCGGATGTCGCGGGCCTCGAGCGACCAGGTGCCCTCGGCCAGCGCCCGCCCGGCAAGGCTCAGGCCGAGCGGTCCCGGAAAGGCTTCGGGGAAGAGGGTCAGCACGGTGGCGCGGAAGGTCATGAGCGTTCCGGCTCGGCACCCGCAGCGTCGATCAGCCCTTCGGGCGGATCGACGACGATCCGCCTGGCGGCCAGATCGACCTCTGGCACGACGGCGCGGGTGAAGGGGACGAGCAGCGTTTCGCCGCGCTTTGGGGCGATTTCGAGGAGATCGCCGGCGCCGTAGTTCTCGACGCCGGTGACGGTGCCGAGCGCGGTGCCGTAGCAGGTGACGGCGTCGAGGCCGATCAGGTCGGCGTGATAGTATTCGTCCTCGCCGGCCGGCGGCAGGCGATCGCGCGGCACGCCGAGTTCGAGGCCGTTGAGGGCCTCGGCGGCGTTGCGGTCGCCGATTCCCTTGAACCGCACCACCAGCATGTCCGGCGCAGGACCCGCGGCAGGGCGGAGGCCGGTGACCTCGAAATGCCGGCCGTCAGCCGCCTCGAGCGGGCCGTAGGCGGCGATGTCGCGCGGCTCGCCCGTGTACGCCTTGACCCGCACCTCGCCCTTGATGCCGTGGGCCGCCCCGATCCGGGCGACCACGACGCGCTCGCGCGGGGTCGGGTTGTCCGGCATCGGAGCCGCGACGGCCGGGGCTTACGCCTCGGCCGCAGCCTCTGCGGCCTTTGCCGCCTTCTCGGCGGCCGCGGCCAGACGCTCCTGCGCCTTCTTGCCCGGTTCGGCCTTCTGCGGGTTGTTGCGGGCTTCGCGCTTGGCGAGGCCGGCGGCGTCGAGGAAGCGGAGGACGCGGTCGGTCGGCTGGGCGCCGACGCCCTGCCAATGCTTGATGCGCTCGACGTTCAGCACCACGCGCTTCTCGTCGCCCTTGGCCAGCATCGGGTCCCAGGTGCCGACCACCTCGATGAAGCGGCCGTCGCGCGGCGAGCGCGAGTCGGCGACAACGATGCGGTAGAACGGGCGCTTCTTGGCGCCGGCGCGGGCAAGGCGAAGTTTCAGGGACATTCTCTTCTCTCCGTTGAGATCGGTGTTGGTTGATCGAAGCGCCGCGCCTCAGCCCTTCCGGGCAACGAGATCGGCGGAGGTATCTCCCGCCGCCACCGCCTCGTGATGGCGGATGACGTGCGAAATGATGAAGGTCAGGTACTTCTCGGTGAAGTCCGGGTTGAATCGGGCGTCTTCCGCCAGCCGGCGCAGCCGTGCGATCTGCTCGGCCTCGCGGGTGAGGTCGGCGGGCGGCAGGTTGTGCTCGGCCTTGAGCCGGCTCACCTCCTCGGTGCAGCGGAAGCGCTCGGCGAGCATGTAGACGATGGCGGCGTCGATGTTGTCGATCGAGACCCTGAGGTCGCGGAGGAGGACGCGGGCGCGCTCGACATCGTCACTGGCGGTGGTCATGCGCTCTCCTCACTTCTTCTTCGGCAGGCCGGGCAGTCCGGGAAACCCGCCTGGGAGACCGGGAAGGCCGCCCGGCATTCCGCCGGGAAGGCCCGGCATGCCGCCGGGCAGCCCGCCGCCGCGGGCGAGCTGCTGAAGCGCTGCCGGGTCCATTGGCGGCATGCCGCCGCCCATGCCCATGCCGGCCATGGCGCCCATCTTGCCGAACATGCCCTTGCCCTTGCCCATTGCCTTCATCATGTCGGCCATCTGGCGGTGCATCTTGAGGAGCTTGTTGATCTCCTCGACCCGTGTGCCGGAGCCGGCGGCGATGCGCTTCTTGCGCGAGGCCTTGAGGATGTCGGGGTTCTTGCGCTCGGCCCGGGTCATCGACGAGATGATCGCGGTCTGCCGGCGGAAGACGCTGTCGTCGATGCCGAGGGCGTCGATCTGGCGCTTCATCTTGCCGACGCCTGGGAGCAGCCCCATCATGCCGGACATCCCGCCGATCTTCTGCATCTGGCCGAGCTGCTCGGCGAGGTCGTCGAGGTCGAAGATGCCCTTGCGCATCTTCTCGGCGGCCTTGGCCGCCTTCTCGGCGTCGAGATTGGCGGCGGCCTTCTCGACCAGCCCGACGATGTCGCCCATGCCGAGGATGCGGCCGGCGATGCGTCCGGGGTCGAAATCCTCGATGCCGTCGAGCCGCTCGCCGGTGCCGATCAGCTTGATCGGCTTGCCGGTCACGGCGCGCATCGACAGGGCCGCGCCGCCGCGGCCGTCGCCGTCGACGCGGGTCAGCACGATGCCGGTGACGCCGACCCGCTCGTCGAAGGATTTGGCGAGGTTGACCGCGTCCTGGCCGGTGAGGCTGTCGGCGACGAGCAGGATCTCGTGCGGGCTGGCGTCCCGCTTGATCTCCGCCATCTCCGCCATCAGGGATTCGTCGATATGGGTCCGGCCGGCGGTGTCGAGGATGACGACGTCGTAGCCGCCGAGGCGGGCGGCAGTGAGGGCGCGGCGGCCGATCTCGACCGGCATCTGGCCGGCGACGATCGGCAGCGTGTCGATGCCGGCCTGGGTGCCGAGCACGCGGAGCTGCTCCTGCGCCGCCGGGCGGCGAGTGTCGAGCGAGGCCATCAGGACCTTGCGCTTGTCGCGCTCGCTCATCCGCTTGGCGAGCTTGGCGGCGGTGGTGGTCTTGCCCGAGCCCTGGAGGCCGACCAGCATGATCGCGACCGGCGCGGGGGCATTGAGGTCGACCGGCTGCGCCTCCGAGCCGAGCATCGCCACCAGCTCGTCGTGGACGATCTTGACCACCATCTGGCCCGGCGTCACCGAACGGATGACGTCCTGGCCGACCGCCTTGGTCCGCACCCGGTCGGTGAAGGAGCGCACCACGTCGAGGGCGACGTCGGCCTCGATCAGGGCGCGGCGGACCTCGCGCATCGCCTCGCCGACGTCGGCCTCGGACAGCGCACCGCGCCGGGTCAGCCGGTCGAGGACCGAGCCGATGCGTTCGGAGAGGGTTTCAAACATGCGCCGTGCCTTCTGCCGTCGTCGGATGGGTGGCGGTCGGTATATCGTCCCCGACGGGTCTCGAGCCAAGCGCCGATCGCGCCCGCGGGCGCATCGCGCTGGCGGACGTTGACCTCCGGGATCGGGTCCCGGTCGGCGGCTCGAGTGGCTCAAGCGCGTCGAATTGGCGCCGAAGTAGGCGGAATGGGTGCCAAAGTCAAGGAATGCGAGGCGGCTAAGCCGCTACCGGCGGCGCCTGCTGGAAGAAGAGAAGGCAGACGGCCAGCACGATGATCGCAGCGTCGACCGCCCAGATGATCCGGTCGACCGTCTTGTCGCGCTGGGGCTTGTTGAAGGTGACGGTGAGGCCGACGATCCCGATCGCCGACAGGACCAGCGTCGCCCAGACCGCATAAGGCACTGCCAGGAAGACGACGATCGCCAGCACCAAGTATATGACGGCGAAGACCAGGAACGGCATGTTGTTGTCCGCCGTGCCATGGCGAGCGATCACGAGCGCGTGGAGCGCGGCGTCGACGAGCAGCAGAATCGCGAGCAGCGTCATGGGATGCCCCGGTTGGCATTTGCCGGCAGACGATACCATCGGCTCCCGATGAGCGAAACGACGGCAGGAGGAGGAGAGGCTGCTGCCGGCCGGCGTTAAACCGGCCGGCGCGCAAAAAGGGCGCCGGCCGCATGAACAGTAGAACTTGGCTCAATATCCCTGAAACGAAGCGAGTGTGCCGCGAGTCCGTGACGGCATCGCGACAGTCGGGTGACGCTCAGCTCGCCCCGTTTTCGGGGAACACCAGCTTCGGCTGGTCGCGCCAGATCTCGGGGAGCATGTCGTGGAGGTTCGAGATCTTCGGCAGGTCGTTCCACATGATGTAGGGCTGGTCTGGGTGGAGGGTGGCGTAGTCCTGGTGGTAGTCCTCGGCCGGGTAGAAGGTCGCGAGCGGGGCGATCTCGGTGACGATCGGGGCGCCATAGGCCTTGGCGGAATCGAGCTGCGCGACATAGGCCTTGGCGACCTCGGCCTGGCCGGGATCGGTGACGAAGATCGCCGAGCGGTACTGGGTGCCGACGTCCGGTCCCTGGCGGTTGAGCTGGGTCGGGTCGTGGGCCACCGAGAAGAACACCTGGAGCAGCTTGCCGTAGCTGACCTTGGCCGGATTGTAGGTCACCTCGACCGCTTCGGCATGGCCGGTATTGCCGTGCGAGACCTGCTTGTAGGAGGGGTCGGCGACCGTGCCGCCGGCGTAGCCGGAGACGGCGTTCTCGACCCCGTCGATATGCTGGAACACGCCCTGGACGCCCCAGAAGCAGCCGCCGGCGAACACCGCCGTGGCCATCCCGTCCTTGGCCGGTGCGTCGACGGCCGGCGGCGGGATCTGCACCGGCTCCTCGGCGGCGCCGACCATGCCGGTCTGGGCGACGAGGGCGACGATGGGCAGGGCGAGGAGGCCCGCGAGCGCGTAGGGAACGACGCGGTCGGAGGAGATTTTGCGGCGGGTGGTTGTCATCTGGCGCGGTCCTTCCATGGCTGTCGGGTGAAGGCTCAGGCGGCGGCGAGCGGCACGAAGTCGAGCGCGACGCCGTTCATGCAGTAGCGGAGGCCGGTCGGCGGCGGTCCGTCGGGGAAGACGTGGCCGAGATGCGCCTCGCAGCGGGCGCAGGAATTGGCGATCCGCACCATGCCGTAGCTCCGATCCTCGATGTCGAGCACGTTCCTCGCCGAGATCGGTGCGTAGAAGCTCGGCCAGCCCGTGCCGGATTCGAACTTGGTGTCGGACGAGAAGAGGGCGGTGCCGCAGCAGACGCAGCGGTAGATGCCCTTGTCGTGGTTGTCGAGCCACGGCCCGGTGAAGGAGCGCTCGGTCCCTTCCTGGCGGGTCACGTTGAAGGCGATCGCCGAGAGCTGCGCCGTCCATTCGGCCTCGGTCTTGACCACCTTGTCCACGGTCTCGACGCCAAGGCTCCGGCCCATGTCGTCGAACGCCTCGATCTCGACCTTGCCGGGCGTGCCGAGATGGGTGGTGGCGGCGCCCGCGGTGAGCTGCGGCAGGACGCCGACGCCGATCAGCAGCGCGGCGCCGCCGGCGCCGAAGAGGAGCGTCCGGCGGGTCGATCCATAGGCGGTGGTCATGGCTCCCTCCCTCGGGGCTGTCGTCACGGGGTTCGCCCGGAGCTACGCCAAGGTTACGCCCCGGAGTTTCACGAGCGCGTTACAATTGCGCTTGATCACCCGTCCGCCGCCGGTCACGGCGGCGCGAGGCTGGCAATCCGCCCCGCTTTCCGCCATATAGTCGCCGATCCCGACATTTCCCGGCCCGGACCCATGGCAGGCGCGCCCCTACGTTTCCGCAAGATGAACGGCCTCGGCAACACCTTCGCCGTGTTCGACGCGCGCAAGGAGCCCGTGGTGCTGGCGCCGGCGGCGATCCGCGCCCTCGGGGCCGAGGGCGCGATCGGCTTCGATCAGATGATCACGCTCGAGCCCTCATCCGGCGGTGCCGATGTCTTCATGCGCATCCACAACAAGGACGGCGGCGAGGTCGACGCCTGCGGCAACGCCACGCGCTGCATCGCCTGGCTGCTGATGGGCGAAAGCGGCCGCGACAGCGCCGACATCGAGACCAATGCCGGGTTGCTCCGCGCCTTCGATACCGGCGTCGCCGAGACTGTTGCCGTCGATATGGGCGAGCCGCGCTTCGGCTGGCGCGAGATCCCCCTCGCGCGAGCCTTCGAGGACACCCGGACCATCGACCTCACCTTCGGTCCGGTCGACGCGCCTGTGCTGTCCGCGCCTTCGGCGGTCAGCATGGGCAATCCCCATGCGATCTTCTGGGTCGACGACGTCAACGCCGTCGATCTCGCCCGCATCGGGCCGATCCTCGAGCATCATCCGCTGTTCCCGGCGCGGGCCAACATCTCGCTCGCCCACGTCACCGCGCGCGATGCGATCACCCTCCGCACCTGGGAGCGCGGCGCCGGCCTCACCCGCGCCTGCGGCACCGCGGCCTGTGCGGCGGCGGTCGCGGCGATGCGGAAGGGTCTCACCGACCGCGACGTCACCGTGACGCTGCCCGGCGGGCCGCTCCGCATCGCATGGCGCGCCGACAACCACGTGATCATGACCGGCCCGATCGAATCCGAATTCGAAGGCACGATCGACCCGGCGACGCTGGCCTGGTCGGTGACGGAGAAGGGCGCGGCGTGAGCACCTTCAACCGCTCGCCGCCGTCGGTGCATCCTGCAGCTCCTCCCCCTGAAAGGGGGAGGTTGGGAGGGGGTCCTCAATGACCGCCGCGAAGACCCTCACCTTCGGCTGCCGGCTGAACGCCCTTGAATCCGAAGTCATGCGCGCCCGGGCCGAGGCCGCCGGGCTCGGCGACGCGATCCTCGTCAACACCTGCGCCGTCACCGCCGAGGCGGTGCGGCAGGCGAGGCAGGCGATCCGCAAGGCGCGCCGCGACAACCCCGCGGCGCCCATCGTGGTTTCCGGCTGTGCCGCCCAGATCGACCCGGGTGCCTTCGCCGCCATGCCGGAGGTCGACCTTGTCCTCGGCAACGGGGAGAAGCTTACCGCTGCCGCCTATCGCGGCTTTGACCGCGCCGGCGAGGCTGAGGTCCGGGTCAACGACATCATGTCGGTGCGCGAGACGGCGGGTCACCTGATCGGGGGCATGGACGGCCGCGCCCGCGCCTTCGTCGAGGTCCAGAACGGCTGCGACCACCGCTGCACCTTCTGCATCATCCCATTCGGCCGCGGCAACTCGCGCTCGGTGCCGATGGGCGCGGTGGTCGAGCAGATCCGCCGGCTGGTCGACAACGGCTACCGCGAGGTGGTGCTGACCGGCGTCGACATCACCTCCTATGGCGGCGACCTGCCGGGCCGGCCGACCCTCGGCCGGCTGGTGCGCTCGATCCTCCGCAACGTTCCCGCCCTCGACCGGCTCCGGCTTTCCTCGATCGACTCGATCGAGGCCGACGAGGCGCTGCTCGCGGCGCTCGCCGAGGAGGAGCGGCTGATGCCGCATCTCCATCTCTCGCTTCAGCATGGCGACGACCTGATCCTCAAGCGCATGAAGCGACGGCACCTTCGCGCCGATGCGCTCCGTTTCGTCGAGACCGCGCGCCGCCTGCGCCCCGACGTGGTGTTCGGCGCCGACCTCATCGCCGGCTTTCCCACCGAGGACGAGGCCATGTTCGGCCGCTCGCTGTCGATCGTCGGCGAGGCCGGTCTCACCTTCCTCCACGTCTTCCCGTTCTCGCCCCGGCCGGGGACGCCGGCCGCGCGCATGCCAGAGGTCGACCGGGTTGCGGTGAAGGAGCGCGCCGCCCGGCTCCGGGCCGCCGGCGAGGCGGCGCTCGCCCGCCACCTCGACGGCGAGCGCGGCGCAACCCGCCAGGTCCTTGTCGAGCGGGACGGCCTCGGTCGGACCGAGCATTTCACCCCTGCCGACATCGGTTTCGGCCGACCCGGCGACGTGGTGGCGGCACGGGTCATCGGCCACACCGGCCGCGCCCTCCTCGCCGAGGCGGCATGAGTGCCTGTGGCAAGATCAGTCGCATTGCCATGTCCCTTCGCCGAAGATTGACCCCCTCCCAACCTCCCCCTTGCAGGGGGAGGAGGCGGGGCTGCGACGGCACGGTATCCACGGCAATGTTGGTGACGCTTTCCCAGTGCACCCTGTCTCCCCTCCCCCTGAAAGGGGGAGGTTGGGAGGGGGTCGGAAGGCCCCCACGGGAGGAGAGCGATGGCTGAGCAGAAGGGGTTCTTCCGCCGCGTCTTCGGTGGCGACAAGGACGGGCCGGGGCCGGCGGATCCGCCAGAGGCCGAAGCCGCGGAGGCGTCACCGGCGCCGGCCCTCGTACCGGCAGCCCCCGAGGTCGATGCGCCGAAGGCGCGCGGCAACTGGTTCCAGCGTCTCAGGTCTGGCCTGTCGCGCTCGTCGAGCGCGATCTCCGAGAGCATCACCTCGATCTTCACCAAGCGGAAGCTCGACGCCGCGGCGCTGGAGGACTTCGAGGACACGCTGATCAAGGCCGACCTTGGCCTCGAGACAGCCGCCGCGATCACCGATGCGCTCCGTTCCGGGCGCTACGACAAGGAGATCGGCGAGGACGAGGTCAGGGCGGTGCTCGCCGCCGAGATTGAGAAGGTCCTCGCGCCGGTGGCGAAGCCGCTCGCCATCGACCCTGCCCGCAAGCCCCACGTCATCCTCGTCGTCGGCGTCAACGGCACCGGCAAGACCACCACCATCGGCAAGCTCGCCCAGAAGTTCCGCGACGAAGGCAAGAGCGTGGTGCTTGCCGCCGGCGATACTTTCCGGGCGGCGGCGATCGAGCAGTTGAAAATCTGGGGCGGGCGGACCGGCGCCAAGGTCATCGCCCGCGAGCCCGGCGCGGACGCCGCCGGGCTTGCGTTCGACGCGCTCAAGGAGGCGGAGGCCGACGGCGCCGATATCCTCCTCGTCGATACCGCGGGCCGGCTGCAGAACAAGGACGAGCTGATGGCCGAGCTCGAGAAGGTGATCCGCGTCATCCGTAAGGTCGATCCCAGCGCGCCGCACACGGTGCTGCTCACCCTCGACGCCACCACCGGACAGAACGCGCTCAGCCAGGTCGAGGTGTTCGGCAAGCGCGCCGGGGTCAGCGGTCTCGTCATGACCAAGCTCGACNNTCGACGGCACCGCGCGCGGCGGCATTCTCGTCGCCATCGCCGCCAGGCACAAATTGCCGGTGCATTTCATCGGCGTCGGCGAGCAGGTCGACGACCTCGAGCCGTTCGCGGCGGCGGACTTCGCGAAGGCGCTGGCCGGGCTCTAGCCATGGCCGATGCGGGCAGTCCCCAGGCGACAGACGACAAGCTCGAAGCGCTCGACCGGCTCTGCGGCACGATCGCGGGTAACCTCACGGATGGCCTCGCCCTTGCCCGCGACAACCCGGGCCGGACGCCGCCGGCGTGGTCGGTGACCGGTGCGGGCGGCGTCCGGGTGCTGACCTTCGGGCTGGTCGACCGGACCTTCTTCTGGACCTGGGACGAGGGCGTCAGCAACCACTACGCCAAGGACGCCGCGACCATGACGCGGGTCATCCTGGAGGAGCTGCGGCGCTTCGGGCATGTGGTCTGAGCGACGATCGCCCCGCCCCGTCCCGGAAGACCGCCAGATGGTTGTTCCTCAGGGACGAAGGTAGGCGTACCCCTCGGCCTGCAGCCGGGCGAGACGGACGACGCCCCCTTCATCGGCACGTTCGAAGCCTGGCAGCAGGTCCTCAAGTTCGACGCTCTGGGCCGTCATCGTGTTGCCGCAAGCCGCCAGTCCGACACCGTCGCCGAAGATCCGTGCGAGCCGGCGGCGGATGTCCGCGTTGGCCATCTTCTGTTGGAAGAGAGCGAGTGCGGGCCCATGCACGACGAGCACGATCCTGACGTTCTGAGGGCCCCCCACACCATCGAGATGGTTCTCGATATTACCCAGAACGAAAGCGACTTTGTCGACGTCCGACAGATGGTACGCGACTCCTGGGACCGCCTGATCATCCGCTCGCGACGGGTTGGATGAGGCGGTCCACGTCAAGGCGGTGGCGGAAGCGAACAGACGAGAAAAGAGGTGCCGACGGGTCGGGATCATTGGACAACCCTATTTCGCCGCCGATATCTCGGCCTTCAAGCTGTCGTCTCCGACGAGCGGCAGGCAATCCTGAAGCTTCGTCCTGTCGAGGCGGAAGAGCTTGTCGTCCAGACCGAACCTCGCGTTCGCAGGGGGCGTCTCCCCTGACTCCGGGTCCCAGGTTCTTGCGCCGTCCGGGATCGAGACCAGGATCGAATCTTGATCTCTCACGGTAACGTCAATTTCGCCGCCATCGCAGTCGATGCCACAGCTCAGGCCCTTCTTGCCGTCAACGGTGCCGCACCCACCGGACGTCTGGAAGGGCGTGGATATCTCGCGAAACCGGACACCCATTTCGAGCAGGTATTGCCGGCCCGCTTCCGGATCGACGAAGCTGTTGACGAAGATGGTCATGTCGTCGACGTTTTGCTGGGGATGAGCCGCCAGATGCGCCCCGTCGTAGTGCCGCGAGTAGCAGGCGAAGGCATTTCCGTCGCCTGGATCCTTGCCGAAGAGGGCCAGATCAGCGCCCGACCCGGCCGCCACTGCGGTCAACGACCACGCGACTGAGACCGATGACCAAGAAAAGGCCGAGATCAATCTGCGACCATGCATGGTCCGCCTCCGATCAGTTGCTCGATCAGGTCTCGCAGCCACCCGCGGCGTACCGTAGGCGGTTCGGAGCTTAGCCCATTTCAACGGAAAGCGCCCGGGCCTTCAATCGTCCGGCAGGATCGCGGTCGCCGTCTCGATGACGCGGAGCGCCATGCGCTCGTGCAGGCGCTCGACCATCTTGCCCTCGACCGAGATCACGGCCCGGGTGACATTCTCCGGCCGGGCAAACGCGGCCAGCACCTTCTCTGCCCAGATCACCTCGTCCGCGCTCGGCGCGAAGACCTCGTTGGCGATGGTCACCTGGCGCGGGTGGATCAGGGTCTTGCCGTCCATGCCGAGGTCGCGGCCCTGCTGGCATTCGGTGCGGAAGGCTTCCCAGTGATTCAACTCGTTGAACGTGCCGTCGAGCACCGCGATGCCATTGGCGCGGGCGGCGAACACGGTCTGGGCGAGCGCCGGCACGAGGTTGAAGCGACCGGGCACGTAGCGCATCCCGGTCTCGCGGATGAGGTCGTTGGTGCCGACCACCAGCGCCTCGAGCGGAACGCCGGAATTAGAGTTCGTGGTCGCTGCGATCGCTCCGGCATTGAGCACGGCGAGCGGCGTCTCGATCATCGCCCACAGCGCCAGTCCTTCCGGCGCCTGGGCGGCGTGGAGCGCGGCACGGGCGCGGCGGATGTCCTCGGGCCGGGAGATCTTGGGGATGAGCACCGCGTCCGGCATCGCCGCCACGATCGCGGCGATGTCGCGGGCGATCCACGGCGTGTCGAGGCCGTTGACCCTGACCACGACCTCGCGCTTGCCGTAGGCGTGGACACCGACCGCGGCCGCAACTGCCGCGCGGGCCATCTCCTTGGCCTCGACCGACACGGCGTCCTCGAGGTCGAGGATCAGCACGTCGGCAGCGACGGAGCGGCCCTTGTCGAGCGCCCGGGCGTTCGAGCCCGGTATGTAGAGTGCGCTTCGGCGCGGTCGCGGCAGGGCGGCCATCGTCGGTGTCGTCTCCCCCAGTTTCCCCGGGGCGAGAGACTAGCCAGCCCTGCCGACTCCACAAGTGTTTCGTTCACAACCCGTGGCGACAGCCGGCCGGTTCGGCTATGAGGGGCGTCTTTCCTGCCGCGATCTTCTACCCTCGTTTTGCGCTCCGCATGTACGACAGGCCGCCGGTCCTCCTCGTCAACAGTCTCGTCTCTCGCGGCAGCGTCGGCGGGCGGGCCGGCCTGTTTGCGCTGCAGCGCATGGGCATTCCCGTCGTCTTCCTGCCCACCGTGCTTCTCCCCTGGCATCCCGGCCATGGCCCCGGCACGCGGATTGCGGTGGAGCCGAGCCTGATCGCCGACATCGCCGGCTCGCTGGCGCCGGGGGCCGCCTCGGCCTGTCTGACCGGCTATTTCGGCACCCGCGGGCAGGTCGACGCGGCCATCGACCTCGTCGCCAACCTGCGGGTGGCGGCGCCGACGGCGCCGGTTCTCTGCGACCCGGTGGTGGGCGATGCCGGCCATTTCTATATCGGCGCCGGTATTCGCGATCGGGTCCGGGCGCTGGCGGCGGTTGCCGACATCGTCACGCCCAACCGTTTCGAGATTGCCTTCCTCGCCGGCCGCGACCCGGCGCAGCTCGTCGACAACGCCGCGCTCACCGAGGCGGCGCACTCGTTGGGCCGGCCGGAGGTGATCGTGACGTCGGCTTTCGCCGATGAGGGCGAGACTGCCAACCTCCTGGTAACGCCGGATCAGGCCGCGCTGGTTGTCCATCGCGCGTTCGCGTATGCGCCCCACGGCACCGGTGACATCCTTGCCGCGCTCTATCTCGGTCACCGGCTCGACGGCGACGACCCGGTCGAGGCGCTGACCCGCGCCGCCGCGGCGACGGTGCGGTTGGTCGAGCTTGCCGGCAATGCTGATGAGCTGCCCCTTGCAGCCGGGCAGGGCGAGTTCCTCGCGCCTCCGCTCGGTGTCCGGGTGGTCCGGCTCGATGGCGGCTGAAGGGCCCTGGGTCGCCGGCGTCGACGGTTGCCCGGCCGGCTGGGCGGCCATGTTCCTCCGCCTCGATGGCGATCCCGCGCCGGCCCTCTCGGTGTTCGCCGATCTTGCCGCGCTGCTCGCCGATCCGCGCCAGCCGACGGTGATCGCGATCGACATGCCGATCGGGTTGCCCGAGCGCATCGGTCCCGGCGGCCGCGGTCCGGAGCGGCTGGTCCGGCCCCTCCTCGGCGACCGCCAGTCCTCTGTGTTCTCGGTGCCGTCGCGCGCGGCGGTCATGGCGGACGGCTACCGCCAGGCCTGCGCGGTGGCGATGGCGACGTCGGAGCCGCCCCGCAAGGTGTCGAAGCAGTGCTTCCACCTCTTCCCGAAGATCCGCGAGATCGACCGCCTGATGACGCCGGCGCTGGAATCTTGGGTCTACGAGGCCCATCCCGAGCTGGCGTTCTGGCGGCTCAATGGCGAGCGGCCGGTCCCGGTGGCCAAGAAGGTCAGGAGCCGGGTCAATCCCGAGGGGGTCGCGTTTCGCGCCGATCTCCTTGCGGCCGCAGGTTTCGATCGCGCCGTCCTCGCACAGCCGCTGCCGCGCGGCGTCGGCCGCGACGACGTCCTCGACGCGGCGGTGCTGGCGCTCACCGCCACGCGGATCGCCCGTGGCGACGGGCGGAGCTTTCCGGTAGAGCCCGAGCGCGATGGCAGGGGCCTCCGGATCGCGATCTGGACGTGACCTTGATCAGGCTGCGACGAAGACGGCGAGAGTGTCGCCGTTGCGTCCGATCAGCGCCAGCCGGTTGCCGGAGATGACAAAGCGCGCGACGTCGGGGAGGGCCTTCAGCAGCTCCTGTTCGGTCCGGTAGGCGTCGGCGCAGTACATCCGGGTGGTGCGGATCGGCCCGAAGGCGATCGCATCGCCGTTGAGGTCGAAGGCGCCGCCCATGCGGTTGCAGCCGGTGCTGCCGCTGAGCACGCCATCGGGGCCGAGGACCAGTTCCGGCGGCCCGCCGCGGCCGGCGACCGCAGGCAGGCCGGCGACGGACTCGAGCGTCCATTTGGTGTCGATCAGGGCGGCGTCGGCGGCGGAAGCGGTCATGGTGGCGGCGGCGATGAGCAGCGAGAGAAGCGCGGCGAGGCGCAGGACGATCTTCGACAACACGGGAACCAACTCCGGCATGGCTCCCCCCTTCGCCGCGACTAGGAGCCCATGATTGCGGCGCGAGTGGGAGCGCGGCGGTCACGCTCTCGTGTAGCGCGTCAGAGCGTGACCGGGCGTTTCGGGAAGCCGCGGCTCCAGGATTCGAGGCGAAAGGCCTTGCGGAGGCCCTGCGTGTAGAACGGATCCTCGGTGCAGATCCGCCGCGCCGCTTCGGCGGTCTCGGCCTCGATCAGCCAGAGACCGCCCGATGGCGGTCCGCCCTCCGCCGGGCGAAGCGCACCGGCCACCAGCACCTGGTCGCGGTGCCGGTCGAGCCAGGCGAGATGGTCGTCCTCGGCAACCGCGCGCACCCGCTCGGCCGCCTCGGGGTCATCCTCGAAGATCGCGGCGAACAGCGGCACGGCTCACGCCGCCTTGCGCTTGGGCTCGATCAGGTGGCGGTTGACCAGCACCTCGGCGATCTGGACCGCGTTGAGCGCGGCGCCCTTCCTGAGGTTGTCGGAGACCACCCACAGCATGAGGCCGTTCTCGACGGTCGGGTCTTCGCGGATGCGGCTGATATAGGTAGCGTCCTCGCCGGCCGCCTCGTAGGGCGTGATGTAGCCGCCGGGCTCGTGCTTGTCGATGACGAGGCAGCCCGGCGCCTCGCGGAGGATGTCGCGGGCCTCCTCGGGGCTGATCGGCCGCTCGAACTCGATCGACACGGCCTCGGAATGGGAGACGAAGACCGGCACCCGCACGCAGGTCGCGGCGAGCTTGATCGCGGGGTCGAGGATCTTCTTGGTCTCGGCCACCATCTTCCATTCCTCCTTGGTCGAGCCGTCCTCCATGAAGACGTCGATATGGGGAATGACGTTGAAGGCGATGCGCTTGGGGAACTTCTTGGCCTCGACCGGATCGGAGACGAACACTGCCCGGGTCTGGGTGAACAGCTCGTCCATCGCTTCCTTGCCGGCGCCGGA
>JAGRKZ010000057.1:20403-24933 GCA_020442065.1 Bauldia sp.
AGCTGCGCCGTCGAGCAGTTCGGGTTGGCGATGATGTTCCGGGCGCGGAAGCCCTCGATCGCGTCGGCATTGACCTCGGGCACGATCAGCGGAACGGCGGCGTCGTAGCGCCAGGCCGAGGAATTGTCGATGACGACGCAGCCCTCGGCGCCGATCCGCGGCGACCATTCCTTCGACACCGCGCCGCCCGCCGACATCAGGCAGATGTCGGTGTCGGAGAAGTCGTAGCTGTCGAGCGCCTTCACCTTCAGCGTCCGATCGCCGAAGGAGACCTCGGTCCCCTGGCTGCGACGCGAGGCGATGGCGACGACCTCGTCGGCGGGGAAGCCACGCTCCTCCAGGATCGACAGCATCTCATGCCCGACATTCCCGGTGGCGCCGACCACAGCGACCTTGTAACCCATGGCGATCCTCTCAAGCCTTCTTCGGGGGTGCGGGCCAGGCGCAGCTCGGGCGCCACCCGTTACGGTTCCCACCGCGAGCGGGTGGGCATCGCGGCGGGTATTCGCTGGACTTCAGGTTTTGGCAGATGTTTTTGCAGCTGTTTTCGGCATAGGATCGCGCCCGGCGCCGCCGGCCGTCGCATCGATCACAGCAAGGGACAGGAACGAGTTCATTGGTCCGATCCGCGAAAACCGCGCTTCTTCTACGCCAAAGCCGTGACATGTCAATGAAGTTGCTTGCCGGGCTGCCGCTCTGCGTCGTGCTCTGCCTGCCGGCTGCGGCCGGACAGCGGATGTTCGGTTTCGAGATGGAGAAGGCGTTTCCGGGCCAGACCCTCGACGGCATCTATGACGATGGCGCTTTCTTCAGCGAGACCTATTTCGAGGACGGCTCGATCCGCTACCACGATGTCGAGGGGGCGGATTCGGGCGAGTGGTCGGTGGAAGGCGACACCTTCTGCACCTTCTATGAAGGCGCCCAGGGCGCCTGCTTCTTCGTCGAGCGCGACGGCGACAACTGCTTCACCTTCTATGAGGCGGTGGAAGGGCCGGGCGGCAAGCCCGAGCCCAGCGAGACCTGGACCTCGCGGGCCTGGAACCGCACCGGCGAATCCACCTGCACCAGCCCGCCCGGCGCCGAGATTTAGGCGCCGCACTCCTTGGGGCGTCTGGCCGGCTTCTAGGTGTGCCGTACCAGCGCAACGGCATCGGCGCCCGCGGGGAAGCGAAGCTGTCCTGACGGGTCGTTTGCCGCCTGCCAGACCGCCTCCGCGACGTCGCGCTCGGTGGTCACGGCCTCGGGCCGCGCATAGGCGGCGAAGATCGGTTCGGCATAGGACCGATAGACGTCCGGAATCAGATCCTCGACCCGGAACGCCGTGTTGTGGGCAAAGCGGGTTGTCGGCGCGTAGCCGGGTTCGACCAGTTTGACGTGGACGCCGAAGGCGCCGAGTTCGTGGCCGAGCGACCCGGTGAATCCCTCGATCGCCATCTTGCTTGCGGTGTAGGCCGCGGCGAGCGGCATCGGGGTCAGCGTGACGCTGGACGTGACGTTGACGATGACGCCCGAGCGCCGGGCCCGCATCTGCGGCACCACGGCCTGGGTCATGGCCATGACACCGAAGGTATTGGTGTCGAAGACGGTCCGCACGAAGCTGAGCGGCGTGGCCTCGAAGGCGCCGACGACCCCGATGCCGGCATTGTTGACGAGGACGTCGATGGGCCCGGCGTTCTCGACCGCGGCCGCGATGCTTTCGGGCACGGTCACGTCGAGCGGCAGGATCCGGAGGCGGTCGGAGCGGGGAAGGCCGTCCGCGCGCGGTGTCCGCATGGTGGCGACGACGGTCCAGCCTCGGTCGTGGAAGAAGCGTGCCGTCTCCTGGCCGTAGCCGGACGAGCAACCCGTGATGAGTATCGTGTTCATGCGTTCGTTACCTCATTGACGATGGCCAAGGAGGTAGCGCGTCTCGACTGGACGATATACGATGTGAAGTCCATATTTTATCTTTGAAAGTCCAATCATGGCCGATCCGCTCTCCGAAATCGTCACGCTGCTCCGTCCGCGGACCGTGTTCACCAAGGGCATAACCGGAGCCGGGCGATGGGCCGTCCGCTACCGGCATTTCGGCCACCCGAGCTTCTGTGCCGTCGTCAAAGGGGGTTGCCGTCTGGCCCTTGATGGCCACGACGCGGTGACCCTCGGCGAAGGGGACTTCGTCCTTCTGCCGACGACGCCCGGCTTCGTGATGTCCGGCTTCGAGCCGGCGGTGCCGGTGCTGATCGATCCGGATGTCGCGCCGGTTTCGAGCGGGGAGCTGAGGCATGGTCGGAGCGACGGCGACCCGGACGTCCGCCTGATCGGAGGCTATTTCGTCTTCGATTCGCCGGATGCCGCGTTTCTGGTGTCGATGCTGCCGCCACTCCTGCACCTCCGCGGGATCGACCGCCTGTCGACGCTGGTCGGCCTCGTTCGTGCCGAGTCTGATGGCGATGGCCCCGGCCGCGATCTCATTCTCGCCCGGCTGGTCGAAGTGCTCGTGATCGAAGCGATCAGGTCTGCCGAAGGGGACTACGCCCCGCAGGGCCTCCTGCGCGGGCTTGCCGATGCGCGGCTCGCCGTGGCGATCCGCGCCATGCACGATGACCCGGCCCGGGCCTGGACGGTCGGGGAACTCGCCAGGGCTGCCGCACTCTCGCGCTCCGGCTTCTTCCATCGCTTCACCCGGGAGGTCGGCCTGGCTCCCATGGCGTATCTCCAGAGCTGGCGTATGGCGCTCGCCAAGGACCTCCTGCGGCCCGGCGAAATCGCGATCGAAGAAGTCGCCGAGCGGGTCGGCTACAGTTCGTCGAGTACGTTCAGCACGGCCTTCGGACGGCATGTCGGCATGCCCCCCGGTCGCTTTGCGCGGGCGTCGTCGGCTACCGCCGCGTGAGCAGCGCCCGGTGGCGCTCCGTCCAGGCGTGGCAGGCTGTGGCCCACGCCGCCATCGCACGGTCGCCGCGGCCCCCGCCTTCCGCCGCGAGGGACGCCTGCCGGGCAAGCATCGCGGCCACGATCGCGGGACGGTCGTCGGTACCATAGGCGTCGAGTAAGACGCCGAGGCGGCGCGCCTGCTCGTCCGCGGTGATCTCGTCCGTACCGATGTCGAGCCACAGCCACGCCGCGTAGCCGAGGTCATCGGCGCGCGTCCCCGGGGCTGCCGCATCGAAGTCGATCATCGCCACCGGCACCCCGTCCCGGAACACGAAATTGCAGGGCGAAAGGTCGTTGTGGCAGACCACCTCGGCGCCGGTGCTCGGGTCGGCGAGATCGGCGGTCGCATCATGGAAACGGCGGATCAGGATCGCTGCCGCGATGAGCGTCGGGTCGTCATGGAAACCGAGATCGCCGGGGACCTCGCCGGGGATGAAGGTGAGGATGTCGCGACCCTCGGCGTCGGTGCCGAGGTGGTCGGGGGCGCCGTCGAAACCCTTTGCCGCAAGGTGGCGGAGCAGCCGCCGCACGACGTCGGAACGGGCGGTTCGCGGCCGGCGCACGGTATCGCCGACCCGGACCACGCCGGCCGTCGTCCGGCCGCCGGGGAGGGCAATCTCGTTGTCGTCCTCGTCCGCGGCTCCGGTCATCCGTTCACCGTGAGGGTCGGGCGGGACCGGACGTAGCGGTGTCAGCGGCTTGGGAGCCGCCTACGCCTCGGCCGCGTCGTCGGCCCGCTTGCCGGTGTTCTCCTCGAACGCCTCGACCATATGGGGGGCGAGGCGGCGGAAGCCCTCCGGCATCTCGCCCTTGGTCAGCTCGATCGTCAGCTTCTGCGGATAGCCGGGCGCGTTGAGGTAGATCATGTGGGTCCGCATGTTGCGCTTGCCCACCTTGACCCAGTGCCGCCAGCCGGTGAGCCGGTCGATCGGCGCCTCGATGACGAGGTTGCGGAACGGCCGCCACAGGGTGATGTACGCGATCCCCTTGTCGAAATCGGCATCGATGATGCCGACCTGGTCGCGGCCGTCGGTCCAGATCGTGTAGGCGCCATAGACGGCGCCGGCGACGAACAGCACGCCGAACATGGCGGCGGTCGAATCCTGCCCGCCGACGCCGAAAGCGCGGTAGAGCTCGAAGAAGCCGTAGACGAAGACGACCGCGAGGACGACGACCGAGATGTTGTTGCGCTTCGAGAAGCCGCGGTTCTCGTAGATCCGTGTCATCGCTGGACCCTACCCGAGCCTTCGCCGCGCACCAAGCCGCCCGCGCGCGCCCTCACGCGGCCATCCGGTCGAGTTCGGCGATGACGCCGGCCGCCATCTCGGCGGTGCCGACCTTGGTCGTCCCCTCGCTGAAGATGTCGGGGGTGCGGAGGCCCCGCTCGAGCGTCGCCGAGATCGCCGCCTCGAGCCGGTCGGCCTCGGCGATCATGTCGAAGGAGTAGCGGAGCGCCATCGCGAAGCTCGCGATCATGGCGAGCGGGTTGGCGATGCCCTTGCCGGCGATGTCCGGGGCCGAGCCGTGCACAGGCTCGTAGAGCGCCTTCCGCCGCCCGGTCTTGGCGTCGGCCGCCCCGAGCGAGGCCGAGGGCAGCATGCCGAGCGAGCCGGT
>JAGRKZ010000236.1 GCA_020442065.1 Bauldia sp.
AGGCCATGCCGGCCGACATCGCGCCATCGCCGATCACGCAGATTACGCGGTTGTCGCCCTCCGACAGGTCCCGGGCAACGGCCATGCCGAGCCCGGCCGAAATGGAGGTGGAGGAATGGGCGGTGCCGAACGGATCGTACTCGCTCTCCGAGCGCCGCGTGAAGCCGGAAAGACCGCCACCCTGGCGCAGCGTGCGGATGCGATCGCGGCGTCCGGTGAGAATCTTGTGCGGGTAGGCCTGATGCCCGACATCCCAGATCAGCCGGTCCCTGGGGGTATCGAAAATGTAGTGGAGCGCCACGGTGAGTTCGACCACGCCGAGGCCGGCGCCGAGGTGGCCGCCTGTCACCGATACCGCCGAGATCGTCTCCTGGCGGAGTTCGTCAGCGAGGCGCGGCAGCTGCGTTTCGTCCAGCTTCCGGAGGTCGGCAGGAAGCTTGACCGTGTCGAGCAGCGGCGTCGACGGTTGTGTCATCTCAATCGGATTGCCCGCCCAGGTGGAGATCGGTCGGCGCATCGCACCGCCCGAAAAGCCTTATACCAGCTTGAGATAAGGTGCAAAGTAAGGCGACCGGCTATTCCGGCATCGGAATGAAGTCCTGCTCGTCCCCGAACACCTTGTCGAAGCGCCCGGCCTTCCAGTCGGCCTTGGCGGCGGCAATCCGGTCCTTCGAGGAGGAGACGAAGTTCCACCAAATGTGGCGCGGCCCGTCCATCGGCTCACCGCCAAGCAGCATCAGGCTCGCTCGCGTCACCGCCGTGACGGCCAGTTGGTCGCCGGGCCGGAAGACCAGCAGCCGCTGCGGCCCGAACCGGTCGCCGGCGATCTCGACCTCGCCGTCGAGAATGAAGACGGCCCGCTCCTCGTGCTCGGAGTCGACCGGGAGCTTCGCGCCCGGCTCCATCTGCACATCGGCGTAGAACGTCTCGCTGAAGGTCGCGACCGGCGCCCGTTCGCCATAGAGCGAGCCGACAATCACCCGCGCGGTTACTCCGTCCCCGCCGACCACAGGCAGGGTCTCCATGCCATGGTGGAAGAAGCTCGGCGGCGCCTCCTCGTAGCTCCTCGGCAGCGCGACCCAGGTCTGGAAGCCGCCGACCGGCCGGGTCCGGCCAACGTCTTCGGGGCGGGCGCGCTCGGAATGGGCAATGCCGCGGCCGGCCGTCATCCAGTTGACGTCGCCGGGGCTGATCTCCTGCAGGCTGCCCACCGAGTCCCGGTGGACGATCCGCCCGGCGGTGAGGTAGGTCACGGTGGCGATGCCGATATGCGGGTGCGGCCGCACGTCGAACTTTTCGGTGATCAGCGTTTCACCGGGACCGAATGTATCAAGGAAGATGAAAGGCCCGATCATCTGCCGCGCGGCCGACGGCAGCACCCGGCCTACGGTGAAACCGCCGATGTCGCGGGCGCGCGGCAGGAGGATGTGTTCGATAAGGTCGGCGGCGCGGGGATCCCCAGGCGCGGGGTCGAACGACGGCAGGGCACGCATCGGAGGCTCTCCGCTCTGGTCGGCATGAGATAGGACGCCGCTCGCCGCCCTTCAATGCCGGGTCGCCGCCCGCTAGAACGGCGTGTCGTCGTCGAGCGGCTCGGTCCCTGCCGGCCTGCCGTTGCCGCCGAAGCGGATGCGCTCGACGCGTCCCTCGGCCTCCTTCAGCAACCGCTCGCAATGGTTCTTCAGCGCTTCGCCGCGCTCGTAGATGTTGATCGATTCCTCGAGGCCGACCTTGCCCTGCTCCAGCTGCTGGACGATCGACTCGAGCTCCTCGAGCGCCTTCTCGAAGGTGAGGTCGGTAACGGCTGGCGGCGTGGTGTCAGGCATTCGGTTCTCCTCGGCGGCCGCCTGGCGACCGCAATGGCCGGGCGCAACCTGACCGCTGACGACATCGCTGTCGAGTCGCACCAACCGGTCGCCGACTTATAACCGTCCTTCCTGTGCGAATGAAACGGGCGGCAGGCCTCAGGGTCGACGGTTGAGTTCCCTCAGCATCGCCATGAAGTCGGCGAAACGCCTTTCCCCGAGTGCCTTGCGATAGCCCTCCTCGATGTCCTGTTTCACGCGGTTGGAGTCGGCCAGCATCCTTCGACCTGTCGCGGTGAAGACGATCAGCCTGCCGCGCTTGTCCTCGCGATCGGCCTTCCTCTCGACGATTCCGTCCGCCACCAGACCATCGAGCAATTGCTGCACCGCCTGCTTGCTGAGTCCCATGCGCCGCACCAGGTCGGACTGGCGGATTCCTGCGCGACCGACATGCATGACGATATTGGCCCGCGCCTCCGCCGCCCAGGGATAGCCGGCGGCCACCAGCCCTGCATCGAGCTCCGACTTCCACCGCTGCGTCGCCTGCCAGAGCTGCCAGCCGACATGGTCGAGCGTTTCCGGCCAATCATTTTCGTCAAGCTTCTTGACCACTTTGCCATCCTTCGCTATAGTCAAGCTTCTTGACCATACATTACGTGCGGCCGTCGCGGCAATCTCGCTGAGAGCAAGGAGCCTGCCAGATGACTGTCATCACGCCCCATCCCGCCGCCACCTTCGACATCCCCGGCGTCACCTTCACCGGCCTCGCCGCACCGAGCCGCGGGTCGCGCGAGACCGCCGTCTGGCGGCTGCGGATGGGCCCCGGAACGCCCGCCAATCCGCACCGACTCACCCGCGAGGAAATCATCGTCGCGATCGCCGGGCATGCGCGGGTGACGATCGCCGGCGTGGAGTCGGAGCTTGCGGCAGGCGCTGCCGTGATCGTACCGCCCGACACCGACTTTGCCCTCTTCAATCCCGGCCCGGACCCGTTCGAGGCGGTCGCGGTGCTGCCGATCGGCGGCCAGGCCGTGGTTGCCGGCGAGCCACCGTTCACGCCGCCATGGGCGGCCTAGTCACGGCTGGTGGTCCGAGTTCCTACATTTGCCGCGCATGGCCGCCAGCACCGAGCAAAGGTCGGAATCAAAAGGACCACGAGCAAGTATATGATCCTAGTGGAGCTTTTGAATTTGATATTTGACCGAGAGTTCGATGCAGGCGGGGATTAAATGTCCAATTCGCTCCACTAGGAGGCCTGCATCAGGGTCTCGATATGGGCGGCAACCGAATCGCCAAGGGCCTGGAGGTCGTAGCCGCCCTCGAGCAGGCTGACGATGCGGCCACCGGCGTGACGGTCGGCAATCTCCATCAGCCGCTCGGTCGCCCAGGCGAAGTCTGCCTCGTGCAGATTGAGCGAGGCCAGCGGATCGCGCCAATGGGCGTCGAAGCCGGCCGAGATGACAACGAGGTCGGGCGCGAAGCGGGTGAGTGCCGGCAGAATCCGCGCTTCGAACGCCTCGACGAACTCGACGCCTCCGGCGCCCGGCGGCAGCGGCACGTTGACGATGTTGCCGACACCCGTCTCGCTGGCGGCTCCGGTGCCGGGATAGAGCGGCATCTGGTGGGTCGAGGCGTAGAGGATCGAGGGGTCATCCCATACGATCGCCTGGGTGCCGTTGCCGTGATG
>JAGRKZ010000237.1 GCA_020442065.1 Bauldia sp.
ATGCTCGCCATGCGCGGCTACATGCGGGCGAAGACCGTGGACGGGGTGATCGACGAAGGCATCGCGGAACGCGTCGGGCTCACGCCCGCCCAGATCGAGGACATGTACCGGATCATGGCGCTCGCCGATTACGAGGACCGTTTCGTCATCCCGACCGCCCACCGCGAGCTTGCCGAGGAGGACATCATGGGCCTGCGCGGCGGCTGCGGCTTCACCGACGGCAACGGCTGCTCGGACGGTCTCTCCAAGGGCTCGCTCTTCGGCAACCGGCGCCGGGGGCTGACCATTCCGGAGGCGATGAAGTCATGACCCTGACGCTCAAGGCCCTCTCGGCGCTGCTCACCTATCCAGACGAGGCGCTCGCGCGGGGCACCGCCGAGATCGAGACAGCGCTGCGCGACGAGGCCCTGCTCGACGCCTCCGCCATCGAGGGTCTGCGCCCGCTGCTCGCGGAACTCGGCGGCCGGGACCTCTTCGACCTGCAGGAACGCTTCGTGCTGCTCTTCGACCGCTCGCGCTCGCTCTCGCTCAACCTCTTCGAGCATGTGCACGGCGAAAGCCGCGCCCGGGGGCAGGCGATGGTCGACCTGCTCGAGACCTATCGCGCCGGCGGCTTCGAGCCGGTCGGGCCGGAGCTGCCCGATCACCTGCCGATGCTGCTCGAGTTCCTCGCCGCGCGCCCGCTCGACGAGGCGCGCGAGGTGCTGGCCAACACCGTGCATATCCTGGTCACGCTCCGCGACCGCCTCGACCGGCGGCAGAGCCCCTATGCCCCTGTCTTCGCCGCCCTGGCGTCCCTGGCCGCCGCGCCGCCGGCCGCCGAGGCCCTCGCCGAGATCGCGGCGCATCCCGAGGACGACCCCGAGGATCTCGCCGCGCTCGATGCCGTCTGGGAGGAGGCCGCGGTGACCTTCGGCCCGGACCCCAATGCCGGCTGCCCGGCCGGCCGGGAGATGCTTTCCCGCATGGGCCCGCCGGCACAGCCGCCGGCCTGGGCCGGTGGCGGCTCCTGATCGCGGAGGACGCAAGATGAACTTCTTCCTGTTCCAGGTCTATCCCTACATCGCCCTGACCGTGCTCGCGCTGGGCTCGATCGCGCGCTACGAGACCGATCCCTTCACCTGGAAATCGTCCTCGAGCCAGCTCCTGCGGCGGCGCCAGCTGCTGCTCGGCTCGATCCTCTTCCATGTGGGCGTGCTGATCGTCTTCCTCGGCCATTTCGTCGGGCTCCTGACGCCGATCGGCATCTTCGACGCACTGGGTATCGGCCATACCTTCAAGCAGCTGCTGGCAATGATCGTCGGCGGCGTCGCGGGCGTCTTCGCGCTGGCCGGCGGGGTGATCCTGCTCCACCGCCGCCTCTACGACCCGCGGATCCGGGCGACCTCGAGCTACGCCGACATCGGCATCCTGGCCCTGCTCGACCTCCAGCTCGTGCTCGGGCTCCTCACGATCGTCGTGTCGGCCCAGCATCTCGACGGCGGGGAGATGGTCCGCTTCATGGGATGGACGCAGGCGATCTTCACCTTCCGCACCGATGCCTGGCTGCTGGTGGCGGAGGCCTCGTGGATCTTCAAGCTCCACATCTTCCTCGGCCTGACGATCTTCGTGCTCTTCCCCTTCACCCGGCTGGTGCACATGCTGTCCGTGCCGGTGCGCTACCTCTGGCGGCCCGGATACCAGATCGTGCGCTCGCGCAAGGCCCACCCGGCGCCGGCGGCGCGGCCGCATCCCGCGGAGTGACCGGATGCGCGGCCCCCTGCAGCCGGACGTTGTGGTCAATGCCGAGCGGATCCCCGCGCGGCTGATCGCGGCGGAAACCCAGAACCATGCCGCGCCGCCCGGCAAGCCCGGCCATGCCTGGCGGGCCGCGGCCCGCGCCCTCGCCGTGCGCGCCCTGCTGCTGCAGGAGGCGCGGCGCCTCGGCCTCGCGCCGGAGCCGCGGGACCTCGGCGCCGGCCGCCGGGAGGTGCCCGAAGAGGCGCTGATCCGCGCCGTCATCGAGCGGCGCATGCAGCCGGTCCCGCCCGACGAGGACGCCTGTCGCGCATTCTATAACCGGCACGAGGCACATTTCCGCGCGCCGGCCGTCTATGAGGCCTCGCATATCCTGATCGCCGCGCCGGAGGATGCCGACGCCCGCACCCGGGCCGATGCCGCCGCCCGCGCCCTTCTCGGCGTCCTGGCGACACGGCCACAGGACTTCGCGGACATGGCCCGCCGGCATTCGGACTGCCCGTCCGGGGCGAACGGCGGTCGCCTCGGCCAGCTCTGCGCCGGCGACACGGCCCCGGAATTCGAGGCGGCCCTCGGCGGTCTCGCCGTCGGAGCGATCACGCCCGAGCCGGTCGCGACGCGCTACGGCAGCCACATCGTTCGGCTCGATGCGCGCGAGCAGGGCGCGATCCTGCCCTTCGACCTGGCCCGGCCACGCATCCGAGAGACGCTCGAACGCCTCGCCTGGTCGCATGCCGCGAAATCCCTGGTCGCGGTCCTCCTCGAAGGCGCGACCATCACCGGCGTCGATTTCAACCACGCGGCCTGAACCCGCGGTACAATAGTACCATCTTCGTGTGCCCGGGCCTGCCACGCGCGGGACCGAGAGCCGCGGCGAAATGCTGCTCGCCCGTGGCTGATCGAGCCGCCGGCGAGGGTTAGATTCTGCCGAAGTCGTCGGCGATCCTGACGATGTCGTCCTCCTCGAGATAGGTTCCGGTTTGGACCTCGATGATCTCGACCGGGATCTTGCCGGGATTGGCCAGGCGGTGGGTACAGCCAAGCGGCAGGTAGACAGATTCGTTTTCACGCAGAATTAGGACCTCGTCGTCCCTTGTCACCTCGGCGGTGCCCCGGACCACCACCCAATGCTCCGCCCGGTGGTGATGGCGTTGCAGCGACAGCTTCTTGCCCGGCTTCACCAGGATCCGCTTGACCCGGAATCGGTCGCCGAGGTCCGTGGTCTGATACCAGCCCCAGGGACGATGCACCCGCGCAGAGGTGCATGCCTCTGCGACACCGTCGGCTTCGAGTTCGTTGACCAGTGCCTTGATCTCGTGGGAGCGCTCGATCGGCGCGACCAGGATGGCGTCGGCGGTGTCGACGACGGCGAGGCCGTCGACGCCTAGGGCGCAGAGCAGCCGGCCGTCCGACCGTAGGTAGCAATTCGAGACGTCACGGGCATGCACCCGGCCTTCACGCGCGACGCCGTGGTCATCGCGGGGGCTTCGCTGCCACACGCTCTTCCAATCGCCGATATCAGACCAGTCGAAATCGGTGCTGACGACCGCTGCCCGCGAAGTGTGCTCCATGACCGCATGGTCGAAGCTGATCTTCGGCGCCGCGGCGAAGCTGGCGCCGAGCACCAGGGCGCCGAGATCGACCGAAGCCTCCTCGATCGCGCGCCGGACGGCCGCGAGCGCCTCCGGTGCGTGCTGCTCGATCTCGCGCAGTCCGGCCGCGGCCCGAAAGCAGAACATGCCCGCGTTCCAGAGCCAGCCTTCGCGGACGAGTTCGGCCGCGCTCGCCTCGTCGGGCTTCTCGACGAACCGGGCGACGACATGGGCATTGGCGGCTACCTGTTCGCCGCGTGCAATATAGCCGAAGCCGGGCGATGGCTGGGTAGGGTTCACGCCGAGCATGACGATGCGCCCGTCCTCGGCCAGTCGCGCGGCCTCCGCGACCGAAGCCTGAAAGGCATCGACGTCGCCGATCAGATGGTCGGAGGGCAGAACGAGCACCGTTGCCGCGGGGTTGCGCCGCGCCGCAAGACAGGTAGCAAGGGTCACCGCGGCCAGCGTGTCGCGTCCCTGCGGTTCCAGCGCGATCTCCACCTCCGTCCCGGACGCGGCTGCCTGTTCGGCGATCATGAAGCGCGAGGCTGCGGCGCTAATCACGATCGGCGTCCCGAACTGCGCCCCGTCCAGCCGCGCCAGGGTGCGCTGGAACGGAGAGGTGGCGCCGAATAGCGGGACATGCTGTTTGGCCATGTCCTTGCGCGAAACCGGCCAGAGGCGTGAGCCGGATCCGCCGCACAGGATCACGGGGATGATGCTGTTCTCGCTTGCCCGCTGCAAACCGAGCGCTTCAAGGATTGGCTTGTTGGCTGTCATGTTCGGTCCCAACGCTTCACTGCGGATGTCGAAAACTCTGCGCTCAGGAGATTTGGGCTGCGTGTGAGCCGGCGCCCGAGCTCCCGGCGCAATACCGGCTCGATCCAGGTCGCGAAGCCGACGCTAACCGCAACGCAGAGCGCAATCGCGAGCAGCAGCGCCGGATAGGCGCCAATGCCGAAGGCGATCAGGAGGCCGAAGAGGAAGGCGCCGCCGATGTTGTGGAACAGATAGAGCGGGTAGCTCGCGAGGCCTGCCGATCGCGCCAGATTTTGCAGGCCGGCCGAACTGTTCCCGCTTCGGTGAAAGACCAGCGAAAGCCCGAGTCCGCCCACGAAGACGAGCCAGATCAGGACCGGCGTCGCCGGCGAGCGGGCGTGCAACAGCACCGCCGCGTTGTTCTCGGCCGAAAGCCAGAGGCCGATGGCGCCCGCACCGAGGCTGGCGGCGAGCGCCACCGCGCTGGATGCCGACCAGCCGTCCCGGCTGAGCAGGTAGAGGTTCGCCCCGACCAGAAAGTAGGCGCCGGTTGTCAGCAGCAGCAGGCGCGAGACATAGGCGTCGGCAGTGGAGAGCACGGGGCCGGCGAAGCTCAGCTCGGGCCATGTCCGGGCGGCAAGCACGGCGAGGTAGAAGCCGAAGACCAGCATTGAGGCGGAGAAGACGATCGCCTGCAACCGGGTGATCCAGCCCGACAGGATCAGGAGGCAGATCAGCCCGTAGAAGACGACCTCGACCGTCAAGGTCCAGTAGACGCCGTCGACCCACGGACCCTTCGGGAAGAGCACGATCGACCGGAGGTACATCGGCAGCACGGCCTCGATCGAGGCCGACGAATAGAGGAGGGTCACGACGAGGCTGACCGTGGCAAAGAACCAGAGGGCCGGGGCGATGCGCAGGATGCGGCTGCGCAGGAAGGCTGCCGAAGATCGGCTCTCGGCGGAGAGGCAGATCACCAGACCAGAGATGACGAAGAAGATCTCGACGCCGACCCAACCCCACCAGCTGATCGGCAAGAGCCCGGGGTAGGCGACCGGCGATCCGATCGCGGCGCGGAGGCCGGTGGCACCAGCAGGTTCGTGCCACGAAAAGAACGCGTAGTGGTAGACCACGACGCCGAGGGCGGCCAGGAAGCGGGCGATATCGAGGCCGACGATTGTCCGACCAGCCGGCGCGGCCCCTCCGCCTCGGTCGGCGTTCCATGGTTCGCTTGCAGCGGCTCGGGCGGTGGCGGTCACGGCGGCGCCACCGGTCAGAGTCGCAGAATGAATTCGGGGTCGCAGCGGCCCCGAACGAGATGAGCGGCGGCGATCAGATTGCCCTTGAGCCGGCCGAGGCGGTCGACGTGCGGCTCCGGCCGGAGGCTGAAGGCCGCGTTCGCGAGCAGATTGCGGGCGATCAGTCTGGCCGCCCAGCGACCGGTGCCAGTACCCTTTCGGACCAGATAGACCGGATTGACGATCTGTGAATAGCCGAGCCGCACCCCGCTGACCCGCCCTCGCTTGACGCCGAGGTGCACGCCCCGCAGGCCATGCAGCCGAACAATCGGCCGACCGCGCGCGACCAGGCGTGAGAAATCGGTGTCCTCCTGCCAGCCGTAGAGCGGCAGCCGCTCGTCGAAGCGATGGCCGGCGATGTCGCCGGCGCGGAACACCATGTTGCAGCCATAGGCACCGGCCGGCGCCACGCTTTCGTGCTGCTCCGGGTCGCCCGCCGCCGCGTCGGCCAGGATCTCGATGGCCCGCGAGAAGTCGAGGCCCGGGCCCTTGATGCCGTCGGCGATGACAAGTCCGGTCAACACCGCCCAGTCTAAGTGTCGCGCGAGGCCGGCCTCGGCTCGTTCCAGATAATCGGAGGCGGGAACGAAATCGTCGTCGAGGAAGACGATCGTCTCCGCGTCGCGGGCATGCTCGGAATCAAGCGCGCGGTTTCTCTGAGCGGTGCAGCCGCTCGCTCCGAAGACGAAGCGCAGCGGGTAGTTCAGAGCCGTTTCCTCATAGACATGCGATGCATCGGGCGCGGAGACGATGACCAGGTCGGGCCGCCGGGTCTGTCCCTGGAGATGCGTCAACGCTTGGCTCAGTACAGCCTTGCGATCGGCGGTGACGATGACAACGATCAGCCGCATGCGCGATTCCTGGCAGTTTCTCCGACCCTACTGTCGACCGGCTCGCCAGAAACACGCGCATTGGGGCGAACGGCATGCGGATGGGCAGGCACGACTAGGCCTTTCGGCGAGCCGGAAGACCGAAAGAGTGAGCCTGGCGCGCGTGGCACGGATGGCAATTAGTCAGAGCGTAACGATTGGCTTGGCTGAATGAGCGTCGCACCCATCGCAGTTCTAATCGGGGCTGTGCTCCTTGCAATTGGAGTGCTCGCGCGCGCGCCGACCACCGTCGCCTTCTTCGCATCGCTAGCCTTCGGATCGACGGCGATTGTCAGCGGTGGGCTCAACCTTCTTCTTTATGTCCCACTGGCCGCTCTCCTGATGGTCGCGGCGGTCTTCCATCGCACGTTCTGGCGCGATCTCGAAAGGGTATTCCGCCTGCACTGGACCCCGTTCGTCGTGCTCACCCTCCTAGTCTACGGGGTCGCAAGCGCTTTCATCCTGCCGCGGCTGTTCGCGGGGGAAACCACGGTGTTCGTCCCGGGGCGCGATGCCATCATAGAAACCGCGCTCAGGCCGGTGGCGGGCAACATCAACCAGGCTGCGTATTTTGCCTTCGGTATTTTCGCATTCTTCGCAGTCGCGAGTCAGTTGGCGCGCCGCGGGCGCTTCGAGCTCTTGCGGATCGGCTTTTTCGCCTTCGCCGTGGCGAACGCCAGCCTGGGCATGATCGACTTCGTCGGCAAGCTGAGCGGTGCCGGCGATCTCCTGGCGCCGATACGAACCGCATCGTATTCCATGCTGATCGAGGTGCAGGTCGAGGGATTCTGGCGTATCGCCGGCGGCTACTCGGAGGCGTCGACCTTCGGAGGTGCCACGATCATTGCGCTCGCATTTACCTTCAGCTACTGGCGCGCCACGAGCTGGCGCCCGGCGCTGGTGGTTTCGGTCGTGCTGCTCATGTTGCTCTTGCTCGCCACATCCTCGACCGGCTACGCGAGCCTGGCGATCCTCGTGACGTTGCTGTCGCTTTCCTATCTCTGGCGGCTGTGTGCGGGCGGGCTGAACGACCGTGACCTTGTGACAATGCTGGCCGGTGCCATCGCGCTTGCCCTCGTGCTGGCGGTCCTGATCTATACCAAGGACGCACTCAGGCCGGTCCAGCAACTGGTCGAGGAAACCCTCATCAACAAGTCGACCTCGGCGTCGGCCGACGAGCGATTCTACTGGAATGCAAAGAGTTGGAAGGCCTTTCTCGATACTTTCGGTCTCGGCGTCGGTCTCGGAAGCTCGCGGGCGTCGAGTTCGGTGATTGCCGTGCTGTCGCAACTGGGGGCGTGCGGCGCCTTCCTGATCCTTCTGCTTCTCGCGGAGATGGCGCGGCCGATCCCGCGGCCGGGATTGGATCCGAAGGAGCGGGAGTTGGCGGCGCTTTGCAACAGCCTGCGGACCACCGGTTTCGCAACGATGATCCCCTCGGCGATCGCCGGCGGGGCCGCGGACCCCGGGATTGTGTTCTTCATCGCGCTTGCCGGCCTGGTGGTCGGCCGGGTGCGTCTGCAGCAGATGCGTGCGAGCGAGCGCACGACGCAGGAGCATCCCCGCTGGCAACGTGCGACGCGACTTGACGTGCCACCGACTGGGGGCGCAGTCGTCGCCGGAATGCAAACCTTGAGTTGACTCGGAAGCGTTGGCTGCGGCCGCGCTACTTTCCTGCAGCGGACGAGGTACCGAGCGGTCCGCCGGCGGCCCGTGCCGACCCTTGTCGCGAAAGGATCGCCGCCTCGTAAACCGCCAAGTATTCTCCGGCCATACGGTCGACCCCGTAATAGGCGAGACTCTGTCGGGCGCGGCGGCGCCCGTCCGCCAGAGCCTCTGAGTCAGTCATCAGCCGCCGCAGCGCGCCGCCGAGGAGATCCGAGCGCCCTGGGGGTACGGTAACGCCGTAGCGACCCTGATCGAGCTGCTCGGCAATGCCGCCTACGCATGTGCCGATGACGGCGCAGCCCGCTTCCCGCGCTTCAAGGACACCGAGGCCGAACGGCTCTGCCGCTGAAGCAAGGACGAAGATGTCGCTCTGGTCGAGCACCTGCCGCGGTGCCTCGACATGGCCGATGAAAGTGATGCGGCCGGAGTAGCCGGAGCGTGCCGCCTGCCGCTCCAGGGCTTGCCGTTCCGGACCGTCGCCGGCGACTATCAGTTGCCACTCTGGCGCTGACGCGGCGGCTTGGGCGAACGCCTCGATGATATCGTGCACGCCCTTGCGCCGCTCGAGCCCGGACAGGGTGGTGATTGATGGACGCGGCAGGCTAAATGCCGGAGGCCCGATTTCCTGGGCGGAGCGCACCGAACCCACAGTGCCATTGACCACCACGTCGAGTCGTTCCGGCGGGAAGCCGCGCGCGAGCAGCAATTGCCGCTCGGACCGCGAAACGGCGACGACCCGGTCGCCGAGCCGCATCAGCCATGCGTGGCGATCGAAGGAGTTGTGCACGGTCGTGACCAGCGGGATTCCCGAGGCCGTGGCCGCTAGGCGCCCGAGCACGGCGCCCGACATCATATGCGCGTGCAACACGTCCGGCCGGTCGCGGCGGCAGAGCGAAACCAGCGTAACCACCGCCCGCGCGGCGCGCACGGGGGTCCTGAGGCTTTGCTCGAGCCGGACGAGCCGCACGCCGCTGCGCTCGAGCAGCGGCGCAAAGCGGCCGCCGGCGCTCGCGAAGACGACGTGGTGACCGCGCCGGGCTTGCTCGCAGGCGAGGTCGACGGCGAGGTGGACGTTGCCGCCGCGCTCGCAATGGTTGACGAGGTGGAGCACCGACAGGGTCATTCGCCCTGGCGCCGGTAGGCCCGTACGTGATCGACGTACATGTACGACGGGTTCTTGGTATGATCGATCGGAAAGCCCGAGCCGAGCGCCAGATCAAGCAGGATGAACAGCGGACCCAGGTGCTCGACCGGGGTCGGGGCGCGCGCCGTCTCGTGACCGTCGAGATAGAAGATAATCTCGTCGGGCTTCACGGAGACGCCATAGTCGTGATACTCGTCGACGAGCGTGCCCCACGGGACCTGATGCATGAAGGCGTAGGTCTGCTCCTCGACCGTATCATTCTTCGGCCAGACTTTCACGACGGAGTGATAGATGTCGGGCGCATGGCCATAGTATTCGACGACGTCGATCTCAAGCGAGCTCTCCGGGGAGCGGTTGTAGATCAGCCAGAAAGCCGGCCAGACCCCGGGACCCGGCGGCATCTTCGCCCGCATCTCGAAATAGCCGTACTGCATCTGAAATCCCTGGCCGGAGGGATCGGTCGATGAAAGCAGTCCGGAGCGCCAGGTGTCGTCATCGCCCTTGCGTGCCTCGATACGAAGGATTCCGTCATCGACCGAGAACGGGAAGTCGGGTGTTGGATCGACAAACAGGGCGTCGCCGAAGTCGCCATTCCAGGGAGTGTGGGCGATCCAGCGCGTGCCCGGACCTCTCCCGGAAACGTCTAGGCTGTCGAAATTCTCGTCGAAAACCAGTTCGTAGCCCGAAAGGTCGAGATCCGGATGGCGCTCGGCCCGGCTGATGCCGCCGACGACAAGGAGCGTCGCGGTCGCGGCAACCGTCGCCCACGCGGCGCAGAACTGCCTGCCCTTGCCGTGGCACTGCCCACCGGCCCAAAGGCTTTTCATTGAGGGTAGGGTCGGTCGCTGCATCGTTCTCCAGCCGAATGGTCGGCCCGGCCGCGAGAATAGATTGCGGAGAAGGTCGACGGGCTTTTCGTAAGGGGGATGCGCCTACCGAATTAGGCTAGGCGGGGCGCGATAGGAGGGGATGCGTCGGTTCGCGTTCACCCTACCCATGGGGCCGATCGAGAAGATCGCGCCGGGGCCATCACATGCGAACCCACATCGACCGGGTGGCGGTGATCAGCGACGACCTCGAGGGGGGCGGCGGGGCGTCAGCCATTGCGGTCGCTTCGGTTCGGCAGTTGCAGCGGCTCGGCATCCCGGTGGCGATGCTGGCGGGCGGCGGCGCTCCGCCGCTCGTGCCGCGCAAGTCCGACGAGGTGGTAGCGCTGGGAGGGCAGCATCTGCTCGCCGGGGGGCGTGCCCGGGCGGCGGTGCGGGGCCTGCACGACGGGTGGGTCCGCGCACGGCTCGCCGACTGGATCGCCGCGAACGACACGCCCGGCACGGTCTACCATCTCCACAACTGGCACAAGGTGCTCTCGCCGGCCTGCTTCGCGCCGCTGCGGCAGGTCGCCGAGCGGCTCGTGGTCTCGACGCACGACTTCTTCCTGAGTTGCCCCAACGGTGGATTCTTCGACTTTCGCCGGCGTGCGGTCTGCGAGTTCGACCCGCTTTCGGCGGGCTGCCTGCTCTCGAACTGCGACAAGCGCCACTTCGGACATAAGGCCTGGCGAGTCGCCCGTCATCTGGCGCGCGAGACTTTGTTCGATTTCCGCCGGCAACCGGCCACGGTCCTCGCGGTGCACGAGGGTATGGCGCCGCTCCTGGGTCGCCGAGGCATCCCGACCGGAGCGATCCGGGTGCTGCGCAACCCGGTGACCGCCTGGCAAAGCCAGCGCATTGAGGCCGAGCGGAACCGCGCGTTGCTCTATGTCGGGCGCCTGGAGCTCGACAAGGGCATCGACACGCTCGCGCTTGCGGCGCGGCGGCTCGGAGTGCGGCTGCGGATCGTCGGCGATGGTCCGCTGGCCGATGTGTTGCCGGACCTCTGCCCCGGTGCCGAGATGTTCGGGCGCCAACCGCCGGAAGCCATCGGCGCCATCGCCGGTTCGGCGCGGCTGGTCGTGCTGCCGACTCGGGTGCGGGAGACCTTCGGTCTCGTGGCGTTTGAAGCGGCGATGAGCGGGCTGCCGGTCGTGTCATCGACCTCGGCTCTGATCAGCGACGAGTTGGCGGCGCTCGGCATGGGCCGATCCTGCGCCCCCGACGATCCGGGCGCGCTCGCCGGGTGTCTCGCCGACCTCCTCAACGACGACGCTGCCGTGGCGGCGATGAGCCGGCGCGGCTTCGCAGCGGCGCGGAGGCTTGCGCCAACGGAAGAGCAATGGGGAGAGAGGCTGGTCGGGATCTACGCCCAGATCCTGGTTCGCTCGGCGGATGTTGCGTCCCGACCGCCCGCTACCGACAGACCGGTGCGGGCGGCGCGCATGGCGGACATATGACCCGTCTCCCCACCCACGCCTAGGCCCTGCAGCGGGACGCGCCGGTCCATTGCTGAGAGCGTGTTTGAGAAGGCCGC
>JAGRKZ010000058.1 GCA_020442065.1 Bauldia sp.
GTCGAGGACGACTGGGAGAGCCCGACCCTCGGCGCCTGGGGCCTCGGCTGGGAGTGCTGGTGCGACGGCATGGAAGTGTCGCAGTTCACCTATTTCCAGCAGGTCGCCGGCTTCGAATGCGCGCCGGTGGCGGGCGAGCTGACCTACGGGCTCGAGCGGCTGGCGATGTACATCCAGGGCGTCGAGAACGTCTACGACCTCAACTTCAACGGCCGCGAGGGCGCGGAGAAGGTCACCTATGGCGATGTCTTCCTGCAGGCCGAGCAGGAATATTCGCGGCACAATTTCGAGCACGCCGATACCGCCATGCTGTTCGAGCAGTTCCGCATGGCCGAGGCCGCCTGCAAGCGGTACCTCGAGGCCGGCTGGACGGGCGACGACCGCCAGCGCCACCTGATGGCGCTGCCCGCCTATGACCAGTGCATCAAGGCGAGCCACGCCTTCAACCTGCTCGATGCGCGCGGCGTCATCGCCGTCACCGAGCGGCAGAGCTACATCCTCCGGGTCCGCGAGCTCGCGCGCGCCTGCGGCGCGGCGTGGCTCGCCACGGCCGGCGGGGGGGCCGACCGTGTCGATACCGTGGTTGTTCCTCAAACGCCGTCGCCGGTCTCGGCCGTCGATGACGGTGTTGACAATTGGATCTAAAAGATGCCGCGGCTTGACCACGTCAACATCAAGGCCCTCGACCAGGAAGGCATGCGCGACTTCCTGATCGACGTGCTCGGCGTCTATGAAGGACCGCGACCGCCGTTCGACTTCCACGGCTACTGGCTCTATTTCGACGATGTCGCCGTGATCCACCTGATGGGGGAGCGCGGCCGCGGCGTCGGCGGCCCGGGCTGGGTCGATCATGTCGCCTTCGCCGCGTTCGACTACGACGAAAAGGTCGCCGAGCTCGCGGCCAAGGGCCATACGTTCCGGACCAGCGTCATGCCTGGAACCGGGCTCCGGCAGATCTTCGTGCAAGGCCCGGAGGGCGTGCGGGTCGAGCTCCAATGCCCACCAGCGGGCAGCTGAGGTCCCGCGAGGACCTCAGCTGTTGGCGACCATCACGGCCGCTTCTGCCGCCGCCACCGCAGCGCCGAAGGAGAAGCCCTGGCCGTCGTCGCAGCCCTCGGCGATCAGCGTATCGACCAGGGTCGGGTCCTCGATCCCCTCCGCCGTCACCGGCAGCCCGAGCGCCTTGGAGAGCCCGACGATTGCCCGCACCACGGCGGCATCGCCGCGCGACGTCCGCATCGCGGCGACGAACGAGCGGTCGATCTTGATGCGGTCGAACAGCTCCTCGCGGATGTGATAGAGGCTCGAGTTGCCGGTGCCGAAAT
Organism: Bauldia sp.; assembly: GCA_020442065.1. Lineage (GTDB taxonomy): Bacteria > Pseudomonadota > Alphaproteobacteria > Rhizobiales > Kaistiaceae > Bauldia. Next base: position 1,326 of record JAGRKZ010000058.1, read on the forward strand.
CGTCGAGGGCGATGCGAATGCCGGCACGGTGAAGCTCCGCCAGGATCGGCTTGGCGGCCTCGATTTCCTTGACCAGCGCGTTCTCGCTGATTTCGACCTCAAGACGATCGGGAGCGAGGCCGGCCTGATTCAGAATCGTCAGCGTCCGCGTGACCAGCCTCCGGTCGGCGAGATCGGCACGCGCCAGGTTGAATGAGAGGGTTATCGACGGAGGCCATGAAGCCGCATCGCGGCAGGCCGTCCGAAACAGGTGGTCGGACAGTTGGATGATGAACCCGCCGTCCTCCGCGATGCCGAGGAAGTCGACCGGCTCAATCGCCCCGTATTCGGGATGGGTCCAGCGCGCGAGCGCCTCGAACGCCTTCACCGTCCGCGTCCGGAGGTCCACGATCGGCTGATAGTGAACCTCGACCGTGCCGTCGGTGACGGCCTGCCGGAGGTCGCGTTCGAGCCTGGCGCGGCGGTGGACCTCGGCATCCATGTCCGGCTCGAAGAAGTAGAACCGGCCCCGCCCGTCGTACTTTGCCCGATAGAGGGCGATGTCGGCTCGCCTCAGCAGTTCGGTGGAGGTCGTTCTTCCGTCCGGCGCCAGTGCGATGCCGATGGACGCGCCGAGGGCGACCTGGGTGCCGGCGACCGCGAAGGGCTCATCAAAGATGCCGAGAAGCCGGCGGGCAACGCGCGACGGCGCGTTGTCGTCCGTCGTCGCCGTGAGGACGAAGGCGAACTCGTCGCCGCCGAACCGGGCCAGCATCCCGTCGTCCCGGAGCAGGTTGGTCGCGCGCTTGGCGAACGCGATCAGGACCTCGTCACCCGTGGCGTGGCCGAAGACGTCGTTGACCGGCTTGAATCGGTCGAGGTCGATCATCATCACCGCGGTCGGAGTTGTGCCGCGGCCGGGGTGCGCAAGGTACTCGGTGAGCGCAGCTTCGAACCGTCGCCGATTGGGCAGGCCGGTGAGCGCGTCCGCCAGCGCCATGTTTCGCGCGGCGTCCTCCGCCCGCTGCCGGTCCCGTATCTCGCGGCGCTGGTCGAAAAGGCGGCGGGTACCGAAGATCAACAGGCCAGCGGTCGAGAGAAGGACGATAACGATTACTTCGTCGAGCTGCCAGTCTTCGTGGTCGCGGGTGTAATCGTAGAGCCCCTCGAACCACTGCGAATCGTGGATCAGCAGGTAGATGATCAGGAGGGCGACCGCGATGACGGCGCCGTCGATGATCGCGCCGCCGTAGTCGCGGTATGCCGAGGCAACATGCCTGCGCGAGAAGATCGCCATGGCCACCGTCTTTTTCGCCCTGAGGAATATACCGATGAGGGTCAATTGCTAACAAAGGGTTCCACATCCTGCGAACCGGTGACAAGCGGGCGCGCTCTTGGTAAGGGCTGCGGTCCCGAACGAGCGATCCCATGTCCGAGATTCTGAAAGTCACCGCCCCCGTTGTCGGCTGTCGCCGTCGGCTCACTTCCGGAGCGTGGACGGTCCGGCATGCCTGACCTTTTGCTCGAACTGTTCTCCGAGGAAATTCCGGCCCGCATGCAGCGCAAGGCGGCGGAGGACCTCAAGAGGCTCGTCACGGACGGTCTGGTCGAGGCCGGCCTCGTCTACGAAGGCGCCAAGGCTTTCGCGACTCCGCGGCGCCTGGCGCTCACCGTGCACGGCGTGCCCGCGCGCTCGCCCGACCGGCGGGAGGAGCGCAAGGGGCCCCGTGTCGGCGCCCCGGAAAAGGCGATCGAGGGTTTCCTCAAGGCCGCCGGCCTTGCCTCGATCGATGAGGCCAAGGTTCAGCCCGACAAGAAGGGCGACATCTACGTCGCCGTCATCGAGCGGCCCGGCCGGACGGCGGAAGAGGTGATCGCCGACATCGTTCCGGGGATCGTGCGTGATTTTCCGTGGCCGAAGTCGATGCGGTGGGGGGAGGAGTCGGCGAAGCCTGGAAGCCTCTCCTGGGTGCGGCCACTGCACTCCATCCTCTGCGTCTTCGGGCCGGAGACCAGCGACACCGAGGTCGTGCGCTTCGCGGTCGGGGGGATCGAGTCCGGCGACGTCACCCGCGGCCATCGTTTCATGGCGCCGGCGCCGTTCGCGGTGAAGCGTTTCGACGACTACGCCCCGAAGCTGGAGAAGGCCAAGGTCGTCCTCGACGCCGATCGTCGCAAGGCGATGATCCTTGCCGATGCCCGCGACCGGGCGCTGGCGATCGGGCTCGAACTGGTCGAGGACGAGGGGCTGCTCGAGGAGGTGGCCGGCCTGGTCGAATGGCCGGTGGTGCTGATCGGCCGGTTCGAGGACGCCTTCCTCGCCATCCCGCCCGAAGTGATCCGCGCCACCATCCGCAACAACCAGAAGTGCTTCGTGCTCCGCAAGCCCGGCGGCGAACTTGCCAGCCGCTTCGTCCTCACCGCCAATATCGAAGCGCCCGACGGCGGTGCGGCGATCGTCGCCGGCAACGAGCGGGTGATCCGCTCGCGCCTCTCCGACGCCCGGCATTTCTACGACACCGACCGCCGCGACCTGCCGGGCCATGACGCGGCCGAGATGCGGAGCGCAGGAGACCGGCTTGGGCTCGATCTGGCGAAGCCGCTCGACCAGCGCATGGCGAAGCTCGCCGCGACCAACGTCGTCTTCCACGAGAAGCTCGGCACCCAGGGCGAGCGGGTCGAGCGCATCGTCCGCCTCGCCGGGGAGATTGCGGACACTGTGTCGGCCCGGCCTGGCTTCTTCGACGGCAAGCTGCTCACCGCCGGCGATCTCTCGCGGGAGCAGGAGGCCTTCCGGAACAAGGTTCGGCGCGCCGCCGTGCTCGCCAAGGCCGACCTCACCACCGAGATGGTCGGCGAGTTCCCCGAGCTCCAGGGGCTGATGGGCCGCTATTATGCGGCCGGACAGGGCGAGGATGCCTCGGTCGCGGCCGCGTGCGAGGATCACTACAAGCCGCTCGGGCCTTCCGACCGGGTGCCGGCGGACCCCGTGGCGATCTGCGTCGCGCTCGCCGACAAGCTCGACCTCCTGGTGGGGTTCTGGGCGATCGACGAGAAGCCGACCGGCAGCAAGGACCCCTACGCCCTCCGGCGCGCGGCGCTGGGCGTGATCCGCATCCTGCTCGACAACGGGCTGCGGCTGCAATTGACCCACCCGCTGGTGAGCGCCGCGAGACAGGTCGTCGAGCAGCGTTACTATGCCGGGGAGGCCAATGGCCTGAGCGAGGTTTTCGGGGCGGCGCCGGTGGTGCCGGCCGATGCGATCGCCCAGGTCGAGCTCCGGCTGTCGCAGAGCGCGCATGAGGCCGACGACGCCGAGGAATTCGTTGCCGGCTTCGCGCCGTTGGGCGACCAGATCCGTGCCGATCTCCTCACCTTCTTTGCCGATCGGCTGAAGGTGCAGCTTCGTGATCAGGGCGCGCGGCACGATCTCGTCGACGCCGTCTTCGCGCTGGGCAACCAGGACGACCTGCTTGTCGTCGTGCGGCGGGTCGAGGCGCTGGGCGCGTTCCTCGATACCGAGGACGGCAGGACGCTGCTCTCCGGCTACCGCCGTGCCGTCAATATCCTCCGCGAGGAAGAGAAGAAGGCCGGCACCGGCTTTACCGGCGAGGTCAATCCGGCGCAGCTCAGGGTCGGCGAAGAGCGGACGCTGTTCGAGGCGGTCGCCAGCGCCGCCGGCGCCGCCCGCGCCGCCGTGGCGGTGGAGGACTTCGACGGCGCGATGCGGGCGCTTGCCGGCCTGCGTGCGCCGGTCGACGTCTTCTTCGATCACGTGCGGGTCAACGACGACGACCCGGCGGTCCGTGAGAACCGCCTCCGTCTCCTCAACCAGATTCGCGAGGCGACGCTCGCGGTCGCCGATTTCTCCAGGATCGAAGGATAGTCCGATGGCCGCCACTTCCATCCCGCCGGTGAGCCGCTACGCCAAGCAGTCGGCCGTCTTCGGCTTCCTCGTCGGCATCGCGATGCTCTTGATCTGGCTCTACCTGATCGCGACCGGCGGCGTCCCCGAGCTGTGGGACTCGATGCTGCAGACCAAGCTGCACGTCCTTATCCAGCTCCTGACCGGGCTCTTCCTGATCTTCGCCGGGTGGGCGCTGTGGACCGGCAAGCGCTGGGCCTTCAAGGCCTTCCTGCTCGCCAATGGCATGCTGCTGATCGCCGTGATCAATGCGATTTCCTGGTACGGCGACCGCGGTCAGATGGGTTTCGTGCTCTTCTTCGTCGCGATCGCCGTGCTCGCGGTCTTCTTCGTGATGCGATCCGAGGAATAGAGCGAGAACCGCCCCCCATCCTTTGCTGGGGAGCAGGTGGGAGGCGGTTCCGCCTCGGAGCCGAGGCCCCAAGCCGGTTCGCGGTGCGGTCGGGTCAGATCCAGTAGGGCGGGGCGCCCCAGTAGCGGTAGATCGCGCTGTCGCGGTTGCGTCCGCCTGGCCGGTCCGCTGTAACAACGCCGTGAGGGCCGAAAGGTTCCGGCGGTGTTAGCAGGATCGTAGCAATCTCGGCGCATCCTCCCGCCGCCGATGCGCGGTGGTTCGCGGATCGGAGCCGGGAGATTACGAGATGACCGTAACCGTTGCCCACATCACGCCGATCCTCGCTCTGATCGGAGGGATCGTAATCCTGATCGCGCCGCGGATTCTCGCCTATATCGTGGCGCTCTGGCTCATCATCTACGGCGTGCTCGGCCTGTGGCCGGGTCTCCTCAACGGCGTGCTCTAGGGCTGCCGCGCGCGATTCAGGCCCTCCGGCGTCGGAGCGGCGTTCATCTTTCGTCAACCGCGTCGCGCGGCGGCGAGTATTGGCGGTCGCCCGCCATTCCGGTGCGCACTAGAATTTTTCACGATGGCAAAGAGATCATAGGAGCAAAGTTTCATGTGCAGGAATTGCGAAGTACCGTCGCTGTCCCGTCGATCCATCCTAACCGGCGCGGCCGTGCTGGCCGCAGCGGCCGCGCTGCCTGTGTCGTCGCTGATGACCTCGCCTGCCGCGGCGCAGGACGCGGTGCCACCCGCCGATGCGCTCAAGATGCTCGAGGAAGGTAACGCGCGTTACGTTGCCAACACGGCCATCAACCGTGACTTCTCCGTCGGCCGCGCCGAGCGGGCCAAGTCCCAGTCGCCATTCGCTTCGATCGTCAGTTGCGCAGACAGCCGCATTGCTCCCGAACTGGTCTTCGACCAGGGGCCCGGCGATCTGTTCGTGGTGCGCGTCGCCGGCAACTTCGTCAATGAGGACGGACTGGCGAGCCTCGAGTTCGGCAGCGCCGTGCTCGGCTCCCAACTGATCATGGTGCTCGGCCACACCGCCTGCGGCGCGATCCGTGCCACCATCGACGTGGTCGAGAACGGCACCGAGCTGCCCGGCCACCTGCCGGCGCTCGCGGACGCGATCAAACCCGCCGTCGAGGCGGCCAAGGCGGCGAAGGCGGAGGATTTGATGGCGGCGGCGACCATCGAGAACGTCCGCCTCAACGTCGCCTATCTCAAGACCGCGGCGCCGATCCTTTCCGACCTCGTGTCGCAAGGGAAGCTCGACGTCGTCGGCGGGGTTTACGACCTCGCCACCGGCAAGGTCGGCCTGGTCTGATCCGGGCCGGCACCGCGGCTCAATCGATCGCGACGACGAGGCGGCCGCGGACCTTGCCCGCGACGATGTCGTGGGCGGCCTCGATCAACCCGCTCCACGGGATGGGCGTGGTGAGGCCGGCGAGCTTGTCGCGATCGATGTCACGGGCGAGGCGCGTCCACGCCTCGACCCGCAACGCCGGTGCGGCATGCGATGACTCGATGCCGAGCAGAGCGACCCCGCGGAGGATGAACGGCGCGACGGTGGTGTGAAGGTCGAAGCCGGCGACGTTGCCGCAGGCCGCCACTGCGCCGCCCGTCATGGTCATGGCGATGACGTTGGCGAGAGTCGTGCCGCCAACGGCGTCGATGCCCGCCGCCCAGCGCTCCTTGCCGAGGAGCTTCGGCGGCGTCTCGAGTTCGGCGCGGTCGAGAATTTCCGCAGCGCCGAGCGACCGGAGATAGGCATGTTCGTCGGCCTTGCCGGTGACGGCGATGACCCGGTGGCCGAGCCTGGACAGCAGCGCCACGGCCATCGACCCCACACCGCCGGTGGCGCCGGTCACGATCACCGGGCCGCGGTCGGCGGTGAGGCCATGGCGCTCCAGCGCGAGGATCGAGAGCATCGCCGTGTAGCCGGCGGTGCCGATCGCCATTGCCTCCGCCGTGGTGAACGCCGGCGGGAGCGGCGTGATCCACTTGCCTTCGACCCGGGCGACCTGGCTGTAGGCGCCGTAGTGGGTCTCGCCGAGGCCCCAGCCGTTGACGATGACCTTGTCGCCGGCGGCGATGCCATCGTGGCGCGAGGCAATGACGGTGCCGGCGAGGTCGACGCCGGGGATCATGGGAAAGCGCCGCACCACCGGCAGCTTGCCGGTGATGGCGAGGCCGTCCTTATAGTTCACGGTCGAGTGCGCGACGCGGATGTCGACATCCCCGTCCATCAGGTCGGCCTCGGCGAGCATGGTCTCGGCGACCGACTGCGCCTTCGTCGCCTCGTCGCGGCTGATGAGCAGGGCTCTGAACTTGTCCACCGGCGGTTCCCCTCGGTTCGTCATGGTCCGGCATGAAACACCATGTGCGGCGGCAGCGAAAGCCGACATCGGCGCGAGCGGCGAGTGGGTCCAAGCGAAATTTTCGATGCCGGGCCAGTCACTTCCATCCGGCCGCCGGCGGCCAACAACGGCCTGCATCGAATTTGGGCAGGCAGGATTGGATTTTTGCTCGCGACGTGCTTATATCGACGTAGCACGCCGGTCTCGAACCGGCTATTTTCGGGTCCTAATTATGCTCAAAGTGAGTATAAAAGGGTGGAAGGAGAGGGCGATGACCGAAGTTCACGGCACCACCAGCAGGGAGCGGCGTGCCGCCACGCGCCTCGCGGGCGCCGACCGTTTCGCGCCCGTCGCCATGCCCGATCTCGAGTACACCGACGAGGTGGCGCGCGAGACCGCGCATCTCTACGAGCGGGTGAAGGACGTCATTCCGGCGATCGAGTGGCCGGTGATGGCGCCTTACGTGAAGGCGATCAACGACCTCAAGAAGGCGCGGAACGCGGTCATCCTCGCGCACAACTACCAGACGCCGGAGATCTATCACTGCATTGCCGACGTGGTCGGGGATTCGCTGCAGATCGCCATCGCCGCGGCCAAGAGCGACGCTGACATCATCGTCCAGTGCGGCGTCCACTTCATGGCCGAGACCTCGAAGCTGCTCAATCCGGACAAGCTGGTGCTGATCCCGGACACGCGGGCCGGCTGCTCGCTCGCGGCCTCGATCACCGGCGCCGATGTGCGGCTGCTCCGCGAGCGCTATCCCGGCGTGCCGGTCGTCACCTACGTCAACACCTCGGCCGACGTGAAGGCCGAGAGCGACATCTGTTGCACCTCGTCGAACGCGGTCGAGGTGGTGGAGAGCCTTGGCGTCGACCAGGTGCTGTTCCTGCCGGACCGTTATCTGGCGCAGTGGGTGGCCTCGCAGACCAAGGTGAAGATCATCGCCTGGACAGGCGCCTGCGAGGTGCACGAGCGCTTCACCGGCAAGGAGATCGCCTCCTACCGCGAGGCCAATCCCGGCGTTGTCGTGCTCGCCCATCCCGAGTGCCCGCCGGACGTCATTGCCGAGGCCGACTACACCGGCTCGACCTCGAAGATGACCAAGTGGGTGCTCGACAAGCATCCGGCCAAGGTCCTGCTCGTCACCGAATGCTCGATGGCGTCGAATATCGAGGCCGAGGTGCCGGACATCGAGTTCATCCGGCCGTGCAACCTCTGCCCGCACATGAAGCGGATTTCGCTGCCGAAGATCCTCGACAGCCTGGTCGAGCTCAGGGACGAGGTCACCATCGACCCGATGGTCGCCGAGAAGGCGCGCCGCGCGGTCGAACGGATGATCAACCTGCGGAGCTGACCGGGTCGGCGTGCGAGAGGGGGAGGCGCGATCATGCGCGTTCGCGAGGCGCGGCCGGAAGACGCCGAGGCGATGAGCGCCGTGCTCGTCGCCTCGATCACCGAGCTCTGCTGCGACGACCATGGCGGGCGCCCCGAGGCGCTCGCCGAATGGACGGCGGACAAGACGCCCGAGGACATGCGCCGCTGGCTGGCAAAGGCATCCGACCGGCTGTTCGTCGCCGAGGAGGGCGATGGCGAGATCGTCGGTGTTGGCGGCTTCAATGCGGGCGGCGAAGTCACCCTGAACTACGTCGCGCCGTCGGCCCGCTTCCGCGGAGTCAGCCGCGCGATGCTCGCCACGCTCGAGGACCGGATGCGCGCTTCGGGAATCACCGAGGCACGGCTCGACAGCACCACGACCGCACGCCGCTTCTACCTCGAGAGCGGCTGGCGGGAGGGCGAAGGGGCTTCTGCCAGGTTCTGCAATGTCCGTTGCCGGACCATGACCAAGCGCCTCGACTGAGCGCGGAGACTATCGACATGGCCCACACGATTTCCGCCCCGGCCCCCGGCCCGACCGACGACGTGATCATCCTCGGCGGCGGTCTCGCCGGCCTGTTCTGCGCGCTCCGCCTGGCGCCCCGCCCGGTCACCGTGCTCGCCGCCGCGCCGATCGGGCAGGGCGCGTCCTCGGCCTGGGCCCAGGGCGGCATCGCTGCGGCCATGTCGCCGGGCGACTCGGTCGAGAAGCATCTTGCCGACACTCTCGCCGCGGGCGCCGGCACCGTCGACGAGGCGATCGCGCGGCTGATGGTCGGCGACGCGGCCGCCCGCATCCATGACCTCCTCGGCTATGGCGTGCCGTTCGACCACGACCTCGAGGGCCATCTCGCGCTGTCGCGGGAGGCCGCCCACAGCGAGCGCCGCATCGTCCATGTCCGTGGCGACATGGCGGGGGCGGCGATCATGCATGCGCTGGTCGACACGGTGCGAAAGACGCCGTCGATCCGCCTGATCGAGGGCTATATCGGCGAGACCCTGCTCACCGACGGCAAGGACGTGACCGGAATCGTGGCGCGGCCGACTCCCGGCGGTTCGCCCGTCACCTTCCCGGCGCAGGCGGTGGTATTGGCGACCGGCGGCATCGGCCATCTCTATGCCGTCACCACCAACCCGCCGGAGTCGGAGGGCGCCGGCCTCGGCATGGCGGCGCGGGCCGGGGCGGTGATCGCCGATCCCGAGTTCGTCCAGTTCCATCCGACCGCGATCAACATCGGCCGCGACCCGGCGCCGCTCGCCACCGAGGCGCTCCGCGGCGACGGCGCGACGCTGATCAACGCCGCCGGTGAGCGCTTCATGCTGAAGGTCCATCCCGACGCCGAGCTGGCGCCGCGCGACGTGGTGGCGCGGGCGATCCATGCCGAGATCGCCGCCGGCCGGGGCGCCTTTCTCGATTGCCGGGAGGCGATCGGCGCCGCGTTTCCGGAGCACTTCCCAACCGTCTACAAGTCGTGCCTCGCAGCGGGCATCGATCCGGTGGCGCAGCCGATTCCGGTGGCGCCCGCGGAACATTTCCACATGGGCGGCGTGCTCACCGACGCCAACGGCCGGAGCACGCTGGACGGCCTCTGGGCTTGCGGCGAAGCCTCGTCGACCGGCGCCCATGGCGCCAACCGGCTCGCGTCCAACTCGCTGCTCGAGGCGGTCGTGTTCGCCGCCCGGGTCGCCGCCGACATTGGCGAGCACCGCCCCGTCGGGGAACTGATGCGCCCGGTGGTGGAGCCGAACGGAATCGGCGTCGCCGATCCCGAGGCGGTCTCGGCGCTCCGGGCGATCATGTCGGCCGATGTCGGGGTGGTCCGCGATGCCGACGGGCTGCGCCGAGCGCTCGCCGCTATCGACGACCTCGCCGTGGTCGACGGCTCGACCCGCTTCCTCAACATGCGCACCACCGCGAAGCTGATCGCGGCGGCCGCGCTCGCCCGTACCGAAAGTCGCGGCGGACATTACCGCGCCGACTTCCCCGAGGCCGATCCGGCCTGGCGGCGCCGGACGTTCATCACCCTTGCCGAGGCCGACGCCATCGCGGCTGGCGCCGGGGCCGGGCAGACCGTGGCAGCCTGAGCGATGACCGATCTTCCCGTCCTTCCCGCGCTCCTCGTCACCGAGGCGGTGCGGGCTGCCCTGCGCGAGGATCTCGGTCGCGCCGGCGACATCACGTCGGCCGCGACCATCCCGCCCGAGGCGACGGCCGAGGCGGTGTTCGGGGCGCGCGATTCCGGCGTGCTCGCCGGGATGGCGCTTGCCGAGGCGGCGTTCCGCGAGGTCGATCACGGCGTCGTCTTCACTGCGGTGAGGAAAGACGGCGATCGCCTCGAAAGGGGCGACGTCGCCGCGCGCGTCAGCGGCCCGGCCCGCTCTGTCCTCTCAGCCGAGCGGGTCGCGCTCAACTTCCTCTGCCACCTTTCAGGCGTCGCCACCGCGACCGCGGCCCTGGTCGGACGGGTCGCCCATACCGGCGCCCGCATCTGCGATACCCGGAAGACGCTGCCGGGGCTCCGCAGTTTCGAGAAGTACGCTGTCCGCTGCGGCGGTGGCTGGAACCACCGCTACGGCCTCGACGACGCCATCCTGATCAAGGACAACCACATCGCCGTCGCCGGCGGCGTGGTGGCCGCGATCGAGCGGGCCCGGGCCCACGCCGGTCACATGGTGCGCATCGAGGTCGAGGTGGACTCGCTGGCGATGCTGGAGGAGGCGCTCACGGTCCGTCCGGATGTGGTGATGCTGGACAACATGGCTCCGGACGCGCTGCGGCAGGCGGTGGCGCTGGTCGATGGTCGCGCGGTGACGGAGGCATCCGGCAGGATCACGCTGGCAACGGTCGCCGCGGTCGCCGAGACCGGCGTCGACTACATCTCGTCGGGCTGGATCACCCACTCTGCGCCGTCGCTGGACCTTGGCCTCGATGTGACCACGCGGGCATGAGCCCGCGACGCCTTGATGCCACTCAGGCAAGGAAGCGGAAGTAGATGACCACCGCCATCAGAACCAGGGCCACCACCGCAAACAGCGGTCCGAGGTAGCCAAAATCGATCGGCCCGGGGCTCGGGCTATCCGGTCTGCGCCGCACTGAAGCGGAATCGGCACTTTGCCGCAGTCGAAGCATTCGCTGACACCACGAAACCTGGAGCGCTATCACGTAACGCGTGGTAGCCGCGCCGGTTCCGTCCGCCCTTGAGCGAAATCAACCAGCGGTGCAAGGCCTGCCCCGCCGGTCGTTTGCGTCGCCGAGCTCCCGACGGGAAGCCGCGAGGTCCGGTATCCGGCTCAGCTCCAGCCGCCGCGACGGGTGTTGTAGAAGATGTGGCGGCCGATCTTGTCGGTCTGCGTCATCCGGCCTGCCCATCGCGGCCGGACGTAGGTCGCGTGGTAGTGGGTAGCCGAGCCGACCTCGGGAATGAAGGTGGCCTGCTGCTCCTCGACCGATTGCTTGGCGAGGGCCATTGACTGCGTCCAGGCGCCTTGATCGGTGATGCGGTCGGTGCGGCCGTCGCAGGCGAAGGAGAACTGGCAGCGGTTGCGTTTGGACTTGTTCTGGTAGACGACGCCGCAGACCGTGTTGGGATACGCCGGGTTCTTCACCCGGTTGAGGACCACCTGGGCGACGGCGAGCTGCCCTTCCTCCGGTTCGCCGCGGGCTTCGAAATAGATCGCGGTGGCGAGGCACTTAAGCTCGCTCTCGGTATCGACGCTCTTCGGCAGTGGATTGTTGACCCAGGCGTGCGTGGCCGGCGCGTCGGGCAGAACGACATTGGGGTCGACCGCCCCGCTCTTGATCACGGCGTCGAACGGCGCGGCGCTGCCGCCCTCGTCATCGCTCGGCGCATAGGCGACCGCGACCGGCGGGGCATCGCCGGCCGTCTCGGTCTCGGGCTGGTGCGCGGGCCGCTCACGCGGCGCCGGGGCGGCCTCGGCGACCATGGTCTTGGCGCTGATCCAGGGGGTGAACACGAAGGCCGAACGCGGGTAGGTCGGCTCGACGTCGGCCGGATCGAACAGACCGACGGTCTTGATGTAGCCCGCACTGATCTCGTCGCGGCGGATGACGCGGACCTCATGCCGGAGCGCCTTCGCGTCGGCCCCCGGGGTCACGGAGGCCTCGCGCGGGCTGGTGGCGAAGGCGGCCCTCGCAACGGCGACGGTCATCTCGTCGGAGGCGCCGGGCGTGTTCCGGGCGATTTCCGTCGACGAGAGTGCGAGCGCCAGGCCTGCGAGAAGAAGACGGATCGAAACGGTTGGCCGATCGGGCCTTGGCCGCCTCATCGGGGGACGCTGCGGCGTTGTCCGCTGACTCGATCGCACCATCGGCGCGTTACTCCACCCCACGCGACACAACTCGTCGCCGACCTCGCGCCGTGCCCCCGAGCTGTCTCCGGGATCCGGCGCATCCTCGATTCGCTATTGATGAGCGATTAACCTTGCCGCGAGGTTAATGGGGATATCGGGTCCCCGGCCCTGATCGGGCCGGGGACGGGGCCTCAACTGCCAGGATCAGGTATCGAGCCTCAGCCCGGCTTCGGTCCAATCCTGCTTGCCACCCGCATAGACGGCAACGTTGCCGTAGCCGCGCATGGCGAGGAAGGCCGCCGCCTGATGCGAGTTCCGGCAGGTTGCGCTGGCGCAGTAGACGACAATCGCCTTGTCCTTGTCGGGGACCATCTCGAGTGCGCGGTCGTAGCTCTCCGGTGGCAGCAGCCTCGCCGTGGGAATGTGCCCCGCATCGAAGTAGCGCTGTGGGAGCGCCTCGACCAGGATCGGCGGATCCTGGCTGAGGATTGCCTCGGCCAGGGCCGAGCGGGTGATTTCACGCATGTCTGCAGCTCTCCGTTGTTTGCAGAAGAAACAATTGCAAGTACAAATATATTCGGCTGGTGTTTAATTGCAAGTGCAAATATATGTGATGGGAGAGAGGGCGGGATGGCGGGATGGCGGAATGGCGGAAGCGGTCTTGAAGGCATGGAGCGCGTTTCTCGGGACGCATGCGCGGGCGCTGCGCCGTGTTGAAGCACGGCTGAAGGCGGCCGGCATGCCGCCGCTGGAGTGGTACGACGTGCTGCTCGAGCTTGAGCGCGCTGGCGGGCGGCTTCGGATCGGCGACCTCGCCGAGCGCGTGGTCGTGGCGCCCTACAACATGACGCGGCTGCTTGACCGGCTGGAGGCGGACGGGCTGCTTGGCCGCGAGCGCCTCGCCACCGACCGCCGTGGTGCCTTCGCCGTGCTGACGGCAAAGGGGGGCAGGCTGCGGAAAGAGATGTGGCCGGTCTACGAGGCCGCAATTCGCGACGTTTTCGCCCCGCTCACCGCCAGCGAGGCGCAGACGCTGGAGCGTGGCCTTGACCGCGTAGCGGCCCGGTTGAGGGCAGCCGATAGGGACGGTCCCGAAGCGGCGGCCGCGGACTAGCGGCCTACGCCGTCCCCGATCCGCTCTCCGTCCCGGCGGCGGTGCGGAGCGAGGCCTGCGCGGCGGCCAGGCGGGCGATCGGCACCCGGAAGGGCGAGCAGGACACGTAGTCGAGCCCGGCTTCCTCGCAGAAGGTGATGCTGGCCGGGTCGCCGCCGTGCTCGCCGCAGATGCCGAGCTTGATGTCGGGCCGGGTCTCGCGGCCGCGATCGACCGCGATCTCGATCAGCTCGCCGACGCCGTCGACGTCGAGGGTGACGAACGGATCGGTGGCGAGGATTCCGCTCTGGGTGTAGCCGCCGAGGAACGAGGCGGCGTCGTCGCGCGACACGCCGAAGGTGGTCTGGGTGAGGTCGTTGGTGCCGAAGGAGAAGAAGGTCGCAGTCTCGGCGATGTGGTCGGCCTGCAGCGCCGCCCGCGGCAACTCGATCATGGTGCCGATGATGTAGTCCGGATGCTTGCCCTTGTCGGCGGCGACCGACTCGGCGGCCCTGTTGATGGCCGCCGCCACCCGGTCGAGCTCGGCCTTGGTCGCGACCAGCGGCACCATGATTTCCGCGGTGACCGGCTTGCCGGTCTTGTCGGCGGCTTCGAGCGCGGCCTCGAAGATGGCACGGGCCTGCATTTCCGGAATGTCGGGATAGGAGATCAGCAGCCGGCAGCCGCGGTGGCCGAGCATGGGGTTGAACTCGTGGAGCGCGTGGGCGCGCTCGCGCAGCACCGCAGACTCGATCGCCATCGCCTTGGCCACCTCGGCGATCTCCTCGTCGGTCTTGGGCAGGAACTCGTGGAGCGGCGGATCGAGCAGGCGGATCGTCACCGGCCGTCCCTCCATGATGGTGAACAGCTCGACGAAGTCGGCCCGTTGCATGGGGAGCAGCTTGGCGAGCGCGCCGCGCCGCGCCGCCTCGTCGCCGGCCAGGATCATCTCGCGGACGACGAGGATGCGGTCGGCCTGGAAGAACATGTGCTCGGTGCGGCAGAGGCCGATGCCCTCGGCTCCGAACGAAAGCGCGGCGCGGGCGTCGGCCGGCGTCTCGGCGTTGGCGCGCACACGCATGCGGCGGGCCTGGTCGGCCCACTCCATCAGCTTGCCGAAGTCGCCGGAGAGCTCGGGCTGGCGCATGTCGACCCGCCCGGCGAGGACCTCGCCGGTCGAGCCGTCGATGGTGATCACATCGCCCTTGCTCATGATGCGCCCGCCGGCGTTCATGGTGCCGGCCTGGTAGTCGATGCGGATCGTGCCCGCCCCCGAGACGCAGGGCTTGCCCATGCCCCGCGCCACGACCGCGGCGTGGCTGGTCATGCCGCCNNCGCGGGTGGTGAGGATGCCTTCGGCGGCATGCATTCCGTGGATGTCCTCGGGGCTGGTCTCGATCCGGACCAGGATGACCTTCCGGCCCGCCTGCTTGGCGGCCTCGGCTTCCTCCGAGGTGAAAACCATCTCGCCCGAGGCCGCGCCGGGCGAGGCCGGCAGGCCGTTGGCGATCTTGTCGCGCTTCGCCTCCGGGTCGAGCGTCGGATGGAGCAGCTGGTCGAGCGACAGCGGGTCGATCCGCAGCAGCGCTTCGTCCGGCGAGATCAGCCCTTCGCCGACCATGTCGATGGCGATCTTGAGCGCCGCCGCGCCGGTCCGCTTGGCCGAGCGCGTCTGCAGCATCCACAGGCGCCCGCGCTCGATCGTGAACTCGACGTCCTGGACGTCGCGGTAATGCGCCTCGAGCGACTTGCAGACGTTGGCGAACTCCCAGAACGCGTCCGGCAGCAGCGCCTCGAGCGAGGGCTGGTCCGAGCCCGAGGCGATGCGGGCGGCCTCGGTGATGTCCTGCGGCGTGCGGATGCCCGCGACCACGTCCTCACCCTGGGCGTTGAGCAGGAACTCGCCGTAGAGCGCCTTGTCGCCGGTCGAGGGATTGCGGGTGAAGGCGACGCCGGTGGCCGAACTGTCGCCCATGTTGCCGAACACCATCGCCTGGATGTTCACCGCCGTGCCCCACGCCTCGGGGAGGCCATGCAGGCGGCGATAGGTGATGGCGCGCTGGTTCATCCACGACTGGAAGACCGCACCGATCGCCCCCCAAAGCTGCGCCTTGGGGTCGTCCGGGAAGGGCTGGCCGGACTCGCGCTGGACGATCACCTTGTAGTCGTGGACGAGCTCCGCCCAGTCATCGCCGGTGAGCTCGGTGTCGAGGCTGTAGCCGCGCTCGTCCTTGAAGTCCTCCAGCCGCTCCTCGAACTTGTGATGCTCGATGCCGAGCACGACATCGCCGTACATCTGGACGAAGCGGCG
>JAGRKZ010000238.1:0-1335 GCA_020442065.1 Bauldia sp.
CCATCTCCTTGATCCCGAACTTCTCGAAGATGTCCTGGCCAACCTTGGTCTCGGTGTTATGGAACGCCGGCAGGCAGTGCATGAACTTGACCGTCGGGTTGCCGGTCTTCTTCATCAGGGCCATGTTCACCCGGTAGGGCGAGAGCAGCTCGATACGCTCGGCCCAGACCTCCTTCGGCTCGCCCATCGACACCCAGACGTCGGTGTGGACGAAGTCGACGCCCTTCACCCCCTTGTCGATGTCGTCGGTGACCATCAGCCGCGCGCCGGTCCGCTCCGCCCACTTGTTCGCGATCTCCTGCACGTCGTCGTGCGGCTGGTTCGCCTTTGGTGCCACCATGCGCACGTCGCAGCCCATCATCGCGCCTAGGACGAGGAGCGAGTTGCCCATGTTGTTGCGGGCGTCGCCGAGGAAGGCGTAGGCGATCTGGGTGCGCGGCTTGTCGGAATGCTCGACCATGGTCAGCATGTCGGCGAGCATCTGCGTCGGGTGCCAGTCGTCGGTCAGGCCGTTGTAGACCGGGACACCAGCGTACTTCGCCAGATCGTCCACCGCCGTCTGCGACGAGCCGCGGAACTCGATCGCGTCGAACATGCGGCCGAGCACCCGGGCGGTGTCCTTCATCGATTCCTTGTGGCCGATCTGGCTGCCTGACGGGTCGAGGTAGGTGACGTGCGCGCCCTGGTCGTGAGCCGCGACCTCGAAGGCGCAGCGGGTGCGGGTCGAGGTCTTCTCGAAGATCAGGCAGATCTCCTTGCCCCTGAGCAGCTCGCGCTCGGTGCCGGCGTACTTGGCCCGCTTCAGGTCGCGCGAGAGGTCTAGCAGGTAGAGCATCTCGCGCTGGCTGAAGTCGTCGAGCTTGAGATAGTTGCGGCCCTTGAGATTGAATGACATGGCATTTCCCCCGAAGTGTTTCAGTAGGCCGGATCGCGCAGGATCGGGCAGGTCATGCAATGGCCGCCGCCGCGGCCGCGGCCGAGTTCCTGGCTGCCGATGGTGATGACCTCGATGCCGGCCTTCCTCAGCAGCGTGTTGGTGTGGGTGTTGCGGTCGTAGCCGACGATTACCCCGGGCTCGAGCGCGACGACGTTGTTGCCGTCGTCCCACTGCTCGCGCTCGGCATCGAAGGCATTTCCGCCGGTTCCGACCACGAGCAGGTCCTTCAACCCCAGCGCGGTCTTATAGACGTCGAAGAGGTGGTCCTTCTCCTTGCTGATCTCTACGTCTCCCTTGCCGTCCGGGCGGAGCGAGAAGCAGGTGATCTCGTCGACCACCTCGCGAAAGGCGGTCACCTTGTCGTGGTCTAGGCAGGTGAAGACGGTATCGAGATGCAT
>JAGRKZ010000238.1:1506-8783 GCA_020442065.1 Bauldia sp.
TCCTCGTCGCTGTCACCCCACCAGATCTCGAACTCGTTCCCGGTAAAGGTCGGATGGAACTTGTAAACCGCGCGCTGAATGAGCGACTCCGGCTTGCGCGCCGGCCAGAACATTGGGTTGCAGGTGACCCCCCCGTAGATCCAGCAGGAGGGGTCGCGCTGGAAGAGCGCGTTCGGCACCGGCTTCACCAGAAACTCAGTCGCCGATAGGGCATCGCGCATCAGCGGCGTCACCAGGTCGCCGGGGACATCCTCGAGCACGACGCCGCCCATCAGGTGCCGCGCCAGCAGATGCGGATCGAGTTCGTCGAGCCAGGGTCGCAGGACCCTGCGCAGTCCAGGGCCGACCAGGTTGTCGGTGATCCGCCGGTCGAGCACGAAGGCGCGCGCCTCAGGCGAGTCGCGGAAAATCTCGCTCAGAAGATCCTGGATGTCGAAGACCTCGATGCCGCGGTCCTTCATCTTGAGCACGAAGTCGGCATGGTCCGTCCGTGCCTTCTGGACCCAGATCACGTCGTCGAACAGCAGGTCGTGGCAGTTGCCCGGGGTCAGCCGCTCGTGGGCGAGCGACGGCCGCGACACCATCACCTTGCGGAGCTTGCCAATCTCCGAATGGACGCCGAGCTTCATCTGTCAGGTCTCCTCCCCAATGTCGTTGCGGTTGCGCCACTTGATGGCCACGTGAACCGGTATGCCGGCCAGGATCAGCAGGAAGCCGAGGAACACTGTCTCCGCTCCGGCGCCGTAGATCGCCCAGAGCGAGTAGAGAAAGCCCAACCCCCCAAGCAGCGCGACCTTGGCGATCTGCGGCCCCGCGACGCTTCGTCCGGTGCGAAGCAGGATCATCAGCTCGGCCAGCGCGCAAAGAGCATAGGGCAACAGGCTCGACATCACCGCGAGCAGGATGATGGCGTTGAAGGCGCCCACGAGCCCTTGAGCGAAGTTCATCGCCACGAGGATCGAGGCGAGCAGGTTCGAAAAGACCAAGGCATTCGCCGGCGTGCCGTAGCGCGAGAGACGTCCGAGGCGCGGCGGGAACACCCGATCGAGCGCAGCGCCGTACGGCACCTGCCCGGTCAGAAGCGTGAAGCCGTTGAGCGTGCCGAAGGTCGAGATTACCGCGCCGACCGCCACCAGCACGCCGCCGACCGCGCCCCACATTACCGCCGCCACGTCGGCAAGCGGTGCTGCCGAGACCGCAAGCTCGGGGGCGGTGACGACGCCGATGGCAACCGTGGTGACCGAGATGTAGACGGCGGCAGCGATCAGCACGCCGAGGATGGTTGCCCTTGGGATGGTCCGCTCCGGGTCGATGACATCCCCCGACGGCACCGTTGCCGATTCCAGCCCGAGATAGGCCCAGAGGGTCAGGGCCGCCGCAGCGGAGATCGCGGCGATGTCGGACTGGCCGCTGGTATTGAACGGCGTGAAGTTAGTGCCGTCGATCCAGAGGAAGCCGAGGGAGCCGATCAGCGCCAGCGGCACGAGCTTCAGGGCCGTGGTCACCACCTGGACGAAGCCGGCCTCGGCGACGCCACGAATGTTGACCAGCGTCAGCGTCCAGATCGCAATCAGTGCCACCGCAAGGCTCGCGGTCGACGAGGCGGCGACGCCGGGAAACAGGAAGCCGACATAGCCCGCCAACGCCACCGCAACCGCGGCGTTGCCGGTCCAGAGCGCAATCCAGTAGCCCCAGGCGATGATGAAGCCCGCGAAGTCGCCGAATCCCGCTTCGGTGTAAGCATAGGGGCCGCCGGTGCGTGTCACGATCCGCGACAGCCGCCCGAAGATCACTGCGAGCACCAGAGCGCCCGCTGACGTCACCATCCAGCCCACGAGCGAGATCGGTCCGAAGGCCGCCAGCGACGCCGGGAGAAGAAAGATCCCCGAGCCGATCATGTTGCCGACCACGAGCGCGGTGCAGGCAACGAGCCCGAGGCCGCCCGCAGCATCTGCGCCGGACGCCACCGTCGCCACCGCCTCAGTTGGCCGGAGCTTCGCTGGCAGGTTCCGATGCGGTCGGTGACGCGTCCGAGCCAATGGCGGCGAGGCTCAACGCGCCCGCGACGATGATCGCGAGGATCAGCAGCAGCGGCCAGAGGAAGCGCAGCCAGCGATTGTAGGACACGCGCCCGATCGCCAGCCCGCCCATCACCACGGCGAACGTCGGGTTGAAGAGGTTCACCCAGCCGTTCGCCGATTGGTACGCGGTGACCACCAGGCTGCGGGCGACACCGGCGAAGTCCGCGAGCGGCGCGAGGATCGGCATTGACAGAACCGCTAGCCCCGAGGACGAGGGCACGAGGAAGGAGAGCAGCGTCTGGTTGAGCAGCATCCGGTTGATGAAGGCGACCGGCGCAAGCCCGCCCAGCGCCTCCTCACGGGCGTGCAGGATCGTGTCGGTAATCTTGCCCGCATCCATGATCACCACTATGCCGCGCGCCACGCCGATGATCAGCGCCACCCCGAGCAGATCGCGCGCGCCGTCGACGAAGGTGTCGACGAAGGTGTGCTCGTCCATCTTCGTCGCCGCATCGAACTTCGCGACGAAGAAGGTGACGATCGCCATCCCGAGGAAAAGCGCCGACATCTGCCCCATCCACCAGCCGAGGGCGATCACCCCGTAAAGCATCATCGCGAAGGTCAGGCCGAAGAGCGCCAGAATGATGCTCCTGGTCCGGTTGAACTCGGGCAGGGCCGCTTCCTCGCCGGCACCTTTGAGGAAATGCGCGATATTATCTTCGCGCTGGTCAGCCACGACAGATCGACCCGGCTCGGCCCTCACGTTTCGCGCGTAGCGCATCACGAAGATGATGCCCGCGGTGAGGCAGAGAACGAGGATTGCCATCCGCAGCAGGAGCCCGTCGGTGAAGGGAACGCCGGCGGCATTCGAGCCGACGACCGTGGCGAAGGCGTTGAAGGTCGACCCCAGCGTGCCGATGCCTGCGCCCAGCATGATCACCGCGACCCCGGTCACCGCGTCGTATCCGGCTCGGATGAACACGGGCAGGACGATGGCGTAGAAGGCGAGACTTTCCTCGGCCATGCCGTAGCTGGTACCGCCGACCGCGAAGGCCGTCATCAGGATCGGGATCATCCAGATCTCCCGACCCTTGAGCGCGTTGAGCAGCCAGCCAATCCCGGCGTCGATCGCCCCGGTCTTGGTCACCACCGCAAGGAAGCCGCCGATAACCAGCACGAAGACGGCCACGTCGATTGCGTTGGCCATGCCGGTGTCCGGATCGTAGAGCCCGGCGATTGGCGCCATCAGAACCGCGCCGAGCCCCTGCGGATTGGGCTCGACCTGCATGTAGGTGCCGGGGACCGGCGCCTCCCTCCCGAGCGTTTCGTTCATAGTGCGCTCGTACTGTCCGGCGGGGATGATCCATGTGAGCGCTGCCACTACGACGATGAGCGCAAAGAGGATCGTGAAGGCATTCGGGAACTTCTTCATGGGTGTGCCCCTTTTCGGCGAGGCGGCTCGTCCCCGGCGTCCCTCCCCAAGGTCACGCGGGTCGCCCGGTTGTTGTCTGGCGCCCCCGGCGCGGTATCGTCAGCCACTCTGCCCGGACTCCTTCAGAAACCTGTCGATCTCGCCTTCGAGCTCGGCGATCACCACACGGTAGTCGGCGATTTCGGGCCGCCGGGCCGCGTCAGGGCGCGCCTCGAACGTGGCGAGGCTGTGCTGTGCCAGCCCATATTCCTCGCAGATTTCGCGAAACCGCGGATCGGCCATCGCCAGTTGGTGCAGCGTCGCCGCCGCCGCGGGAAAGCGTTCGACCGCCTGTGTCAGACCTGTCTGCGCAAAGTCGGTGTCAGCCATTGTGCCACCCTGAGCAGAGACGACCCAATTGAGGCTGCGCGCCGCTCACGAAGCCGCGAAGTACGTTACGGTTAACTACGGCCCTTTCGGGCCCGGGCCGGCTCTGCCCAGGTCGGACGGCGTGCGGGAACGGCCCTGGGCGGTAGAATCCGGCGGGACGGCTCGCCGGTACGAAGGAGAAGGCCGGGATGTCACGGAATCGCAGGAAGATTCCGGGGCCGTGCTTTCCGTGTTGCCTGTCAGGATGAGAAGGCTGCGGCGATTCACGTTCAGTGCTGTCAGCGAGCTGCCCTAAGTACGTTACTGTTTACAACGCGCCCGTCCCGGTTTCGGACCTGTGGCACCTGTGCCATTATTCCGTGCGATGGAGGAGCGGGCACATTGGCCGGATCATGATGCAGGAGGAGCAGGCGGTATCGACCGACGCCGTCCGGGCGGAGCTGAAGCGCATCCTCGCCTCCGCGCATTTCGACGCCTCTGACCGCAACCGGAGTTTCCTGTCCTATGTAGTCGAGGAGGCACTCGAAGGTCGGACCGACCGGATCAAGGCATATATCATCGCAACCGAGGTCTTCGGCCGGGATCCGACCTTCGACCCGCAGGTCGATTCTATCGTTCGCATCGAGGCGGGACGCCTCAGACGTTCGCTCGAGCGCTACTACCTGACTGACGGCCGGGTCGGCCGCCTGCGCATCGACATCCCCCGCGGCGGCTATGCGCCGGTTTTCGTCAGCAACGAACCCGCCGCACCGCACCACTTGTTGAAGGGGCCACCCCAGGTACTGGTGACCGCCTTCGAGGAGGAAGGCGATCAGTCGACTTTCCCTACGTTCACCCGCGGTTTCACGCGAGCGCTTATCGTCGCGCTCACACGCTTCACCGGCCTGCGGGTGTTCGGCGCGGAGACCGCGCTGCGCCACCCCTCCGACGTCGACCCCGGGGATGCCGGACGGGAGCTCGCCGCGGATTACCTCGTCACCGGTCAGACCGCGCTCCAGCCCGAGGGCTTCACGGTCGACGTCCTCCTCGTCGAGGCGAAGACCGGGCGCGCCGTCTGGGCGGAGAGCTTCGAGCGGCGCCTGCGGCCCTCGGAGATCATAGCGCTACGCAACGAGGTGGCGAACCGCGTCGCGCGGGCGCTGGCGCAGCCCTACGGGGCGATCCAGTCGGATCGCGCACGCGATGCCGAGGGGCGCGCACCCGAGGCTCTCGGCAGCTATGCCGCGGTGCTCCAGTTCTACGCCTACTGGCGGACCTTCGACCGCGACATGATCGAGTCGGTGCGCGTCGGTCTCGAGCGCGCCGTCGCGGCGGAGCCCGACTATGCAGAGGCGCTCGCCTGCCTGTCGCTGGTCTACTGCAACGCCTTCCGCTACGGGCACCGGATCGACGCGCCCGATCTCGAGCCTGACGAGCGGGCCATGGCACTCGCCGGCCGCGCCGTCGAGCTCGCCCCGCAATCGAGCCTGGCACACTATGCCCTCGGGCTGTCGCGCTGGTTTTCTGCGGATGCCGCGGGCGGGCTTGAAGCGCTTGAGACCGGCCGCAGGCTCAACCCCAACGACACCACGATCCTCGCCGACCTCGGCCAGCGCTACGCGATGCTCGCGCGGTGGGAAGAGGCGTTGCCGCTGCTTGAGGAATCCTATTCCGCCAACCCGGCGCAGCCCGGAGGCTACCGTGTCGGATTCTTTCTCTGGCATTTCGCCCACGGCCGTTTCGAAGAGGCGCTGGCGGCGGCGCGCCTTATCAATGCCCCGAGCGTGCCCTACGGTCACCTCGCCGTCGCCGTCGCCGCTGCGGAACTCGGTCTGCGCGAGGAGGCGGCGGAGGCAGTCGCGGCACTTCTCGGGGTCGATCCCGACTACGGAACACGCGTCGCCGCCGACCTCGAGAGCCGCCACGTCGCACCAGAACTCATCGCGCTGCTCATCGCCGGTCTCAGGAAGGCCGGACTTGCCGTGCCCGGGAAGGGGACCGAGGCGTGATCGGTCCGGGCACGCGCGACCCGCGCATGGAAAAGGAGCGCCTCGAGGCCGACGCCACGGACTTCGTCGTCCGCCTTGCCTTTCTCGGCCTCTTCGCCTGGTGGTCGCTGGAACTGGTGCGCCCGTTCCTGCCTATCGTCATCTGGGCGATCCTGCTCGCGGTCGCGCTTTATCCGACCTACGCTTGGCTCGCTCGCCATCTCGGCGACCGGCGCGGCCTCGCCGCACTCATCATTACCGTGATCTCGCTCGTGACCGTGCTTGGCCCCGTCAGCGTGCTCGCCGCCAGCCTTGCCGAGTCGATCCAGTGGCTCGCCGCCGGCCTGAACTCGGGGACCCTGAAGATCCCGCCGCCTCCCGCGGGTGTTCATGACTGGCCCGTGCTCGGCGCGCAGATCGACGAAGCGTGGTCGCTGGCCGCCAACAATTTCGACGACGCCCTGCACCGCTACGGTCCCGCTGTGCTGCCCGCCGGCGGCACCCTGGTCGCCAAGGTGGCTGGGATCAGCGCCGACGTTCTGAAGTTTGTCGTCTCCGTCATCATCGCCGGCTTCCTCTTCCTCCCCGGCCCGCGCCTCGCCGCCGGCGCCCGTGCTTTCGCCGGCCGGATCATCGCTCCGCGCGGTGCGCATTTCGTCGACCTCGCCGGCTCCACCATCCGCAACGTCTCGCGCGGGGTCATCGGCGTGGCGCTGCTGCAGGCGCTGCTCGCTGGCATCATTCTCTATGTCGCCGGCATCCCAGGCGCCGGGCTGATCGCCTTTGGTATCCTCCTGCTCTGCATCGTCCAGATCGGCGCCGCCCTCATTCTCCTGCCAGTGCTGGTCTGGATCTGGATGACCTACCCGACGGGCTTTTCCCTGTTCCTGACCCTGCTGCTCGTTCCGGTCGGCCTCGTCGACAACGTCCTCAAGCCGATCCTGATGGCGCGCGGCCTGACCACGCCGATGCTCGTCATCCTGACCGGCGTGATCGGCGGCACCTTGACGCATGGTCTGATCGGGCTCTTCCTCGGCCCGGTGGTGCTCTCGGTCTTCTACGAGCTCGTGGTCGCCTGGACGCTGCTCGGCGCCACCGAACAGACACCTGCATCCGGACCCTCGCGATGGATCACCCCCCGATGAACCCCGCGGCGCCCCACTACCTGCCGTCCTTCGTCACCGGCCCGGGCCAGTCCGACTGGCTGATGACGGCGATGGCGGTCTTCCTGGTCGTCACGGTCGTCTCCCTCGGCCTGGTCTATCTCAAGCTTCACGCGCTGCCCGAGCACATGGCGCATCGCACCAACAAGGTGCAGCTCCAGTTCGTCGCCGTTCTGGCCCTGCTGGCGCTCTTCACCCACAACGCGATCTTCTGGATCGCCGCGCTGCTGCTCGCACTGGTGGAGCTGCCGAACTTCTCGACCCCGATGAACTCGATCGCGCTCTCGCTCGAGAAGCTCTCGGGCCGGGACCGGGATGGCGAGGC
>JAGRKZ010000239.1:0-9187 GCA_020442065.1 Bauldia sp.
GCGGAACATGATCTCGCCCATCGTCGCACCATCGGCCGGCACCTCCTGCATGCTGACGGGGTCGAGGACCGTCATTCCGGCTTCGAGCGCATAGCGCACGCCCTGGCGGCCGTTGAGCCGCACCTGCTCGTCGAGCGGCATCTCGCTCCACGAATCGCGCTTGGCGCAGACCGCGGCAGGCCCGTACACCTCCGTCAGTCCGTAGACATGGGTGAGATCGATGCCGATCCGCGCCATGCCCTCGATCATCGCCGCCGAGGGCGCCGCGGCCGCGACCATGGCGCGGACACGATGACCGATGCCCTCGCGGAGCGCCGCCGGCGCGTTGACCAGCATCGAGTGGACGATTGGCGCGCCGCAATAGTGGTCGACCCGGTGATCGCGCATGGCGGCGAAAATCGCCGCCGCCTCGACCTTGCGGAGGCAGACCTGGGTGCCGCCGACCATCGCCACCGTCCACGGGAAGCACCAGCCGTTGNNTGCAGTGGAACATCGGCAAGGTCCAGAGATAGACCGGGAACTGCGGCATGCCCCAGGTGACGGCGTTGCAGACGGCGTTGAGATAGGCACCGCGGTGGTGGGTGACGACGCCCTTGGGGTCGCCGGTGGTGCCGGACGTGTAGCTGACGGCGATGGCATCCCACTCGTCCGGGGGTCCCTCGAGCTGGGCAACCGGGTCATGGCCGGCGATCAGCGCCTCGTATTCGTGCGTTCCCAGCCGCTCACCGGGCCCGTCATATTCGCTGTCGTCGACGTCGATCACCACCGGCCGGCGGCAGTGCTCCGTGGCGAGGATGCGGAGCGCTTCGGCGATCGCCGGCGAGAACTCGCGGTCGGTGACGAGGACGGCACTTTCGCAGTGATTCATCTGCCAGGCGAGGAGGACCGGATCGAGCCGGATGTTGAGCGCGTTGAGCACCCCGCCAAGGGCGGGGACGGCATAGTGGAGCTCGATCATCTCCGGCGTGTTGGTCAGCATCGCGCTCACCGCCACGCCGCGACCGACGCCGAGGTGCCGGAGCGCGGCGGCGAGACGCGCGGACCGGTCGCGGGTGGTCGCCCAGTCGTAACGGCGGCGACCATGGATCACGGCAGGCAGGTCGCCGAAAATCTCCGCACTGCGCTCGACGAAACCCACGGGCGTCAGCGGGGCATAGTTGGCGGCGTTCCGCTCCAGACCCTGATCGAAAATGCCTGCCATCGTCTTTCCTCCCCTCGACGGCCGCGTGCGGCGAGACGACACCCCGGGCCTTGACGGCTCCTTGCGTGCATGTCGCTCCCCAAGGGTATCGCGAGAAATGAGGAAGGCGGCAAGCCCCGCCGGACACTGCCCGGACAGGAGAACTCCGGGGACTGTCGCCAAAGCGTCACCAAACCGAGACCGAACGGTCAGACAAGGCGGTTAGCGGTACGCCGACGCGAACGGTCATACGGGGTGGCGACGTGCCGGCGGTTACCGTCGAAAGACTGACCAAGCGATACGGCAAGAAGCACGCGCTCAGCGGCGTGAGCCTGACGATCGAGCCGGGCGAGATGGTGGCGCTGATCGGCGCCTCCGGTTCCGGCAAGTCGACCCTGATCCGCCACGTCGCTGGCCTGGAGCGCGGGACAGGCGAGCCTTGCCGGATCGAAGTCTTCGGCCGGCGGCTGCAGGAGCGCGGGCGGCTCAGCCGCGAAGCCCGCTCGATCCGCCGCGACGTCGGCGTCGTTTTCCAGCAGTTCAACCTGGTCGGCCGGCTGCCGGTGATGACCAACGTTCTGGTCGGCGCGCTCGGCCGCATCCCTGGCTGGCGCGGCACACTCGGCTGGTTCAGCGACGCCGAGAAGGGCACGGCAGTGCGCGCGCTCACCCGGGTCGGCATCGCCGAGACCGCCCGCCAGCGCTCCTCGACCCTTTCGGGCGGCCAGCAGCAGCGCGCGGCCATCGCCCGCGCCCTGGTCCAGGGCGCGAAGCTCCTCCTCGCAGACGAGCCGATCGCCTCGCTCGACCCGGCCTCGGCCAAGCGGGTGATGGAAATCCTCGTCGAGATCTGCCGCCACGATGGCATCACCGTGATGGTGTCGCTGCACCAGGTGGAATACGCGCGCCGCTATTGCCCGCGCACGATCGCGCTTCGCGACGGCGTCGTCGCCTATGACGGACCATCTTCGGCGCTGACGCCGGCTTTCCTCCGCGAACTCTACGGCGAGGCTTCGGAGCAGCTGATCCTGCCCGAAGGAGACTTCGTCGACCTGCCTGCCGCGCGGCCGGCGCGGCCGCAGCGGGCGGAACCCGCGCTCGCCACCGTTTGACCCCTCCGGCTGCGCGCCGGACCTGAGAGGAGCAAGTGCCATGAACCTGCCGTTCCGAACCATTGCCGCCGCCGCGCTCGCGGCCACGGTCTCGACCGCAGCGCTCGCCGAGACGACCGAGATCAACTTCGGCATCATCTCGACCGAGTCCCAGCAGAACCTGAAGACGATCTGGGAGCCCTTCCTCGCCGACATGCAGGCCCAGACCGGCCTCAAGGTGAACGCCTTCTTCGCCTCCGACTATGCCGGGGTGATCGAGGGGATGCGCTTCGACAAGGTCCAGGTCGCCTGGTTCGGCAACAAGTCGGCGATGGAGGCCGTCGACCGCGCCAACGGCGAGATCTTCGCCCAGTCGGTCGACTCCGAAGGCAACCCCGGATACTGGTCGCTCCTGCTCGCCAACGTCGACAGCCCGCTCGCCTCGCTCGACGACGTGCTGAAGTGCGACGGCACCCTCAATTTCGGCCTCGGCGACCCGAACTCGACCTCGGGGTTCCTCGTGCCGATGACCTTCGTCTTCGCCAAGAACAGCGTCGACCCCAAGACCTGCTTCAAGACCGTGACCAACGCCAATCACGAGACCAACCTGATGGCGGTCGCCAACAGGCAGGTCGACGTCGCCACCAACAACACCGAAAACCTCCGCCGGCTCCAGACCACCAACCCGGACGCCGCCGCCAAGGTGAAGATCATCTGGCAGTCGCCGCTGATCCCCTCCGACCCGATCGTGTGGAACAAGACCCTCGACCAGAACGTCAAGGACAAGCTGATGACGTTCTTCATGACCTACGGCCGGCAGGGCTCGCCGGAAGAGGTCGAGAAGGCGCGCGCCGTGCTCGCGGGCCTGCAGTGGGCCCCGTTCCGTCCGTCGTCTGACGCGCAGCTCTATCCGATCCGGGTGATGGAGCTGACCAAGCAGATGTTCCAGGTCGAGGCCGATGACAGCCTCTCCGCCGAGGACAAGGCCGCCAAGCTCAAGGACCTCGAGGCCAAGAAGGCCGAGTACGAGGACCTGATGGCCAAGATCCCCCAGACCTAGCCAATGTTGGCGGGCGACGCCTCTCCGCGTCGCCCGCCGTCCACTCGTCGCCACTGACCGTGAACCACACCGCGCCGACCGCCGCCGACGTCCCGCTTCCGCCGCGGGACTGGTCGCGAACGCTCTTCAACTTCGTGGTCTGGGGCGGACTTGCCCTGGCGCTCGCCTGGAGCTTCGCGCCGGCCGAAATCTACCGGGCCGTCAATCTCTTCACCGACGCCGGAAACATGGCCGAATATGCCAGCGGCTTCCTCCGCCCGAACTTCAAGGACATCGACTACTACATCGAGGAGATGATCCTCACCGTGCAGATCGCGGTGTGGGGGACGACGCTGGCGGTGGCCGCTTCCGTCCCGCTCGGCATCCTCAGCTCCAACAACATCACGCCATGGTGGGTCTACCAGCCGGTGCGCCGGCTGATGGACGCCTTCCGCGCCATCAACGAGCTGGTGTTCGCGGTGCTGTTCGTGGTCGCGGTCGGCCTCGGTCCCTTTGCCGGCGTGATGGCGCTCTTCATCCACACCACCGGGGTGCTCGCCAAGCTGTTCTCCGAAGCGGTCGAGGCAATCGACCCGCGGCCGGTCGAGGGAATCCGCGCCACCGGCGCCAGCAAGCTCCAGGAGATCGTCTACGGCGTGGTGCCGCAGGTGCTGCCGCTGTGGCTGTCGTTTTCACTCTACCGCTTCGAATCGAACGTCCGTTCGGCCACCGTGCTTGGCCTGGTCGGGGCCGGCGGGATCGGCCAGGTGATGTTCGAATCGATCCGCGGCTTCTACTACTCGGAGACGGCGGCGATCCTGATCGTGGTGGTGATCACCGTCACGATCGTCGACCTGATGTCACAACAATTGCGTAAACTCGTGCTTTGAGCGACACCGGACTCAACACTCCACTCGCGCGATTCCCATGACCGAGACTGTCCTCCGCAATGCCAGGCTCGTCCTTCCGGACGAGGTGATCGCCGGCGACGTCGTCATCCGCGGCGGCGACATCGCCATTGTCGACGAGCGGGGCCATGGCCATAGCGGGTTCGATCTCGAAGGGGACTGGCTGATTCCCGGGCTGGTCGAGCTCCATACCGACCATCTCGAAGGCCACTACGCACCGCGCCCGCGCGTGCGGTGGGACCCGGTGGCGGCGGTGCAGGCGCATGATGCGCAGATCGCGACCTCCGGCATCACCACCGTGCTCGACGCGCTCCGGGTCGGCCTCGACGACGACACCAAGCTCGAGCCGGGAGACATGCAGACGCTTGCCGGCGCGATCGAGGACAGCCAGCGGCGCGGCCGGCTGCGGGCCGAGCACTTCATTCACCTTCGCTGCGAAGTGTCGGCGCCCGACGTGCTCGACAGCTTCACGGCCTTTGTCGACAACCCGAGAGTGCGCGTCGCCTCGCTGATGGACCACACCCCCGGGCAACGGCAGTTCACCTCGCTTGACGCCTTCCGGGCCTACTACCAGGGCAAGGGCGGGCTCTCGGATGCCGAGCTCGACGAGCTGATCGTCAAGCGGCGGGAGCGCGCCGAGCAAGTCGCCGACGTCAATCGTCAGGCGATCGCCGGGATGGCGCAGGCGCGGGGCATCGTGCTCGCAAGCCACGACGACGCCACCGAGGCGCATGTCGCCGAGGCGATCGATCACGGAGTCACCCTCGCCGAGTTCCCCACCACCCACGCCGCCGCCGCCGCCTCGCACGGGGCCGGGCTGAAGGTGCTGATGGGCGCGCCCAACATCGTCCGGGGCAAGTCGCATTCGGGCAACATCGCCGCCCGCGAGCTCGTCGATGCCGGCCTCCTCGACGTGCTGTCGTCGGACTACTTTCCGTTCAGCCTCATCCACGCGACCTTCCTGATCGGCCTCGACGAGACGGTCGGCATGCCGCGCGCGATCGCCATGGTCTCGGCGAACCCAGCGGCCGTCGCCGGACTGGACGACCGCGGCGCTATCGCCGAAGGCAAGCGGGCCGACCTCGTCCACGTGCACGTACACGACCATGTGCCGGTGGTCCGCGCCGTATACCGGCAGGGCCGGCGGGTCGTGTGAGCCCGGCGGTGGGCGACGTGCAGCGGGGCCGCCTGATCCTCGTCGTCGGGCCGAGCGGCGCCGGCAAGGATTCCCTCATCTCCTGGTGCAAGGCCCGGCTCGCCGGCGACCCGGCGGTGATCTTTCCTCGCCGGGTCATCACTCGTGCCGATGGCGACGACAGCGAGGCCCACGAGGCCGTCGACGAAGCGGGATTCGCGGCCCGCCTGGCTCGCGGCGACTTTGCCCTCCACTGGCGCGCCCACGGCCTAGCCTACGGCATCCCGCGCAGCGTGGCCGACGACCTTGCGGAGGGGCGGACGGTGGTCGCCAACGTCTCGCGCGCCGTGATCGCAGAGGCGCGCGACCGGCTTGCACCGGTGACGGTGGTGACCGTTACGGCGCCGGCGGCCCTGCTGGCGGAGCGGCTTCGGCGACGCGACCGCGAGGCGACCGAGGCGATTGCCGCGCGCCTCGACCGGGCGGCCGCCTACGCCGTCAGCGGACCCGACGTGGTGGTGCTCGACAATTCCGGCAGTCTCGATGCCGGCGGCATGGCGCTGATGGGGATCATCCGCGGCGGGCGCCCCTTGCCGGCGACCGCCGGGAACCAGGGCGGAAGCCACCCTGACGCATTGGCTCCGATCGCATAGGATGCGGCCGACAGCCCGGCATGATATGAAGCCGGGCCTCCCGACCGGATCCTCCGTGTGTCGAACCCCGTCACGCCCGACGTCTTTCGCGGCATCGTCCTCATCATCCTTTCGGCCGCGGTCTTCGCGCTGGTCGACGCACTGAGCAAACTCCTCGCCGACACGCAGTCGGTCTGGCAGATCGTGTGGGCGCGCTACGCCGTAGCTCTGCCGATCCTCCTTCTGATGACACCGCCGGCCGAGCGCCGCGCGCTGCTTCGCACGCCTCACCCCTGGCGGCAGATCGCGCGCGGCCTGGCGCCGCTCGGGGTGAGTTCGACCATGGTGCTGGGCGTGCGGCACCTTCCCCTCGCCGAGGCGACCGTGATCCTCTTCGCCTCGCCCTTCGCGATCGTGGCGCTCGCCGGCCCGCTGCTCGGCGAGCGGGTGCGGCCGTCGAGCTGGATCGGCGTCGTCGTCGGCTTCACGGCCGTGCTGATCGTGGCGCGGCCCGGGCTCGGCCACGTGTCCTACTACGCGCTCTTCCCGCTCGCGGCGGCGGCGTTCTACACGCTCTACCAGCTCCTGACGCGCCAGCTTGCCACGCTTGGCGAGCGCCCGTTCACGACGCTGATCTGGACGCTCGCGACCGGAACGGTGATCTCAACCCCGCTCGCCGTCGTCACCTGGCAGCCGGTGACGACGACAGCCTGGGGCCTGATCGTGGCGCTGGGGCTGGTCTTCGCCCTTGCCCAGGCGCTGATGATCTCCGCCTACGTCAACGCCCCGGCCGGCGTGCTGGCGCCGTTCTCCTATGTGCAGATCGTCTCGGCAACCGGGCTCGGCATTCTCATCTTCCACGCCGTTCCGGACCTCTGGACGCTGCTCGGGGTGGTGATGATCATCGGCGCGGGCGTCTTCGTCGCACACATGCAGCGCCGGCCCGATCCGCAAACTTGAAACGATATCGAGCACGCGCCATCGCCTGAGAGCGAAAAACGGTAACAAATCGGCACGTCGAACCACACCGGCCCGCTCCGCCTTGACTTGAAGACTTGAAACGATACCATCAAAGCGCGACGACCTTGGGAGGGGCCGATGCGTGGGTTGAAGGGCAAGGTGGCAGCCGTCACCGGGGCCGGCTCCGGTATCGGCCAAGCGGCGGCGAAGCGCCTGGCCGAGGAGGGCTGCAAAGTCGCGGTCATCGACTGGAAGACGTCTGCCGCCGAGGCGACCGTCGCAGACATCGAAAAAGCCGGCGGCGAAGCCGTCGCCGTCACCGCCGACGTCGGGCAGGAAGATCAGGTGGAGGCCGCATTCCGCGCCGTGGTCGATGCCTTCGGCCGTGTCGACATCCTGGTCTCCAATGCCGGAGTCTTCTCGGCCGAGCGCGACGGCAAGGTCGACACGCTGCCCAAGTCGGTGTGGGACGAAATCGTCAGCTCGAACCTCACAGGCATGTACCTGGCGTGCAAGCACGGGGTCGCCGCGATCAAGGCCACTACCGGGACCGGCGCGGTCGTGATCACCGGGTCACCGACCGCCATCCTCGGCGTGACACCCGCCAGCATCGCCTATTCGTCGAGCAAGGGCGGCGTGCACGGCCTCGCCCGGGTGATGGCGGTGGACTACGCCCGGGAGGGCATCCGGGTGAATGTGGTGATACCGGGCTTCACGCTCTCACCGCTGGTACGCGAACTGGTCGCCGACCCGGCCGTCTACGAATGGAACGTCAAGAACATCCCGATGCGGCGCGGGGCCGAGCCGGACGAGATCGCAGGCGCGGTCGCGTTCCTGGCCTCCGACGACGCATCCTACATGACCGGATCCTTCATCACGGTCGACGGTGGGCTCACCGCGGTCTGAACGCGGGAAAGACGGCGGAGCGGCGGCTGTCCGCCGACCGCCGGTGGTACGGACTGAAACACGACTGATCAAAACCCGGGAGGAACGAAGTGCCCAAACTCAAAGGACTTGTAGCGGCGACCCTGCTCGCATCCGCCGCTGCCGTTGCGCCGGCGGTGGCCGAGGACATCACGCTCGGATTCGTGACCCACGCGCAGGGCAACCCATTCATCCAGCAGATCATCGACGGCGCCCAGGCCGCGGCCAAGGACTATGGCATCGGCCTCGACGTCGCCCAGCAGCCCGGCAGCCAGGCCGAGGGCCAGCTCAAGCTCACCCAGAACTTTGCCAATGCCGGCGCCCAGGGTGTGGCCACCTCGATCCAGGGCGAGGCCATGACCCGCGGCCTCAACGAACTCGTCGACGCTGGCGTACGGATCGTCCAGTTCAACACGCTGTCGACGAACATCAATGCTCCCTATGTCGGCGAGAAGTCGGTGGAGAGCGGCCGCGTCCTCGGCAAGATGATCGTCGACAAGCTCGGCGGCGCCGACGCCAAGGGCACGGTAATCGTCGGCATCTGCTTCCCCGGCATCCAGGTGCTGGAGAACCGCTCGCAAGGTGTCCAGGAGTCGCTGAAGGCGGCCCCCGGCCTCACCGTGCTCGGGCCGTTCGACGTCAAGGTCTCCGAGGTCGAGAACTACAATCGCTGGGAGCAGCTCTACGCCGCCAACCCCGAAGCGGTCGCGATGATCGGCCTCTGCGCGCCGGACATCGCCAGCCTCGGCAAGCTGAACGCAGCCAATGGCGACAAGTTCGTCGCCGGCGGCTACGACCTGACCGAGCCGAACCTCAAGGCGATCCAAGACGGCCACGCTTTCGTTTCGATCGGCCAGAGCGCCTTCGTGCAGGGCTACCTGCCGATCGCCCTGATGGTCGACGCGATCAAGAACGACAAGAAGCTCGAGGTCGGTTTCTACGATGCCGGTGCGCAGATCGTGACGGCCGACTCGGTCGACATGGGCAACGGCCTGCCGCCGATCAGCTTCGCAGAGGCGATCAAGCTCGCCGCCGATCCGGCTGCCACGGCCGAGTACTACAAGCCGTGGGCGGAGAAGGTACAGGCCAACCCGACCGCCGGCATGCAGCCGATTGCGGCGGAAGCCGAGTAGACTGCGGCTGATCCCCGCGGTTGAATTGGGGAGGGCGATCCGGCGGATCGCCCTCCTGCCATGAGGACCCTCCCGATGCCGGGCGACATCCTGATCGAGGTTCGCGAGCTGACCAAGCGCTACGGCGGCGTGGTGGCGCTCGCCGACATGAACCTCACCGTCGAGCGCGGCACGGTCCATGCCGT
>JAGRKZ010000239.1:9222-18974 GCA_020442065.1 Bauldia sp.
CTCGCCGGCGCGGTCCATCCCGATTCCGGCACGATCAAGGTGGCCGGCGAGACCGTGGCCTTCGAATCGCCCAACGACGCGCGGAAGCGCGGCATCGGCATCGTCTACCAGGAACTCAGCCTGTTTCCCGAGCGCTCGGTGCTCGCCAACCTCTACATCAACAACGAGCCGTCGACCCTCGGCGTCGTCTCGACGCGGCGGATGGAGGCGGAAAGCCGCGACATCCTCGAACGACTCGGACTCCATGTCGACGTCCATGCGCCGGTCGGGCGCCTTTCGATCGGCGAGCGCCAGCTCGTCGAACTCGCCCGCGTCCTCCTCGAGGAACCGCAGCTCATCATCCTCGACGAACCGAACTCGGCGCTCAACGATCGCGAGACCCAGCGGCTCTTCGCCGTGCTGCGCCAGCTCTCGTCGCGCGGCCACACCATGCTCTACGTCTCGCACCGGCTGGAGGAGGTCTTCGCCATCTCCGACCGGGTGACGATCACCCGCAACGGCCGCGACGTGCTGACCAAGGATCGGGCCGACCTCACCATCCCCGAGG
Organism: Bauldia sp.; assembly: GCA_020442065.1. Classification (GTDB taxonomy): domain Bacteria; phylum Pseudomonadota; class Alphaproteobacteria; order Rhizobiales; family Kaistiaceae; genus Bauldia. The sequence goes on from JAGRKZ010000239.1 coordinate 9,770, forward strand.
TGATCGAAGGGATGATCGGGGCGCAGCACGACGCGCTCTTCCCGCCGCCGCTGCCGATGGTCCCCGGCCGCGCCGAGGAGCGGATCGTCATCAGGGGGCTTTCCGGCGGCCCGCTCAAGGATATCGACCTGACCGCCCGCTCCGGCGAAGTTGTCGGGCTGGCCGGGCTCGAGGGGTCCGGCGTCTCGGCGCTGCTCGCGATCCTGTTCGGCACGCAGAAGGCGCGCGCCGGCGACGTGACCTTCCCGGACGACAAGGGACTGCCGCGCAGCCCCACCGATGCGGCGCGGCGCGGCGTCTGCCTGGTTCCCGCCGACCGGCGGCGAAACGGGCTGATGCTCGAGAAGAGCATCCTCTTCAACATCAGCCAGGTATTCGTCGGCGCCCAGACCGGCGGCTCATGGCTGTTCCGCACCGGGCCGGCCTATGCCCGCGCGCAACGCCAGATCGACAACCTCAAGATCAAGGCGCGCTCACCCTGGACGCTTGCCAACCAGCTCTCCGGCGGCAACCAGCAGAAGATCGTCATCGGCAAGTGGCTCGAAATCGGGCCGAAGGTCTTTCTCCTCGACGATCCGACCCGCGGCGTCGACGTCGGCGCCAAGCGCGAGATCTATGGGCTGATCCGCAAGATGTCGGCGGACGGCGGGATCGTGCTCTTCTCCTCGACAGAGCTTCCCGAACTGGCCGGCCTCTGCGACCGGATCATCGTCTTCTACCAGGGCCGCATCGCCGGCGAGCTTTCCGGCGTCGACGACCACACGCTCCTCCATGTCATCAACACCGGCGAGATGCCGGCCGCAGCACAGAGATCCGAGGCCACGCCATGACCGACACCGGTACCGCGCCGGCGCCATCTCCCTCCCGGCGGCGCTTCCGGATGCCCGAGGAGATGGGCGTGATCATCGCGCTGGTGCTGATGATCGTCATCATCGGCGTGGCGCGGCCGCGCTTTCTCAACCCGATCAACCTCCTCACCATCCTCAGCCACACCACCTTCCAGGGGATGCTGGCGGTCGGCATGGTCTACCTGCTCGCGATCCGCGAGATCGACCTGTCGGTCGGCTGGATCTTCAACTTCTCCGCAGTGTTCTCGGGCCTGCTGATGGTCGCCGGCGTCGATCCGTGGATCGCCGCCTTCGCCGGTGTCGGCTTCGGGGCGCTGCTCGGGCTGTTCAATGGCGTCCTCTCCGTCGGCCTGAGGCTGCCGGCGATCATCGTCACGCTTGGCACATACTCGATGTTCCAGGGCCTCTCCCTGGTGGTGAACAGCGGCCGCGCCGTGGTGCCCCCGGACCAGGATTCGAGCTACTTCAACGCGGTCGCGACCAAGCTCTTCGGGATCGTGCCGGTCGCGGCGCTGGTCTTCGTCGTGCTCGCGATCGTCATGCATTTCGTGCTTCACCGCACCAAGTTCGGCTATCGCGTCCAGGCCGTGGGCAGCAACCCGGAAGCGGCCGAGCTCGCCGGCATCTCCACTGCCAGGATCAAGCTCCAGACGCTGGTGCTGATGGGGGCGATCTGCGGCCTGTCGGGGGCGATGTATATCGGCTTCCGCGGCGCGATCGATCCGAACGAGGGCTCGGACTTCGTGCTCGTCGTCGTCGCCGCGGTCATCATCGGCGGCACGCCGCTTTCCGGCGGCTACGGCACGGTGATCGGCGCCGTCGTCGGCATGATGATCATCCAGGTGATCTCGAGCGGGCTGATCTTCTTCGGCATCGACGCGACGTGGAGCACGTTCGTCACCGGCGCGGTCATCGTCATCGCGGTCGTCCTCGACCAACTGGTGAAGTGGCAGCGCAGCCGTGCGCTCGCGCGCGCCAGCGATGGTTGACCACACGCCACCGGAGAGGGTCGGCGACGGGCGCGGGCTCGGATAGACTGCCGTCGCCATGACCCCAGGGATTCTCAGCGGCCTCAGCATCGTCGAAGGGTCCGCCTTCGTCGCCGTGCCCCTCGGCGGCATGACCCTCGCCCAGCTCGGCGCCGACGTGATCCGCTTCGACCCGATCGGCGGCGGGCTCGATGCTGGGCGCTGGCCGCTCGATGCCCACGGCGAGAGTCTCTTCTGGCAGGGCCTCAACAAGGGCAAGCGCTCGATCGCGGTGGACCTCAAGTCGCCCGAGGGGCGCGAGATCGTCACCGCGCTGATCGCCCGCCCGGGTGCGGATGCCGGCCTATTCCTGACCAACCTGCCCGACGGCGGCTGGCTGTCACACAACCGGCTGGCGGCGCGTAGGCCTGACCTGATCAGCGTGACGCTGACCGGCAACCGCGACGGTTCGAGCGCAATCGACTACACCGTCAATCCCGCCACCGGATACCCGCTGGCGACCGGTCCGGCGGACGACCGCCGTCCGGTCAACCATATCCTGCCGGCCTGGGACGTCGCCGCCGGTCTTCACACCGCGGTCGGGCTGCTCGCCGCCGAACGGCGTCGATCGCGGACGGGCGCCGGCAGCGCGGTGCGGCTCGCCCTGTCGGACGTGGCCTTCGCGATCACCGGGGCGCTGGGGCGCCTGGCTCAGGGCGAACTCGGCCTCGACGACGGCCAGCGCGCCGGAAACGACCTCTACGGTGCCTACGGCCACGACTTCGCCACCGCCGACGGCGAACGGGTGATGGTGGTGGCGCTGACGCCCCGGCAGTGGCGCGCGCTGAAGGACGCGACCGGATCGGGACCTGCGCTCGCCGAGGCGGCCGCGCGCCTCGGCGCCGATCTCGACAACGAGGGCGGACGTTGGGCGGCACGGGACATGATCACCGCCTGCCTCGAGCCCTGGTTCGCCGCCCGAAGCCTCGACGCGATCGCCGCCGCCTTCGCCGGAACCGGGGTGTCGTGGGGCCCCTACCGGAGCTTCGGCGAGGCGGCGCGGGGCGACCCGCGCGTCGCCTCAGAGGGTCTGTTCGCGACCATCACCCACCCCGGCGGATCGGCCTATCGCACACCCGCATCGCCGCTCGACTTCGAGGACGTCGCACGGTTGCCACCGCTGCCTGCGCCGGCGCTCGGCCAGCACACCGATGAGATCCTCGCCGGCGCACTGGGCCTGCCGGAGCACGAGATCGGGCGGCTGCACGACGTGGGCGTGGTGGCTGGTCCCTGAGCGTCGCTGCCGCGGTCGGCGGCGCATCTCGGGGCAAGACCGGACGTCCGTCAGGACCTCATGCGGCGCGGGGCCGGGGCGGTCCGCAGGAATGGCCGAGGATCAGCGTGGTCGGGAACACCACCCGTCGGGGCGGATCGACCGACTTCTCAGCCATGCGCTCGAGCAAGAGGTCCGCCGCCGTTCGGCCGATCGCCTCGACGTCGCGGTCGATCAGCGTAAGCGGCCCGGGATAGGTGGTGGCGAGATCGGTACGATCGCAGGTGACCAGCGACAGGTCGCGGCCGATCTCGATCCCCTGCTGCTGGATGGCATGGAGCACGCCGACCAGGATCTGATTGCCGCCGGCAATGATCGCGGTGGGCGGGTCGGCCAGACGGAGCAGCGTGCTCGTCTCGCGCTGGCCGTAGGCGGCCGAGAGATGACGGGCGCGGATCAGATCTTCCGGACAAGGGATGCCGCGATTGGCGAATGCCTCGACAAAGCCGCGCTTGCGCTCGCGGCCGGGAGAGATGTCGGTGCCGGCGGTGATCAACGCGATCCGGCGATGGCCGAGCCCGATCAGGTAGTCGACGGCCTGACGCATGCCAGTGGCGTGGTCGGTCATCACCGAGTCGATATGGACCGGGACCTCGCGGTCGAGCAGCACCCCGGGAACCCGGAGCGTCGCCAGCCGGGCGCGACACTCGGCGTCCTGCTCGGAATTGATGGTCATCATCAGCCCGTCGACGCGGCCGCGCTGGAGCATGTCGATCGCCGCCGCCTCGCGCTGCGGTTCGCCGCCGGTGTTGACGAGGTGAAGCGTGAAACCGCGCGGCCGCAGTTCGGCCTCCGCCGCCTTGAAGACGTTGGAGTGCATGGGGTTGGTGATGTCGTTGATGATGAACCCCACCGTCATCGTCGTACGTCGGCGCATGTTCTGCGCCCGCGGGTCGGGCTGGAAACCCATCCGGTCGATGACGGCGCGGACTTTCTCGAGCGTTGCGGGACGGACGGTGGCCGGGGCGTTGAGGACACGTGAAACGGTTCCGACGGAGACGCCCGCCTCCTCCGCCACCTCGCGGATGGTCACGGTCTTGCCGGCATGTTCGAGCGGCGACATCATCAGAGTGCTGACCAGCGTTCCCCGCGGCACTTCGACCCTTCGCGGATCGATCCTACCGAAGCGGCAGGCAAAAGCACAGCTTTCCTGTGGCATAGCGCCCTGCTTCCCCATCCGCCGCCGAAGCCTGTCTGGCGGGGACGTCGGGACACGGCCCGGTCGCGCGGCCTTGACGGTCGTCGCTGCGCCGGACTAATTTGAAACGATTTCATTTGCCTGGGGAGGGGCGTCGCGTGACGGCATCTACCACTATCGGACACCGCGGCCTGAAGATCGAGCGCATCGAGTGCATTCCGCTGTCCATGCCGTTGCCGCGCACCTATCGCGGCAGCAACTACTTCATGACCCATCGCTGCACGATCGTCACGCGCCTGTTCACCTCCGAAGGAATCGTCGGCGAGGTCTACAATGGCGACGAATTCGAGACCCAGGCCGAAGTCCTCAAGATCATCAACGAAGAGATTGCGCCGAAAATCATCGGCATGGACGCGTTCAACACTGAAGGATGCTGGCGGGCGATGCTGCCGGCCACCTACAACATCCTTCGCGACCGCAAGCTTGGCACCTGCGCCATGGCCTGCGTCGACAGCGCCATCTGGGACGCGGTGGGCAAGGCCCTCGATGTACCCCTTTACAAGCTCTGGGGCGGCTTCACCGACACGCTGCCGATCGTCTGCATCGCCGGATACTACGAGGAGGGCAAGACGCTCGCCGATTTCGGCCGCGAAATGGAGCAGATCCGCGACGCCGGCTTCGCCGGATGCAAGTTCAAGGTCGGCGGACGCACCCCGCAGGAGGACGCCGACCGCGTCCGTACCGCGCGCGCGGCGGTGGGCGATGATTTCGTCCTCACCATCGACGCCAACCAGGGCTATTCGCTCCGCCAGGCGGTCGATTTCTCCCGGCGCGTCGCCGACCAGAACATCCGCTGGTTCGAAGAGCCTGTACGCTGGTTCAACGACCGGATCGACATGGCTTCCGTACGCAACATGACCGGAATCCCGGTCTGTGCCGGCCAGAGCGAGATCGGCCGCGCCGGTTGCCGCGACCTGATGATGGCCGGCGCCATCGATGTCTGCAACTTCGATGCGAGCTGGGGGGCCGGGCCGACCGAATGGCGCAGGGTGGCCGGCACCGCGACCGCCTTCGGGGTCGAAATGGGCCATCACGAAGAACCGCAGATTTCGGCCCATCTCCTCGCCTCGATCGCCCATTCCACCTATTTGGAAACCTTTCATCCGGACCGCGATCCGCTGTTCTACACGCTGGTCGCCAACCGCTCGCCGTTCGTCAACGGGCAGTACAAGCTGCCGGAGGGTGCCGGCTTCGGCCTGGTGCTCGACGAGGCGGTGATTGCCAAACACCGCGTCCAGTAGTGTTCTCCCTGTTTCCGACCGCTTGAGCCGATGGAACGACGCATGAAGGCGAAAACGACCACCAGGACCGCCAAGACCAAGGTCAAGCCATTGACCGACAAGGACCGGCTCGCCCTGTTCCGGATGATGGTCCGGATCCGCGAGTTCGAGGAGGAGGTCCAGCGGAGCTACCTCGAGGGGCTGGTGCACGGCACCACCCACCTCTGCCAGGGACAGGAGGCGGTCGCCGCCGGCACCGGGTTCGTGTTCCGCGATGACGACTATGTCGGGTACACCTATCGCGGCCACGGCCACTGCCTCGCCCGCGGCATGGACGAGGAAGGCGCGTTCGCCGAACTGTTCGGCCGCACCACCGGTGTCTGCGGCGGCGTCGGCGGCTCGATGCACCTCACCGACATCGACAAGGGCCTGATCGGCGCCTTCGGCATCGTCGGCGGCGGGCTGCCGGTCTCGGTCGGCGCCGGCGTGACGGCGCAGATGAACGGCCGCGGCCAGCTCTCGGCGACGTTCTTTGGCGACGGCGCGACCAATATCGGCGCCTTCCACGAGGCGATGAACATCGCCCAGGTGTGGAAGCTGCCGGTGCTGTTCATCTGCGAGAACAACCTCTACGGCGAATTCACCCGCATCAACCACAGCACGCCCTATGAAGACCTCATCCGGCGGGCGGAGGGCTACGCCATGAACGCCGTCCAGGTCGACGGCAACGACGTGGAAGCCGTCTACGCCGCCACCGCCGAGGCCGCGGCCCGGGCCCGCGCCGGCGAGGGGCCGAGCTTCATCGAGTGCATGACCTACCGCCATCGCGGCCACTCGCGCACCGACCCGGCCAAGTACCGCGATCCGAAGGAAGTCGAAGCCTGGCTCGCCCGCGATCCGCTCAAGCTCTACGAGGCGGCGCTGATCAAGCGGAAGCTCCTCACCCGGGAGAAGGCTGAGGCGATCATCGCCGAGGAGCGCGCCCGCCAGCGCGCCGCCTCCGAGCGCGCCGCCGCCGCGCCATGGCCGGACACCGACACCATCGACTACGCAGCCCTAACCTTCGCCTGAGGCCCGCAATGCAAGAGATCACCTATCGCGAAGCGATCCTTGCCGCGCTCCAGGAGGAGATGCGGCGGGACGACAAGATCCTGATCATGGGCGAGGACATCGGCCCCTCCGGTGGCCCGTTCAAGACCTGCCAGGGACTCTACGAGGAGTTCGGCGCGGCGCGGGTGCGCGACACGCCGATCGCCGAGACCGGCTTCGTCGGGGCGGCGCTCGGCCTCGCGATCACCGGCTACCGGCCGATCGCCGAGATCATGTTCGCCGATTTCCTGGGGGTTTGCTTCGACCAGATCGTCAACTCGATCGCCAAGCACCGTTTCATGTCCGGCGGCAAGGTCAAGGCGCCGCTGGTGATTCGCGCCATCGGCGGCGCCGGGCTCCGCTTCGCCGCCCAGCACTCGCAGACCGGCGAATCGTGGCTGCTCTCGGTGCCGGGCCTCACCATCGTCTGTCCGTCCTCGCCCAACGAGGCCTACGGGATGCTGCGGGCCGCGATCCGCTACGACAACCCGGTGGTGGTGTTCGAGCACAAGGCGCTCCTCTCGACCAAGGGTCCGGTCGACATCGGCGGGCCGATCCCGCCGCTGACCGGGCCGAAGATGCTCCGCGAGGGGAGCGACGCGACGATCGTGGCGAGCCTCGCCATGGTCGGCCGCTCGCTCGAAGCCGCGGAGTTGCTCGCCAAGGACGGCATCGAGGCCGAGGTCTTCGACATCCGCTCGCTTCGCCCGATGATCACCGGGCCGATCGTCGAGAGCGTCAAGAAGACCAACATCCTCCTCACCGTCGAGGAACAGGCGCAGGTCGGGGGCTGGGGCGCCGAGGTCGCAGCGCAGGTGACCGATGCCGCCTTCGACTATCTCGACGCGCCTCCCGGGCGGGTGACGCTGCCGGACTTCCCGGTGCCATACAGCCCGCCGCTCGAAGACAGCGTCATCCCTTCGCCGGAGCGCATCGCCGCGGCGGTCAAGGCGCTGGTCTGAGGGGGCAGCAACAGCATGGATTTCCTCGTCCCCAAGCTCAGCGCCACCATGGAAAGCGCCAAGGTGCTGCGCTGGATGAAGCAGCCCGGCGACGCCATCAAGGCCGGTGAGCCGCTGGTCGAACTCGAAACCGACAAGGCGGCGATGGAGGTCGAATCGCCGGTCGACGGCGTGCTCGGCGAGATTGCCGCCGCCGAAGGCGCCGACGTCACCGTCGGCGAGAGGCTCGCCGAAATCGCGGAGGCCGGCGCCGCCGCGCCCGCCGCGAAGAAGGCAGCATCCGCACCCGCCAAATCTCCTCCGCCGCCGCCGCCCAAACCGGCCACCGCGCCGAAACCGGCTCCGGCAGTCGCGACCGCACCGGCGCGGATCCTGGCGTCTCCCCTCGCCCGCCGTCTCGCGCGCGAGCAGGGCGTCGACCTCGCCGCCCTCGCCGCCACCAAGACCGGCCGCATCCGGAAGGCCGACGTGCTCGCCGCCGCAGGCGGCCCCGTCCGGGCCGCCGCACCCGTCGCGACCGCTCCCGCCCGGCCCCGTCCGGCGCCGGCCCTCGCGGGTCCCGCCGACGGAACGGCCGAGCCGCTGTCGGCGATGCGGTCACGGATCGCCGAGACCGTCACCGTCAGCCGCCAGACCATTCCCGCCTTCACGCTCGACCGCTTCGCCTCGACCGAGGCGATCGCGGCGGCGCGGGCGGACTTCGGGCCGGGGATCGAACGCGCGGCGGGCGTCAAGCTCACCCTTACCGACTTCTTCCTCCAGGCGCTCGCCGACACGCTCGGCAGCAACCCGGTGATGCAGCAGCGCTTCGTCGAGGCGGCCGGCCGGCCGGCCGCCATCCGCCATGGCGCGATCGACATCGGCCTCGTGGTCGCGGTCGAAGCGGGGATGATGATCCCGGTGATCGCCGATCTCGCCGGGCGCTCGCTGACCGAGATCGGCATCGCTCGCCGCGACGCGGTGCAGCGGGTCCGGTCCGGACGACTCAACGCCGGCGACGGCGCGCCCGTGCCGATCGCCCTCTCCAACCTGTCGCGCGGCGGCGCCGACCGGTTCGAGGCGATCATCGGCCCGGGCCAATCGTCGGTGCTGGCGGTGGGACGCGAGCACGAGGCGGTGGTGGCCCGCGGCGGCCAGCCGGCCGTGGTCACCGGCGTCCATCTCACGCTCTCGGTCGACCATCGCCTGATCGACGGGGTGGCGGGCGCGACCTTCCTCGGCGAGCTCGCCGACCGCATCGAGTTCGGCCCCTGGCGGGCCGACTGACGCCGCCGCTCTTTCCGCGGGCACGCATTCTCGTTCCCGCGCCGCGATGGCGGCCGGGGTGTGGGTCAGTCCGGAACCCCGGGCCTTCGCCCAAGGGGGTGGCGGGCGCCGGGACGGCACCGCTCGTTTGCATTTTTTCAAGGCGCCGTGTCCGGCGCCCGCCGCGGCGACTTTCGGCACCCGACATCCGCGCTCCGGGCGGGGATGGCGCACCTCTGTGGCGGTCTTTCACGCCGGCACGCCTCGCCCTTAAGGCCATCCCGTGGCAACGGCTCGTAGTGGCCGTGGGCGGATCGTCGGGGCCTCCCGGGACGTTCGGAC